>CAXBGT010000063.1:0-24371 GCA_963975265.1 uncultured Saprospirales bacterium
TGCAGCTTCTTCAACAACTGGTGCAGCTTCTTCAGCAACTGGTGCAGCTTCTTCAGCAACTGGTGCAGCTTCTTCAGCAACTGGTGCAACTTCAATAGTTTCTTCTCTAAATGCTGCAGCAGCATCTTCTGTAGCAGGTTCAGCAGCCTTTGGCTTAGCTTCTCCACTTACTAGCTTTCTGAAGTCTTCCATTTCTTTTTTAGTCTCCTCTACTCTTGCTGCAACCTTAGATTCCTTAGCTTCAATCCATTCCGCAAGTTTAGCATCTGCAACTTCTTGTGTCATTGCTCCTTTAGAAACTCCTCTTTGAAGGTGCTTTCTGTACAATACACCTTTGAATCGTAGGATAGCTCTTACTGTATCAGTTGGCTGTGCTCCCTTCTCCATCCAATCATACGCCTTTTCTCTATCGATCTCGATAGTTGCGGGTTTTGTCATAGGATTATATGATCCGATTTGCTCGATGAATTTACCATCTCTTGGTGCTCTTGCATCTGCAATGATGATGTGATAGTAAGGTCTTTGTTTACGACCTCTTCTAGCTAGTCTAATTTTTACTGCCATTACTTAAAATTTACTTGGTTAAACCATTCCTGTGTTATCCGCTTAGCGGACGGCAGGATTCTAATCGGGCGCAAAGGTACGCTTTATTTTATTAGTTCCTCCTTTTAATTTGTGTAATTTCTGAGAATAAATTAATTCCCGAAGTCGTCGACATTGAAGGAGTAAAGTACAGTTATCAACTAACTAAATTCATCATAAAGGATCCGAATCAACTACAATCATAGTTACTTGATATTGTATATTCTCAACTGATGCATAGAAAACAATCCAAGAATTAGTTCAGCTATTACGGCAAAAACATACCCTCCAGAAGGCATTCCTTCAATGAACATACTTAAACACCTTCCTGTTGCCAGCGTCAACATAAATAATACATTTAATTGTGTAGCTCTAACCCAATATTCAGATCTTAAGATTCCTAAAATCCAAACTAATGAAACACCTAAATACAAAGACATGATAGCTTTAAGCATATTTGCAAGATCAATTGTATTAACATGAATGTTCAATTGTTCCTGAAGAATAGTCGGAGAACCATAGATTATTGCCGTTGGTAATACAATCGACACAGAAACAATTAGGTGTATGTTCTTTAGAATCCAATTTCTTTTTACTTTCATATGTTTAAGACAGTCCTGGATATAAAATGATCTAATAATTAACCCTCATCTCATTTTGTAGACAGCTCATTTCCAAACAGCCAAGATAAAAAATCTTTCTCTGCAAAAGCACTAGTCCAACTGTCATGATTTACGCCTGGATAGTAGAATACTTCTGGATTTCCACCTGCAACTTCTATAGCATCTTGCATCTGTTTTGATTTTTGAACAGGTACAACACTGTCATCTTCTCCATGGAATATTCTCATCGGGACCGACTTCATATACCTTGCTTTCGCTGGAGACCCCGCTCCACAGATAGGCATCGCAGCTGCAAACGTATTTGGCATTCTCCACAACAAATCAAATGTAGCCATACCTCCCATTGAAAGACCTCCGACATATATTTTTCTTTTGTCGATATAGTTATCTACTTTCATTTTGTTGATCAATTCGATCACTCTTCCAAGAGCTTCTGAAGGTCCGCTTTCCACATCAATATCAAAATTTTTCTCCCCATTATTGTTGGTTTTATCTTCGTCGAGTTTCACCCAATAATCCTCCTTAGGACATTGCGGAAGTATGGCTATTGCATTATGTTTATTCATCCCATTTGCGATCAAGTCGCCTCCGTGGATCAATTGAGCTTCATTGTCAATACCTCTTTCTCCTGCACCGTGCATAAATAATAAAAGTGGATACTTTTTTAATGGATCAAAATTTTCTGGATAGAAAATTCTGTAGTTTAAATTTCCACTTGGGGCATTAAACACTTTCTTTAGGTATTTACCAGTCTGATTGTTCTTCATAACACTATTTCTTCTATTGCACGAAGAGTACAGCAAACAAGAACTGACAATACAAATTGCTATAAGAACAAAAATTGATCTATAAACCATAAGCTTGAGCATTAATATGTAGTACAATTATACAATAAATTCAAGCCAATACGACCAATCAATCCCTTACTGAGTCCCTAACAATTGGAAAAGCGCATTATTCATTATTTCCAATTGGCCATTTCCCCATATAAAAACGTTCTTCGTAGTTATATCAGAATTAATAAATGGATAAATTAACAACGCTCCAGGGATGGTTACATCAGACATTTTCTCTGGTACTCCGCATGGTGTCCAATTTAATGGGTGATACCACCCTTTATTGGTATTTCCATTCCATATTTTTGTAGATATATCATTCCGTTCGCAAACATTTTCAAAATCGTGACCATAATTTGGACTGGGTAATCCATCTTCTAATGCACCTAAATCTAATACTCCTCCTACAGTGTCATTTTCAAATATATTATCAAAATTTACTCCTGAATCAATCAAATCAGAATTTGCAGATGGACTAAAGTCTATATCGGATGGCAATGCTTCTGTACTATAATCTGCTGGTATAACTATATTTACGAAATCTACATACGAAGTTGCTATTGTATTCCCCTCAGTTAGACCACTCAATACTATATCAGTCACAGTATTATATTTTACTCCATTCCATTTGAACCATGGTTCGGCTGTAGTGCCCGATCTTAGAGAAAGGTATCCGTTGTTACCCCAATCGTCAATACTTCCACTAACGAGACCAAACTCTTCCATTATATAATGACCACTTAATACTATGTTGTTTTTAAAAACTGTATTCTGCCAACCTTCACTTGATGTAAGCCCTCTATCTGATTTTGCAATACTATTATTTAAGATCGCCAGCCCAGCAGTCTCATTATTCATCTTGAAAGCCGAAGTTTCGAGATTATAAAATTCATTCCTAAAGATATAGACAGGACCCCCATAAACAGGAGAAACACTGACACCCATTCGACCATTTAGTCCTTGATTTCTGTAAACCCTTGTATTTGATATAGTGCCATCCACTTCAATAATATCATCCACAATCCTTGTTAAATAATTATCATGAATATCTAATGCATATGAATTTTGACTTGCAGGACCATCAGTAGATATTCCATCTCCAAAATCAGAGATAGAATTATTACTGATTACATTGGCATTGCCACGAATGTCTACCCCTCTTTCTGGCGGTATATTCCCATCCAGTTGTGGCCATAGTGTACGACCAATAAATTCATTATTGTTAAGATATTGATTGTGCTCCCATCCATTTTCTCTTCTGTTGTAGAATCCAAAATCAACATCATTAATCTTATTATTTCTAACTGTGAAATATTGAGTATTCTGAGCATCAATACCCCATGCTCCATTTTTAATTTCAAAACCATCTAGGATAATATGTTGTATACTATCACTGGCGGAACCAATTGTAACAATTCCCGATAAAGTGTTATTTCCATCAATTATCGCACCATGGAGATTTGTAGATCTTAAGATAATCTGATTGGATTCAGTGCCCGATTCTATCAATAAAAACGGATCATAAACACCGTCGCCTACTTCAAATAAATCACCAGCTTGTGCACTATTAGCCGCAGCCTGTAACCCTAGATATGGATTAGATATACTTCCATCTCCTCCACCATTACCTGGTTCCACATATTTGATCTGATTAAAATCATTCGCTGAAGGAAATTTCTTGGTAGATACAGTTTCCTCAATAACCTGAGAGCCACCATCTATATCAACTAATGTCAATTTAATATCATAAGAGGAATTTGGCAGTAAATGCATAATAGATCCAGCATGAAAATTCAATCCCAAAGCGCTACCATTCACTATCATTTCAGGGTTCGCTCTCATGGTAATAGCTCCTGGTAAGTAATTTTCTGTTCCAGTTAATTTATATTCTACTGTTATTGTACTGTTTTTGTTATCATCTCCTTCTATATTGGCATGAAAAGCAATATGCTCAAAAGTTGGATTGTAAATGACAGTTCCTAAAGTCATCTCATCTACTCCTTGAGATCCTGGTTCAATAACAGATATCTCTAATGAATCTTTACACTCAATATCATCTTCAACTACAATTTTAAAAAGACCATAATCAGCGGATACTGCCGGATTAATAAGTACATCTTCATTGGTAGACATATAATTATTTGGGCCAGTCCAACTTGTTGTATATGTCGATTGACAAGAAACTGGGGCAGATAGTGTAAGATCTATAAAGATACCATTAGAATTGTCAATTGTGGGTAAAGGTATTGTTGGCTTTGGTGGGTAAATAATAGGCTCTATCCCTATAAAATCTTCCCATGGTCCGCCAATGGTAAATCCACAACTATAGTCGGCACCGTTTGTATTTTGATCTACACCATTTTCAAAAAATCTCACCCCTGCACCACATGCAGAATTCACTGAAACGCTAAAACTAAATATTTTCAAAGTATCCCCTTCTGTGATATTATTATATTGGGATGACACGTTTAAATTAGGAGCAATCGGATGATAATCAATGCCTAACCCTAACGCATTATAAGCAGAGGCTCCTATAGACCAACTAGTTGGAATTATGCTTGTATAATTTTGATTATCCTGAAGAGGAAGATATGTTTCCTCAATATCAACCGTCGTGCCTGTTGGTACAACTATAGTGTATTGCGAATTGAACTGTGTTCTGTATGGAGCTAAAATGGCACTTCCTTCAGTGATAATGATCGAGCAATCGTACCTACACTCAAGAGTGTCATATTCCATAAAATAATTAACTCCGGTAACCTGATTTTGAGAATATAAATTGAATGTTCCAAAGAATAAAAAAAATGAATAAGCTATTTTTTGAATTATATCCATGAGCCTTAAAATCAAATTATGCTGAAATTCAGCTAGTGAGAAAAAATGATTCTAGGTTTTTTGGTAATTAGTATATTACTAAAATTATGCCATTCCTTTATTATTTTCTGACAGCACATATATATCACCCCAATTAATCACTCTCCATTCTCATTTGATCCCATTAAGGCGCAGGGTTCGGTATTTTTTCTTGTACTTTATTAATATTTTTGATAATTTCTTTTGATAATACAACTTTTGAGGATTCTATATTTTCTTTCAGCTGTTTTAAATTTGTAGCGCCTATAATATTCGAAGTAATAAAATCTCGGCTATTGATAAATGCCAACGCCATTTGAGTTAAACTCAATCCATTATCCTCAGCAATTTTTAGATATTGAGTTGTAGCACTATAACATTCCTCACTATCATACCTATTCATTTCCTTATATTTATTCCTTCGACTTGTTTTATCGTCGGTTCCCTTGTGATATTTCCCTGATAACAAACCAAAACCAAGAGGTGAATAAGCAAGCAAGCCAATATTTTCTCTCACAGAAACTTCTGCCATGCCAGTTTCATAAGTTCGATTTAGCAAACTATAAGGATTTTGGATACTGACTGGTTTTTCCAAACCATTCTTTTCGGCTTCATTTAAAACATGCATTGTGCCCCATGGGGTCTCATTGCTCAGTCCCCAATGTCTTATTTTACCTTCTTTAATGAGTAAGTTCATGGTTTCTATCACATCTAAGAAGTTATCTCCCCATGTATCATTTGCAGCATTTGGAAATCCGCGCTGACCAAACATATTTGTCTTTCTTTCGGGCCAATGGAGTTGGTACAAGTCAATATAGTCCGTTTGTAATCTATTCAAGCTCCCTTCCACAGCTTCTAAGATTCTCTTGCGAGAAAACCCTAAATTCTTTGAGATATACTTTAGATTATCTGAAGGCCCTGCCACTTTAGTACCAAGAATTATATGTTCCCTCTTTTTAGTTTTGGAAAGCCAGGTTCCTATTATCTCTTCAGTTTTTCCATTATTTTCTTTAGTGGAAGGTACTGCATATAATTCGGCAGTGTCAAAAAAATTGACCCCAGCATCAAGTGCATAATCCATCTGTTGGTGCCCTTCTGACTCAGAATTTTGTTCTCCGAAAGTCATTGTCCCAAGACAAATTTCACTCACTTCTATATCTGTATTTGAAAGTTTGTTGTATTTCATATCTAATTGATTAATTATGTCTGACATAACAGCACCTATACATTTAGGTTTTTATTGTCGTCATATTTAGGTTTCAATTCCACTTCTGAACTTGCTTAATTGAGTCAATTTCATAAATGACCTGGTCTAATCTCATAATCATTTCTTCTACATTATTTATTGTAAAACACATTGGAGGCTTCATTTTTATCACATTGCGTAGAGGCCCATCTGTACTCAATAGTACCCCTTGCTCCTTCAGTCTATTTACAATGTAAGTTGCCTCGTTATCTGCAGGCTCAAGTGTTTCTCTACTTCTTACTAACTCTATTCCACAAAAAAGCCCTACTCCTCTCACATCTCCAATTAAATCATGCTTTGATTTAAGATCCTCTAACCGTTTCAAAAGATGATTACCCACCAAATGAGCATTCTCTTGTAATTTTTCATCATCAATTACAGTAAGCACTTCATAACCAACAGCGCATGACACAGGGTTGCCTCCATACGTATTAAAATATTCCATACCATTGGCAAAAGTATCTGCCACTTTTTTAGTGGTAATAACAGCTCCAAGAGGATGGCCATTTCCAATAGGTTTACCACATGTAATGATATCTGGAACAACTTTTTGCAACTCAAACCCCCAATAATAGCTTCCTACCCTACCAAAACCAACTTGCACCTCATCTGCAATACACAGCCCACCTTCTGCACGAATTATTTCATATGCTTCTTTTAGATAATTATCTGGAAGTACTATCTGCCCTCCACAACTTAGAATGCTTTCAGCAATAAAACCTGCCACATTTCTATCTTTTGACTTGAGCTCAGCGATCGCTTCTTGGATAAATCTTGAGTAGTACTCGGACGCCTCCAGGATCTCTTTTTGGCTTCCTCTGTAAAGATCAGGCATTGGTATTATTGATGTGTACTCAGGAGCACCCTGGCCGCCTTTGCCATCAAATTTGTAGCTGCTTACATCTACCGTTGCCCCCGTATTTCCATGATATCCAGCTTCAAGCGCAATGATGTCCTTTTCACTTGTATAAACTTTTGCCATTCTCAAGGCTAGTTCATTTGCTTCGCTACCACTATTTACAAAATAAACTACCTCTAAACCTTCAGGGCACTTACTCAAAAGCAATTCTGCATACTTAGTGATATTCTCATTTATATATCTTGTGTTTGTATTCAATAGGCCCATTTGACTTGTGGCAGCTTTTACTACCCTTGGATGTTCATGACCAACATGAGCCACATTATTTACCATGTCTAAATATCTTCTGCCATTTATATCATACAAATATTGCTTGTATCCTCTAACGATATGTAATGGTTCTTCATAAGAGACACTTAAGCTTTTACCCAAGATCTTCTTTCTGTCTGATATCAATCTGTTTACAAGTTCTTTAGACGCATTCTCAATACTTTTTTCAATTGAAATACGAGGGCAAATGTTTGTCCAAATTTTTGATTCAGAAACATAGCATACACCAGGAAAGTCCCCTATACTATCCAACAGATCTAAAATTACCTGAAAATGCAAATGAGGAGGCCATCCACCATTTATAGAACCCGCTCCTATTTCTGCGATTTTAGAACCCGCTTTGACTTCATCTCCAACTGCGACTATTATCAAGGAGGATAAGCTGAGATGACCGTACAAGGTAAAGTATTCATCTTCATCGTCCATTTTATGCTTAATGATTATAGTGGGTCCATAGTCACAGTCCGCATCATTATTCTTAATGCTATGAATAATTCCATCCGCTATAGAATAAACTGGCTCACCAGCTTGGGTCCAATAGTCTGTGCCTAAATGCATTGTCCTCCATCTGGGACCATTATTACCTTCTGTTTTATAAGCATCGGTCGTATAAAATGGACGGACTTCCTTATAACCACCAATTCCTAAAGTGGCGTTTTTATCATCCAGAATTTGATTGATTTTTCTTTCAAATTTTGTAATATTTTCAAAATTCGAATTATTTCCCAAATCAAGACTGCCTACACTCAAATCTAAGTCCATTGAGATGTGCTTACTTAGATTAATAGGAGATATCAAATGATCAAAATTAGTTTTGAGCCATTGATTCCATGATGTCCTTTTGGGGTGTGCCACCCAACCACAGGATGCTCTAAAATAATAATGAGCAAAATTCAAATTTACATTACGGAGTTTTTCAAGTAAATCCCATGCTGGTTTTGCACTAACTTGCAAATATTTATTTTCAGGCTCTTGCTTAATATTGTAGGCTGCATTTGCCACTGTTATCATCAAACGTCCAAATATCAAAGGCAATAGGATTTCTACCTCGTTTTCTTTCAGTGAATATTGACTATGGTATCCTTTTACGACATAAGAAATAACTTCGATTGGGTCTTCTGCGTACATCCCTGCATATGCGCAAGCTATAGCCAACTCACAAATCGTAGGGGCATATATTGCATCTCCAAAATCAATAACCCCTGAAATACGTCTGTAGTCGTCTTTCAGTAGGAGATTCTGCTCGTGTGCATCACTATAATTTACACTCGATCGTAAATCATCAATAGCAGGTATTACAATTTCTTCAAATACATTCCAAAAGTAAATTGCTAGCCCCTTCTGCGCTTCATTTTCAATATATTCTATGTATTTCTTTGAATGAAGGCTTTCTATTGGATTCCATTTATCAAATCTGTGTGCCCCAGAATGATCGAATGATGATAGACTATTGCTCAACTCACCGCAGGTAACACCCCATGATATAAACAAGTCTTTTGTCCTAGGTATTATCTCATCCAACATAACTCCAGAGACCCAGGAATGTAAACGCACTATATATTTTTCATCATTGATTATTTTCAAGATGTACTTCTCCCCATTAGAAGTATTTATGATCATCGGCACCTCGAATGACAAATCCTTGTTATTCAAATGGGCTAACAATGCTACTTGAAATTGCACCTCTTCCTCTAACACGTCAGATTTACAAATCTTTAATAAATAAGTGGTTGTGTCTGAAATGACTTTGTAATTATAGTCAGCTTCCCCGGCTAATTGTTTTATCACTGCAATAACATTATAATTATCTAACAAGATTTTTTCGATATCAGATATTGCTTTTAAAATCATACTTAATAATTAGTGTTCTCAAATGTAATTAATCACAACTAAAATATACACTTTCATTATTTAACTCGTTAGAAAAATAGCTTTAGTTACTTACGAACTAAGAGAACGGTATTTTATATCTACTTTTAAAAAGTAAAATGCGATATTACATTTACATTCAATTGAATTTCATGATAACAAAACTAAAATTCCACACAATAGACAAGTTTATCACAATTTTTATAGTTCTCATGATTGGGACTAGCGGTAGTATGGCTGCCCAATTCAATGTTTACGGCAAAGTAAAGACCCCAAAGAATAAGAAATACCATGGTGAAGTTATCACGTACGAACCTCAAGAAAGTGTTACCATGAATTGCCAAGGTGATACCTTAACGTTCGACCTAAATGAAAATGTATTTAAGTTTACAACTAGAAAACCACCAAAACAATACAATTTCCCAGAAGGAATTGGCTACCATAGAATTTCTATCGGTTCATTGGCAGGCCGACCAAATGGTGGGAGTTTTATTTCATATACATATCATCATCAAAAAAGTCGACTTCTCGGATATGGAGGAGGAGCCTCGTTTGAAAATTATGGAGATAACGAAGGCTATGATTTCATAGTGCCTCGATTTTCTTTCATATCTTTTTTAAGAGAAAAAAATGGCACCCCGTTCATTAAAGCGGATGCTGGTTATGGTATAGCTTTAAAAAACACCAACAAAAATCAGACAAAAGCCCAAGGTGGAATAAACGCAGGTATTGCACTAGGGTATAGATTATCGTCAAATAGAGTAATGATAGATTTCACAGTTGGTGCTAGGATGCAAAAAGGCAGTTATGAATTCGATTTTGATGATTTTATAAAAATTGAGAATAATTATTTCCGGCGATTAGAATTTGGTATTGGTTTTATGTGGTAATATTTAGGTAAAGAAGTAGTAGATGTATAACTTTCCTATTTTTATCTAGCAATCTATATTCTTCTATGAATTATGCCATCTCAGGTGGTCACGAAAAAACAATCGAAGCCGCTGAAATAATATTAACCCAAGGTGGAAATGCAGTTGATGCAGCCATCGCAGCTTACCTAGTAAGTTTCGTTGCAGAACCTTGTATGGCTTCAATTGGTGCAGGAGGATTTGCTGTAGTGAACGACAAAAAACAAGTCAAAGTAATAGATTTCTTTTGTCAAACGCCTATCCATAAAAAGAGTATTTCCCAACAAGAATTCTATCCTGTAACAGTAGATTTTGGCACAACTACTGAGGATTTTCATGTTGGCAAAGGATCGATAGCTGTCCCCGGAGCAATAGCTGGTATTTATAAATTGCATGAATTATACGGATCTATTCCAATGAAACAATTGATAGAACCCGCTTTACTTTGGTCTAAAGAAGGAATAGTTCTTGACAAATTCCAAGCATTTGACTTTATATTGTTGAAGGAGATATTTGCTTTGGACCCTAGCATGAAACATATATTTTTTAATGAAAATGGGAACCTCAAAAAAGAAGGAGATCTTATACAAATGAAATCTTATTCTGACTTTTTAGAAGCCCTTTCCCATGAAGGTAGGGATCTATTTTACAAAGGAGAGATTGCAAAATCTATCAGCAAAGACATGCTGGAGGGGGGACATTTAACAAGAGCCGATTTTAACCAATTTGAAGCTATAATTAGAGACCCCATAAAGTTTAATTTTCTTGGCAAAACTGTACATACAACTGGATTCCCGTCCGTAGGCGGAATGCTAATAACTGCCATACTTAATACTTTTCAAGACAGTACGTCAGACAAAAAGCTTCATCCGCTGAGCGTAAAACATTTTCAGGAATTAGCTGCAACCTTTTCTTCTATCTCTGAATTAAATAATGATCAATCAAAAATTGCAAATTACTTATTTCATAATTTTGGAATTAATACAAACACAAATAGAAATGCAACTGCCAGCAAATGGGGAGGAACATCACACTTCAATGTAATCGACACTAAAGGTATGACTGTCTCTTTGACCACCTCTGTTGGTGAAGGTTCTGGATATTTTATTCCAGGTACTGATATGCAAATGAATAATATGCTCGGCGAAGAGGCATTGATGCCAAACGGTTTTCATAATTGGAATGAGAATCAAAGGTTGCAATCTATGATGTGCCCCACAATACTCACTAATGAAAATGGATCTACTTTACATGCACTTGGATCTGGTGGTGCAGGAAGAATACCATATGCGATATCACAAGTAATAATAAACTCCCAATATTTCCAGTCATCTATTGAACAATCTATTTCTGCCCCAAGACTTTATCTTAACAATTCGATATTCGAAGTAGAAAAAGGGTATGAAATAGAAGGCATGGATTTACCTAATTTAAATATTTGGGAAAATCAATCACTATACTTTGGAGGAATAAATGCTGTTTCTAAAATTGGAAATTCCTATGTAGGCAATGCTGATAAAAGGCGTTTTGGATCTTCCATTAATGGTTAATTTAGAATTTCGTTTATGTTTCAACTGACTGATTTAGATAGTCCAAAAGTTAATCTGTAATTCTTCCCTCTATTTCAAATCAGAGAATTTTCTCCAAGCTCGCGTAGGGTCAAAAAATAAATATTTTGAAAAAAACCACCAAATCCCAAAATAGGCCCATTTCCTATCCATTCGGTCGGAAATAATTTGGCAATGCTCCGAAGGTTTACCTTAGTGCTGTCAAAATTTAGGTTTTTTTTACTCGCAAAGCATATATTCGCATATATTCGTTCATAGGTTTATACCATTTATGATGAGAGCATTAATCTTCAGCTTAGTTTTATTTTTTATTGCATTCGATTGTAATGCTCAACTATCTATTATTAAAACCAATCCATTAAGCCTGTTTGATGGTTTTGTAAGTAGTTGTTATGAAAGAACAATTAATACCAAGTCATCATACCAAATAAGCGTAATTGTGGATTACGATCTTGATGATACAGATGACACTGCCATAGAAGCTAACATTGGATATAGAAGATATATCACTAAAAAAGATGCCCCAAGAGGCTTTTACCTTATGCCTTATACTGGTTTTGTATACACTTCCTCAGCTACTTCAGTTCACTTAGGAACAGATCTTGGTTATCAATGGATATGGGAAAATGGAATCATATTGGATGCAGCAATGGGGCCTGATTATTATTATGAGTTGTCAAATAAAGGAGTTGCTATTTTTAATGGATTCGACCTCAATTTAGTTTTTACTTTTGGATATAGCTTCTAGCCATAATGACACATAGAGATTTGCCTCATTAGAAATGGCCTTTGTGACAATATTCGTTTTCCCTTTAGCTGATTTCAAAGGTGAAGACGGTTGAAATATAACAACTTTTGAGTAGTGGTATTACACAAATTCCTTAGTCAGGGATATTCGCAAATAGCGAAAACCCTTATAGATTAAAAGTTCCCATCACTTTACTTCTGAATTATTACTCGTTTTTTGAATATTTTCTCGTAAAAACAGTGCAATGAGATTTGAACTTTCTTTGCCGCTCGCCGCTGCCGGCGTTCATTTCTTTCTTGAAAAAGAAACGAACCAAAGAATTCAAGTCTTTACCCAGCACTTAACGCGTTTTAGAATAAAATTTCCTAAACATATCTAAACTCACCTCCGCTAAGGCTACAGCTCAGACATAGATCTGTTTTTAACGGAAATTTGATCCTAAAAAACTATGCTGACTAAGGACCTCTTTTAAACTGTAAGTAAATAATTAGAAAATATGCGAGAGAGTTTTAAAATAGAGCTTACTACTGAAAACCCCTAGTCAATTTCAAACCAAACTAGCTAAGCTAGCTTTCATAGCCGAGCATTACTATTTATTTGCAAATAATAAAAAAAGGCTATTGCGAAAAAATCACAATAGCCTAATTGTATTATCTTATAAAAGATATTAGAAATTATCCGTCAAAATATTGATTAAATCAACTAATGCCCATATTCCAAATCCTCCAAATGTAAGAATGAATAAAATGTTCCATCCTGCTGGCTTACCTGCATACCATCTGTGTGCAGCTAAAGGCCAGATAAGTAGCCAAAGCACTAATAAAATTAACAAATCATCATCAGCTCCTGTAGCAGCTGGACTTAATGCATTCTCAGCATCAACAGTTAATTGTGGCATTGTAACAGTTTTAGCAATATTTGCGTCTATTGTTACGGCTTGTGTTGATATCGTTTCAACATTAGCAATTGCTTTCTCAACATTTTTTTTATTTACTGGGAATGAAGCGAAAGCGCTCATGCACATTAAACAGAAAGTTGTTAATAAAAGGATCTTTTTGGTCATAATTATTTAATTTTGGTTTAGTTTAAAAATCTAAGATATCAAAAACTTCCAATTATACAATATCATATTATGAATGTAAATTTCAAAATCATTTTTTTCTTCACTTTTAACTTTTTATTCTTTACAAATCTATCTACAGCGCAAAAAATTCAAGAACATAGTTTCGTCGGAACTATACAATTACTTGATAACTCAATGATCACTTACAAGATTGAATTTGATGAAATGAAAGATGGATCGATAAGTGGAAAATCAATAACTGATTTTTCAGGAGCTCATCGTACAGAATCGGAAATTACAGGAAGTATCAACAGAGAACAGAATACGATAACGTTTAATGAATTAAGTAATCTAACTACCAAATCAGATTCTCCTTCTGATGATTTTTGTTACGTACACCTCTATAATGCTAAAATAAAGCTCAAAGGAAAGAAAAGTCTAATCCAAGGGCACTTCTATAGTAGGTATGAAAATGGTGAAAAATGCATTGAAGGGGATCTATTTCTTATGGGTGGTGAATATTTTTTTGAAAAAGCAAAAGATGTTTCTAATAAAAAACTAGTGCCTAAAGATGTAAGAGAAAAACTAAAAAAATCGATTTCTAATTCAAAAGAAAACAGCCTTAATACTGTCCTAAAAGAAGATGACAACCTTACCATAATAGCCGAAGGAGATAATCTCATGGTAAGGGTGTGGGAAGATGAGTACTTAGATGGTGATAAGGTTTCTGTTTATGTCGATGATAAACCCATTCTTAAAGGTTACTTGATTAAAAGCACGATGAAACAACTTTTAGTTCCTATACTTAAAGACACCACAATATTGCGAATAGTCGCTGACAACGAAGGTCGGCTTCCTCCTAATTCAGCGAATTTTATCATTTTAAATTCAGAGACAGAGGTACCTATTAAACTTCAGCTCAATGAAGGGAAAGAAGCAACAATACAAATCCTTAGGAAGCAATAAATTTATTGCATAATAATAATAAATAATAAGACCAGTAACAAGATAGTACAGGTATCTCACGTTAGTATAAAAAATATTAACCAATGCACAGATTGATCTTTTTTGTAAGCCTCCTTTATTCCATGTTTTCTTTTGACTCCGCTTCCGCTCAGAATTACCTCATACAGAATGATAGCAGTGGCTTTCATGGTTCAGTCCAACTGACGTCAGGGAACTTTGAAAACATCCTTGCCATTCAACCAGGATACACATGGAACGGTAGGTTGACCGCTGGTATAGATCTTGGTAAAGGAACTGATAAGATTAGAAATCTGACGTTGAATATTGTGAGGCCTAATCTTAACTACCTTATAATAAAGCAATCAGAAAGTATTTCACCCGTAAGTATCAATCTAGAAGTAGCATATCAATATAATATACTTCCCACTACGCCTGCCAATTCACGTTCAGTTCAATTTGGCGGATCATTATATCATACGATCTTAGTAAATGATAGTAACGTAAGTATAAGCTTAATCCCTCAAGCAGGCTTAATAGCCGTAAATACGATATCTAAAAATATGTCTCAAGTTGACACGGGTATTGGCATTGTATATAATGCAGGGATTACCGTGCAATGGCAAAAAGTCTATTTCGAACCTAAATTCTTTGTAAATCAAGGCAATGTCTCTTACTCCTTGAAAGTTGGTTATATTTTGTAATAACTCTACGAAGATTGCTATCTGTGATAGACGAAGGATAGTTAGATATTCGCTCAGTTTCTGTCTATCAACATCTAAAACATTTTTTCTACTGATCAATAGTACCGTCTAAGTATCTCCTTATGCAAGAACGGTGTAATGATTTTCAGACAAGTTTTCTTGCTAGCCGCTACCAAAATTTATCTTAACCTTTACAGTCCGTGCAAACCAAAACAAATCTACCTTTGAATTGCATCCTCACGCCAGATAGAATTCATAACATGAAACTGGAAATTAATTCTAGCCCATTTCTGAATATCTTTTACAAACTAAAATCTTAGATTTACTTTTTAGGAACAATGTAATTTCAACTCTATCCTCCCCAAATTGAATACATACCTAGGAAAACCAATCCACCCGCAAGGAAACCTACTGCAGCTAACCACGTTATTTTTTTAAGGTACCAGATAAAGTCTATCTTTTCCATACCCATAGCGGCCACACCCGCAGCTGATCCAATGATCAACATACTTCCACCTGTACCCGCAGCATAGGCGATAAAATGCCACAATTTACTATCCGCTGGATAAGTAGCAACATCATACATCCCCATAGATGCCGCCACAAGTGGTACATTATCAATAATGGCAGATCCCACGCCTAGTAACATAACAACTACATCTTGATTAGGGATAGCATCGGTAAGACCCTGTGCGGCATAACGCAATGCTCCTACACCATCTACCACCACAGTTTCAATTGCAGCAACAGCCATTAATATTCCTAGAAAAAATAAAATAGATGACATTTCGATTCTTGAAAGTGCCACATGTGGACTATATAGATGCTTTCGTTCTTCTTCGAAGTCCTCTTCAGGATGAATATATTCTGAAACAAGCCATACTACACCTAAAGAAAACATCATCCCAATATAAGGTGGTAGGTGTGTAAGTGTTTTAAAAAATGGGACAAAGACAATCATACCCAAACCCAAGAATAACATGGTTCTACTAGACAATAATTTTACAGCTTGCTTATCTTCTTCGGCATTGACTTTGATATTTCCTTGAAATTCTTTTTTAAACATTGCTATAAAAAATGGCACTACAAAACAAACAAGTGATGGTAAGACCAACCACTTTACTAATCCCCCTGTCGACACTTGCTTTCCAATCCATAACATAGTGGTAGTAACATCTCCAATTGGTGACCATGCTCCTCCTGCATTGGCAGCTATTATTACCATGGACGCATACCAAATTCTTTCGTTCTTATCTGCTATAATCTTCCTGAGTAGCGTGACTAATACGATCGTTGCTGTCAAGTTATCGATGATTGCAGATAATATAAAAGCAAGAATTCCAATTACCCACAATAATCGTTTCTTACTCTTGGTATCTACCCACCCCTTAAGTATTTCGAAGCCTCTGTGCAGATCAATGATCTCTACGATCGTCATAGCTCCGATTAAGAAGATAAGTATCTCAGAGGTCTTCCCAAGATGATGCAACAAGGCATTGGTGAAGTCATCATGACCTGCATTATCAGCTGTGAACGCATCTCCATGATGGCCGATAGCAGACAACCACCCATTGTTATATCCTACAGCCAATAAAGCCCAACAAGTAGCGCCCATCAAAAGGGCAGGAACTGTTTTGTCTAACATAAGAGGATGCTCTAATACAATGGTCAAATATCCAATGATAAAAACAACAATAATGGCAGCTAACATATACTTAATATTTATTCAGATTTGATGGACTTGGAAGTCATTTTCAAGTCAACGTCAAAGTTAAAATTTATTTTGGTCTATGCATGTACAATAGTGTTAAGTTGTTGATTTTGTAATTTGTTGATTTTTTGCTGTGCTGATCAATTGAGATTCGTGAGAAAAAATACAAAACCCACTATTCTAACATCTACTTTTAAGAGAAAGACAGGAGATTGAGTTAAACCCATTTAGCAAAGAATGAATGAAGAAAAATACTAAACAAAAAAAAAGAGAAGCGGTAAACCACTTCTCTAACAATTAACAAAAACCAGGTATAAAAATCTTGATTGCTTTGAATCACATATTGCAAAATTCAGCAATTATATTTTAGTCTATTTTAATCACTTTTTGTGTAAAGGTATCTTCACCTTGTCTTACTACGAAGTAATATACACCAGCTGTGAGGGTACTCACATCTACGCTTATATCATCATTAGTTGATAATGTTACATCTTTTACTCTTTCTCCTTTCATGTTGATCACATTCATGGTCGCAGGACCGGTTTCAGTTGTGATGCTAGAAAGATTTACAAATACTTCATTGAAAGAAGGATTTGGATACACGATAAATTCCGCTCCATCAACATCAAATCTTACAGTTCTAACTTCTGACAGTTCAGCTGCTCCATCGTTATCTACCATATTTAATCTATAGTAGAATGTTTTTGATGATCGAGTACTAAGCGGCAACTCATTATCAAGCAAGTCATAGTTTTGCTCAGTACCACTCTCTCCTACTGCTTTCACAGTTCCGATAGTAGTCCAGTCAGATAAGTTTTGACTTCTTTGTACATCAAAGTGAGATCCGTTTATTTCTGAAGATGTGGACCAGTCAAGGTTTACACTTTTTTCTCCTTTTGTTGCTGTGAATGATCTAATAACTATTGGTAAAATTTGTTGCTGAGCACCATTTGTAAATACATCATGTTCGATGAAATTTCCACCATCGATACCTGAGTATTTTAATCCAGGCTGCTCAACACTTGTTTCTATAAAGCCTTCTCCGCCATCATTCGGTTTATTGTCAGCATTATTGAATACAACTGTACCCAATGTAAATTTTTCGCCAGGATTCAAATTCACACCTGTAAAATTATTATCGAAATTCTGATAAACGAAGTATCCAGTATGTGTTATTGGCACCGATGGATTATTTACCGCTTGATGATTTGTAATGGTTTGATTTGCTGTTCCCCAATTCCAAGGCGCACCAGAAACAGGACTAAAATCAACTGTCATAACAGAAGTCTCATTATCATCATAATAGAAATCAATAGTGAAAGCACCTAATTCTTCAATAACTCCTCCAGTATTGGTTGCACAATATGTAACAGTGGTAGTATTATCACCATTAGGGACAGCTACATAAGAAAATTGTATGTCCTGAGCAATTAAGTTTGAAGCTGTAATTGCTACAATAAAAATCAAGGTTATTTTATATAAATATTTCATTTTTTTCTTTTTAGGTTTTACTGTATTATTGTACGTGTGCAGATTTGATAGGCGATGATGTTGATTTTACTATTGCAGCATCTATAACATTTACAGTTGCATTCATATTTACATCAATCCCTAAGTAAACACCAGTTTGGATCGGGGATGAACCATTTCTTGTAATCGCTGCATCAATTACATTGATTGTATTGTTTCCATTTGCATCACCTCTAAATAATCCAAATGTTCCTCCTCCAAGGTCTAACATTGCATCATTATTTACAATTGCAGGATTATCATATGCTTGAGCCAACGATGTTGAAAAGTCATGAGTATCAAATCCAACAGACCCTAAATTAAGAGCTACTGCGGTATTCACAGATAAATGATTTCTATGATTGATTCCTACAAATCCTGTAGAAGGTGAATTTTTAAGGAGTGGATTAGCTACTCCATCTAAACTTAGAACAACACCATCGTTTCTTAAGAAGGCACTTTGAGTTGAAATTATAGTACTTGGCGTTGATGCATCTCTAATTTCGAGTTCAATCCAGTCTACAACATTTGCAGGGATGGAAGCGACTGTTTCGCCACCAGCATAAGGACTTGTTAATGGTAAAACACTAGTTAATCCAGTTGTCATAATACCACCACTGTAAGCTCCTTGAAGAAAGAAGGTCAATCCAACTTTTCCAAATGCGTTAGTACCAGTAAAGTCTCCACTTTCGGCTACTGTTCCAGTTACTGAACTAGGTCCTGCAGCAGCAGCAGTATAAGTCCAATCTGCCCCATAATGTGCACCTTTAGTATCCGCTGCGATCCCCGTAAGGTCACCCGCTGCATATGTACCTTCTAGATCCGCAGAATAATCAGTAACTCCTGATTGATCTACATTCCAGTATCTAGAGATAAAGTCAGTTGCTTCTGTAGTAACGTTTGGTTGAGCCATTGGAACAACATTTACATCAACTGTTGCTGATGCATAACCTGTACCAGTAACATCTGCATTTAAAGGAGTATAATTAGTAGCATCACCTACTTCAAATTTGAACACTTCGTTTGCTGAAAGTTCTTTTGAAACAACTCCAGTGTTAGCTGCTCCATCTGCTACGATAAACTCGTTATCATCTGCTGATGTAATAGTTGCTGAAGGTGCAAATACTAGATTATTATCACCAATTAGTATTTTGTTATTATCTCCTACAAAATTTAAATCAGTAGATATTCTCATCTGATCCATTAATGTAACATTATTCGAAGTTTTGTCCATTTCTACATTCGTAAAAGTAGCTCCACCAGAAGTAACAGTAGAAGCATTAGCTCCACTTAATATTAATTTTGCAGTATTACTCATGGTTATAGTCGCAGTACCAGCATTGGTAATATCACCCTCTACTTCTACTATACCCGTACCTTGGATATCGATAGAACCGGTAAGATTATTTTGAAGACTACCTTCTATAAATAGAGTGGCACCATCTTCTACAATAATGGTTGCTCCATCATTGATTAGCTGTGCAGATGCCGAGAAGGCAAATAACATGCTTAAGAATGTGTAAAATATGTTTTTCATGTGTGAAGAGTTTTTATATATCTCAAATGTACAATTAACCTTTTCAATATTTCGGCCTAATGAGTAAACGGTCGGTTTTAATTATTGATCGGTTGTTTTTTTTAGGTTAACGGATAACAATAGCAAATCTAATAAATCATTTTGTTCCTAAACTCACCCTTTCGGGTAATAAATACTTAAATCTCTTATTTAATCGCTAGGGTAACAAATATATACAATCGTTACCGCTTTGCTGTCTTTTTTTTCAAATTTATATTAATAATGAATGCATACAGACTTTTTGATTTCCAAATTGGCCTATATTTTACCTTTCGAAGTATTGCTAAATGGATCATTACTATCTTATTATTATGGTTCCATTATTTAAGAAACTTGCCCCATCAAGTATATACACTTCAAAGTTTGCACCTAAATTTTCCACAGTAATGTTTCCTGCATTCTCAATACCTCCATCTAACCTTATTCCATAAAGTGAGACATTCTTAATATCTGTCGTTCCTATATTTTGATAGTTACCTCCAGGATTCAAAATCAAACCATTATCATCTGATCCAGAAATATTCAATATGCCATCGTTCTCCAATGTATTATTGGAGAACACAGTAACTGATCTTGCAAAAGCCTCTGTTGGGCCATCTATGGTTATCGTTCTGACTGAACCGTTTACTGGGAAAATTACATCATGGCATGCCGCGGGTACAACCCCTAGACTCCAGTTGGTGGCATTTGTCCAATTTCCGCTCCCGCTTGTGATCCAAGTATTATCAGTTGTCAGTCCTTCATCGTAGTCACCATCACAGTCATTGTCTTTTCCATCACATAACTCTGGTGCCATAGGATAGACAGTGTTATCATCATCAATGCAGTCTTCTCCTACATTAGGACCAAAACAAAAACCATCATCATCAATGTCACCTCCAATTCCTTGGGAACAAAAACTTTCGAAGTCATTTCCGCTAGAAGGAAGCTGAGGATTATTAGTAAATTTTGTACTTGCTATATCACACAATGCTGTGTAAGAATCTGGATAGCAGCCACTGAAATCATTATTCTTTGTCCAATAGACATTTAGCAATGGAAGATCAGCTATTGACGCAAGCAACTCTCCAGTCAAATTATTATTCTCTATATATAGGGTATTCAACTTTACTAAACTACCTAGAGAAGAAGGCATAACTCCTGTAAATCCATTATTTGATAAATCAACAAATTCCAAAACATCAAGAGCTAACCAAATATCTGGAAAAGTGCCAGTGAGGTCATTATTCATCAACTTAAGCGTACGTATTTTTGTCAATTCTTCAAGTGAAGAAGGGACTGTACCCACTAAGTCATTATTATATAAATCTATTCCTATGACATTTTCTTGATTGTCACAGGTAATTCCATACCAAGTACAAGGAGAGCAATTTACTCCGAGCGCTCCATCCTCCCAGCCAGATTTATCTGTCCAACTACTCCCACTGGTATTATTGTACAAACTTACCAAAGGATTAAACGCAGGGTGGCAAGGTAATGCTTCGTCAATAGCGCACAATTGCAATGTTCCTTCCAAATCACTTGATTCCTCAATTATCCTGATATAAATGGTTTGATTTGGTGTAAGACCTATCAATTTCATTTGGATCTCTTCATCGAAGGCTTCTTCACATTCTATTTCTGTAAGATTACCACATGTACCTGTATAAGCAGTAATGATGACATCAATGACTTGACCTGCAACTGGATTAAAATTAATCAGTGCATCAGTGTTAGTCGGATTAATAGAAAACCAAATATCTTGAGCAACCCCAACTGTACCACATGATGGATCAGCTACTCCAGAAGAGGTCGACATTATATTATCATAATCAAAATAGGAGCATTCTCCTTTTAAGCTTAGTTCTATTGCATTTGCGCAATCATCATTAGAAGGAGGTAAAGAAGCACATGTTCCACCTGTAGCACAAACCGCAGTATTGTATTTATCAAAAATTAAATCTCCAACTTCAGCGCCAAATCCATTAGCCAGATCAATACCTCCACCAGCTAGATTACAAAAAGACATGATTGTTCCACCATTGTTGGGCAATATGGGATTGTTTTCATCAAAGCACTCTTGTCCTTCTGGTTGATTTCCATTGTCTGCAGCATAAATATTACCACAATCATCGACTTGACTATCAAGCTCAGTACCCCATACACACGCATGTGTGTGTCGAGCTCCAAAAACATGACCTAATTCATGGGCCACTACATTCACCGTGAATGAAAAATTGGGATATGCGCTGTAGCTGGTCTCTAAAGATGTAGCAATACTGTAAGGTCCTGGAAAATCAGGAAAAGATCCACAAAGTCCTCCTACACCATATGCCAAACCTCCTCCAAGGTCTCGAGTAGAAAATAATTGTGCTACCCTACCATCATAAGTATTTTCTATTTGATTCACAAAAGAATCTCTCACTGCTTGCATACTGGCTCCCGTAGCATAAGGATCAACACTGTTCCAAACAAATATACTATTTACAACTAAAGGAATATTGATCGTATTATAAATAGTAGCTACATCATTTATGATAGAAAGTGCCCACGATTCAGTATTTGCGACTGAGCTTCCATTATCTAAATAGCTTTGGTTGTCGCATTCGATATATAGTTCTACACAATCTGACCCTACTGATCTGACTGTCTCTGTAGTTGGTTTTGCTTGCGCCTGAGAAGAATCGGTTGTGTGACATTCATACCCAGGTACTTCTACTAGGTCTGTACTTTCATATATGCTATATGTATTTTTACTTTCATAGCTGACTTCAATATTCCCACTTTTACTCGCCAATAGTAACTTATACTTACCGTCAATCACAGCCAATGTCACCCAGCTATTGTGATCGCCCTCAATCACTCCATTGTAGAAATATGAATCATATCTCTGACTTTCAATAAAAGAGGAGGTAGTCAGTGTATAATTATCAGACCTCAGAAATCTTCTCTTCAAAATCAATGAGTAACCTTTACCTTTAAAATTAACATTCAACTTCAAAACATTTGGTACTCCAATTTCCTTTTGAAACCAAAGTTGATTTTCAATATCTAAATATTCAACGTGAGACACTTGACTTTTATCATAGTTTCTATCCGTAGTTTTCGACTTTGATACTTCTAAGAAATAGGGCTTCGCTTCTGCCGAATAATCTAAAACACCCCTATAATATTCAGGAATTTCAGTGCTCGCTTTTGATTGCGAATATGCAGCCTGAATACTGAAAGTTAAAAGGAAGAGAATAAAGTTAATTTTATATTTTTTCATACCTACATCTAGTGGCGAAGTATCGATTTCTGATTAATACCAGTAGAATCCATACCATTCAAATTGATAATGCTAAGATACACTTACGCTTTTTATATTAATAGAGGTAAACCCTGAATTAAAATATAAGAAAACCCTATATAGCATAATTACTATATAAACGTGAACGAATAGTATATCCCTACTTTGGTCAGATAAAAAACAAGCATAAAGGCACGCTAAAGGGTTTCTTCTACTAAGCTCAAAAAGGTCAATGCCTTGAAAATTTGAGTTTCATTGGGATTCATCGGTTCTAAAAACTGATATGCTCTTGGATTAGGTGATTCATTTAATCTAACATTTACAATCTCACCTACTTCTTTATCATCTATTTTTACAGGATGAGAACTTAGAAGATGATTGGCTTCGATCTTCGCTAGAAGTTTATTGGTTCGAGGCGCATATAGGCTGCCATCAGATTCTACAAACCCCAACTCTGTATTATTTACGAACACTTGAGTTTTACCTCCATTGATCATATAGATAAAATCATCATCCTCTGAGGATATTAATAGCAGACTTTTATCAGCTGGGTAGGTATATTTTTTATATGCATAAGCAAGTAAAGGCTCATGATAAATTGTCGTAAATGATCCAGATTTAATAGTAGATAACCCCTTACTCGAAGTTGATCCAGTTTGATTGACTGACAGTAGTTCCAGTTCAGTTATGGTCATTGGTATAAGGTTACTAATATAGGTAGCTATCTTACTTTTTAGCTCAGCAATGTCTTTTCTTGTTTGACTAGACCCACTATTGATACTCAAAAAGAAATCTAATAATTGTGCTATAATAAAACCTCCTGCCAGTACAAAAGTGAAAATAATCGCTAATCTTACCATTTGTGTTTGTTTATGCTTGTTGTTACTATAACAGTTATTGTGGTGAGAAAAGTTTTGATATTAGTCGAGAAATAGAAATTAAGGTTTGGAATTATGACCCAGCTTTATATTTGATATGATTCTAACTTTCCACTCGATGGTTTCTTTGACATAAACTGACACCTTAAGCTCTGTCACTAGGCTTGCCAATTATTGTAGCCTGTAATATCCCATCGAATCTTTTCTTTAGTTTGATATTATTTTAATACTTAAATTCTCCGATGCTTGCATCGGGGTCATAAAAAAGATGTTTTTG
>CAXBGT010000064.1:0-24021 GCA_963975265.1 uncultured Saprospirales bacterium
TACGGCGAAAGCCCAAGAAACAAAGTTCAAAGCAGTTTCAGTAGGCTTTTATAATATGGAAAACCTTTTTGATTTCGAAAGAGATACTACTATTAGGGATACTGAATTCACTCCATGGGGCAAAAGAGCATGGACAGAAGAGAAGTACAATGAAAAGCAAGCGAATATGGCATACGTAATCAGTCAAATGGGACTAGACGTAACTTCTGCTGGCTTATCAATACTTGGCGTCTCAGAAATCGAAAATAAACGAGTGCTTGAAGATCTTGTTAAGCAGGACGCAATAAAAGATAGAAACTATCAAATCGTCCATCGAGATAGCCCAGATAGAAGAGGAATTGATGTAGGAATGTTATATAATCCGCTTCACTTTACTTTTCTAGATGTAAAAATGGAGAATATTAATTTCATATTTGATGATGGTGACACACTTCGCTCTAGAGAAATAATGCATGTTACTGGCATACTCGATGGTGACACCACACATGTACTGATCAATCACTGGCCATCTAGGAGTGGAGGAGAAAAAAGATCTGCCCCAAGAAGAAATAAAGCTGCTGAAAAGGTAAAAGAAATAGTAGACAGACTAAAATCAAAAAATCCTGCTGTGAAAATATTGGTCATGGGCGATTTCAATGATGACCCAACCAGTAAAAGTTTAAAGTCTATTCTAAGAGCAAAAGGCAAAGTGAAAGATGTAAAATCATCAGATGATATGTTCAACCCAATGTATGATCCATACAGAAGAGGTCTTGGTAGTAATGCTTACAGAGACAATTGGAGCCTGTTTGATCAGATCATAGTTTCACCAGGGTTACTAGACAAAGAATCGACAGGCTATTTCTACTACAAAGCACAAATTTTTAACAAAAAGTATCTCATTCAAAGGTCAGGTCAATATAAAGGGTATCCATTCCGTACATTCTCTGGAGATAAGTATCAAGCTGGATATTCTGATCACTTTCCAGTGTTGGTATATTTGGTTAAGAAGGTTTAATAGAGGAATTGTGGAGTTGGCCAATTGTTGAGTTGTAGAATTCTTGAACTGAAGGAGGTAGTTGTCGTTTTAATTGACACCTATTTAACTATAGGAATTTCAGATCATATGTATTGATAAATTCTTGTTCTAAAGATTCCCAAACTCTGAAAAGATGTAACTTCTAAAGCGATGGGTATCAACCCATCGTGTTATCAGGCAAGTATTATTAGGTAATTATTTAAAACCTTGAAAGGGTGTAATTATGAATCTACTCCTCAATTCATATTGAATTCATGGACCAAAAGTAATACAATGTCTTTCTTTTAAAGTTTGAATTATTCGTTAAATAGTCGAATGACTAAAAGTCGAATGTCCCATAATTGATGAGTCCAACAAATTAACCAAATATGCCCTTCAGCATTGCCAACGTAATCATATAAGTAGGTTTCACACCATCCATACCCAAACTACCAGAAGCCAAAGTACTCCCTGTTTCCAATGGATTATCCGAAGCATAATACGCATATCTTAATTCTACATCCTCAGATATTGATTTCCTGATTTTGCTTGCTGCTTGTATTGCTTTTTGATAATGTGCACCCTCCATTTCTAGACCGCTGGCCTTCCAAGAAGACTTAAGGAAGTAACTTAATATATCTTTATTTTGCAACGAGGTACCCAATACAGTTATCATTGGTCCACCAAAAGATTCAATTTCATCATCTTTAAATTGCTCTATCGTTAGGGCATTCTCGAATGGATAGTTATCCGCACTCCCTTCAAATATATGCGCATTTGGTATCATAATGTCCCCTTTTCTGCCAGATAGTATACCTGCTTTACCCATAATATTGATAGACCGTACGTCCATGAGTTTTTTTACCCCATTTGCTTCGTATGGTTTCAGCAATTCGTCCATGGTTTCATATGCTTGCTGTCCAAATGCATAATCCATGACGATTATGACAGTGTCCTCTAGATTTTTAGAACCCTTCAGTTCTTTAGGCAAAATTTTGGGATCGATCTGACTACAATCTATGATCTGCACTGAGATATTTGTTCCATTGTTGTCATGGAGAACTGACATCCCATTTTTCAATGCATATTTAGACACCAATGCACGATTTGACTTATGTTCAGCTTTTGAAAGATCTTCAGCAATATCTTCTAATGTCTTATATTTTGATTTGGTATTGAGCACCTGATTTGCATAGAGTGAATTCATGACGCTATGCAAATTTGCACTTACCACATGAATTTGCTTACCAAACAGATCATTTTGAAATAAATAATCTTTGATTTGAAACGCCCAAATTTCACCATACAAATGATGTCCGAGTTTCTCTCTCAATGCCGATGAAAATGTAATCTCTCGATCATCACTTTCGAGGAATTCTTCCATCGATCTTCGTCCGAGCCAGTAAACAATAGAAAACAAAGAATTGACACCCGATGCCTTTTCAAACTTCTCACATGCATTTGCTGTCTCATCGAACGTTCTACCTAGGACCGTGCTCAGATAAGTATACCCTACTTGTTTGTCATATTTCTCACCACCATCTATCTTTTGGATGATTTCCTCTAACATTTTCCAAGACCTAACTTTACGCCCCTTCGAATCAAGACTATTTCTTCTTATTTTCTCAGCTTCAATAAATAGGAATGTCAAATGCGTCAACACATCAAAAATGTCACTCCTACCCCTAGTCATTTCGATGAACATTTGCTCATCATCAACTTTGTAACAATTTCTCCTTCTTTTAGAAGGTACAATAGCATCAAAATCACTGTCCTCAAATCCTTCCCTACTGATCAACTTTATATATCTACAAGTCTCTATCCCTACTGGCAACCTCTGAAATATATACAATAATCCACTTAATTCAACTCGTTCTTCATCCGAAATGGAACCATAAATCTCTGGCTTCAATGCCAACATAGAACTGATCATCGTTTCACCAGACACTCCCAACGGCTTATACCCTCCTCTCATAAACAAATGACGCATACTTACATGCAGTCTTTGTATCGCTGACCTTGATATTTGTGCTCTTGTAGGTGTGTAGGTAGGGTTCTCCATAGGTTCTATTTAGTTTGTTAATGCAAATTTTGATCCAGTTTCTAAGAATTAAGATAGGTCACTTGCAGATATTGGGGATTTAAATGCATAATGGAATGGAATAGTTCCAAACAATGAAAGTAAATAAATTTAATGCGTTCAATTATTATGCTGTTAAAGCATAAAACTTAGTGTAGTAAAACAAGATGGTGCCACTATCATTTAGAAGAGTCGAGGTCTTTTATACTAAATGACGAACTGTAAATTCTACTCGAACCGTTTTGACATCTATGAATTGCTTTTGAAAGCTCAAAGCTTATTGCTTATCTGATTAATAGCATCTTCATTCGATCTTCTACTTGTAAAGTATATTGTATTAGTATT
This sequence comes from uncultured Saprospirales bacterium, assembly GCA_963975265.1. Classification (GTDB taxonomy): domain Bacteria; phylum Bacteroidota; class Bacteroidia; order Chitinophagales; family Saprospiraceae; genus CAJXUU01. The sequence goes on from CAXBGT010000064.1 coordinate 3,423, forward strand.
AAGATCTACAAAAGGAGAATAATCCATATACTTGCTATCGCATTGCCCTAAATTTTGTACTTCCGAGCAATTCAGATTATTGTCCTTAATACTTATATACATATCCCCACTTCCTTGACCATCTTTTCGGTTATAGCCACAGAAAATGACAAAAGACTCGTCAGGAGAGATAAAACTATTAAACTCATAGGTTAATGTATTTATTTTATCAGAAAGTGGTAAAGCTAATTGATAGACATTCTTCTTTCTTTCACTCATATAAATAATATCGTCCTCTCCGTATCCTCCTTTCCTTAAGCTTGTAAAATATAGATTTCCTGAACTGGATACCGAAGGGTAAAATTCATCAGAAAGTGAATTGATATTCTTTCCAACATTGATAGGTGATGACCACTTTCCATTGATGCTATCCCGCTCAACATACCATATATCATAGTTTTTAGGAGTAAAATTGTCATTCTTACAGTCAGCTAAAACCATCTTGCCATCCATCAAGCCCCCCTTTAAGTGTAGTTAGTACTGTGTTGTCGACCCAATGCTGCTCCCATCTTGATTCAGCGGCATTAAAAATGTTATTACTCGTCCCTCTGTAATTCCCATTTGAAGACATGTAATTTTCTTCAATAGCTTTATGCCCAAGAATTGATTTTATCTCACTCTTTCCTGCCAATGTCTTAGTACCAGAATTGTACACATCCTAAGACCCTATCCAGAAATCGAATTCAGAACATTTATCTACTTGACCGTTTGAAAGAGGAACAAAAGCAAATGATGTCAACACCAACCATACAACAAACTTGATATTCATATACTACTAACTTATTACTCACTAACGAGTTATTCAAAAAATGTACCCTCGCATTGAAAACGGTTTACTAAATTTATGCAATCAAAATTAAGCAAATTTGAGTGACTCAGGACAAACAAAGTCTAGACATATTCTCACCTTGGACATAGTCTCCCCTTTGACATAAAAGATCATACGATGAACATCAGACCAATCATAAAATCAGACATCCTAGGCCTAAAATCCGTCTTAGATAACTGTGAATTATTTCCAGCAGATTACCTTGATGAAATGATTGTTGATTACCTTGAAAATCCAAATACGGATCACTTATGGTTCACTGTAGCAGAGGAAGGAAAGGTATTATCTATTGCCTACTGTGCTCCTATGAAATTCACAAATGGCACTTATAATCTATATGCTATTGGTGTACATAACGACTACCAAGGAAAAGGCATCGGAAAGAAGATGATGGTTTATCTCGAAAAAGAACTAAAATCAGCTGGCCACAGAATTTTGATTGTGGAAACATCAAGTACAGATAATCTAGCTTTGACAAGAGAATTTTACAATAGATGTGGTTATAGAAAAGAAGCTTCTATCCATAACTTCTGGGATGATGGGGATGATAAAGTTGTGTTTTGGAAGAAATTGTAAAACAAAACCAATCCCGTGATCATTGAGCTGAAATCCACCTAAGAACGGTTAGCGCATTTCCAGTCATTATACATTTACTACTGTTATTAGAACTAAAGCAGCTAGCCTTATAGAGCAACAGATGAATCAATACGGCTCATTTCTATTTATACTCTACCGAATAATTCTATTTTGAAGATAGATATCAAGTAATACATATATCCTACACACAAATTAGCTCACCGATCGCAAGTGGCACATCCCGCAATCATGCGAGGCGCTCAATGCTTTTTCATTTACGATTTTTTATAATTTTTGACAGTGTTTACAAAAGCTTTCACTCCCTCAAGTGGCGTATCCGGATACACTCCATGACCAAGATTTACGATATGGTTTCCACCAAATGCATTTATCATCTTCGTCGCTTTGTCTTCTATTTCTTTAACATCCGCATATAGGACACATGGATCCAAATTACCCTGCACTACCCTCTTCTGTCCAAGGGTCTCCCGCACAAAATCAGTGCTCATGTTCCAATCAATTCCGATTACATTTGATCCTATATCCGCAATATCTTCCAATGCAAACCAAGCTCCTTTGCTAAACACTATTGTAGGAATCCCTTCCGCTTGCAGTGCATCATTGATCTGTTTCAAATATGGGATACAGAAAGAACGATACATTTGCTCGTCCAATACTCCTGCCCAAGAATCAAAGATTTGGATTACGTCCGCTCCATGTTTTGCTTTTAACTTAGTATATGCGATGATTGTTTCTGTGAGCTTTGACATCAACTTATGAGCGGCCTCAGGGTTCTGATACATCAGCTTTTTTGCTTTCGAGAAAGTCTTACTACCACTTCCTTCTACCATGTAACAAAACAATGTAAATGGTGCTCCGCTAAACCCAATCAAAGGTACACGATCATTCAGTGCTTTCTTTGTTTTATCTAATCCATCAAAAACATAGTCCAACTTCTCAGCTGCCATCGCTCCAAAATCCAACTTGTCGATATCCGCTTCCGATTGGATGGTATTTGGAAAGTTAGGTCCTTTTTTCTCTATCATCTCATAAGGAAGTCCCATACATTCTGGAATCACCAAGATATCAGAGAAAATGATTGCAGCATCTACACCCAACTCATCTACTGGCTGAATCGTAACTTCCGCCACCAAATCAGGTGTTGTAACCAACTCAATGAATCCAGACAAACTGGCTCTGATCGCTCTGTATTGTGGAAGGATCCTCCCTGCTTGTCTCATCAACCATACAGGAGGTCTTTCTGTCTGCTCACCATTCACTGTTCTTAGAAAGATATCGTTTTTATATGCCATTTTTATTATTTTCAGATTAGACCACTTCTCTTTTACACTTATCGGAGTTAGACCGCTGTGCTTTTAGATGCTTTAAAAATATATCGCTGTGCTTTTAGCCTACTAGAACATTAAAGCTTGTAACTTTTGCCTACGTAGTCAATAGTTGCCGTTAACTTAAATCCAACAATTCATCAACGCAACAATTCATCAGCTCCACTAAAATCCTCACAAAGATAATCTCTAAAACCACCTTTTCTTCTTTCTTTGGAATCTCGTGGTATATTTGACATTTCTTTGAAAAAACTAGTCCTAAGATTAGTAAATCAAAACACTACTTTATACAAAAACAAACAATGAACATAGCAATCATAGGATACGGTAAAATGGGTAAGACCATCGAAAAGATAGCATTACAAAGAGGTCATCATATCGTCATGAAGATCAATAATGAAAATAAAGATGAATTCACTATCGAAAACCTCACAACGGGGAAAGTAGACTTAGCTATCGAATTTACAAATCCAGAATCTGCTTTTGCAAATATTACCAAATGTTTTGAAGCGGGTGTAAAAGTAGTGTGCGGATCAACGGCATGGCTAGCCGACTGGGATAAAGCCATAGATAGCCTTAATAAACACAAAGGAACAATGATCTACGCATCCAACTTTAGTGTAGGGGTAAATATATTCTTCGAAGTCAATAAGCGTCTTGCAGAACTCATGAACTCTCAATGGGATTACGAAGTGAGTATGAAAGAAATCCACCATACAGCTAAGATCGACGCTCCTAGCGGAACAGCGATTACCTTAGCGGAAGGTATATCTGAACATTTAGAAAGAAAGTCTGGCTGGTCTAAAAACCCAGAAGCTTCGGATAAGGTACACATCAAGTCCGTAAGAATTGATCCAGCTCCAGGCACGCATAAGATCAAATATTCATCCTCAATTGATGAAATCGACATTATCCATAAAGCGAAATCTAGAAACGGATTTGCGCAAGGAGCGGTAATGGCCGCTGAATTTTTGCATAATAAAGAGGGTTTGTTTACAATGTCTGATGTGTTGGGGATTGGTTAATGACTGATAGAGTTGGCCTACATTGCTGCGAGAACAGCATTCTTAATGGGCTTGATACTCTTAAGATACATATAAATTGCATGGATAAGGCTCCCCAAATCGGTAACTCCATTCAGAAATGAAAAATCAGATAATGAGTCTAAATTCCATATGAGAATGTGCACCATTTCTGATTGAAAGGGAAGCATGTTCATTTCAGATATCAACGTTTATGCAATAAGTGAATTCTTTCTAAATTACTAATGTAATTGAGCGCTGCTAAATCATCAAGGTTTGGCAAATAACAAATAGATAAACTGAAGCAAAAAGTAGGAAGCTGAACGTTCAGATCGAATATTGAATCTAAATCGCCAAAAACAACGCCATTAGTAGATATCAGACACAATAGTACCCAAGCTACCCTATTATTCTTTTTTCGGTTTCATTCCTGGTTGAATGATCTCAAAATTTTCCTCCTGTTTTAGCTCTTTTACCATCGTTCGCACATCTTCCAATAGTTGTTTTGCATCATAGATAATCCCATCTTTAATGGTGTAAAGAACGCCACCAACTCGAACGACCTCATTATCTTCTGTTAGTTTTATAGCTCCTGTACCGTACAAAACCTTTAGGTTCGCCAATGGATTTTCATCGATTATGATAATATCTGCCTTTTTACCTACTTCAATACTTCCTATCTCATCATCCATGCCTAATGCTTCCGCGCCATGGAGTGTAGCAGAACGTATCACCTCTAAAGGATGAAAACCAGCTTCACGTAACAACTCTAGCTCTCGGATATAACCAAATCCATACAGTTGAAAAATAAATCCAGAATCAGAGCCTGCAGTTACTCGACCACCTCTATTTTTATACTCATTGATGAAGGTCATCCACAATTGGTAATTCTTTTTCCAACTTACTTCTTCTTCCGTTCCCCAAAAGTGCCAATATGACCCATGAGACTTTTTACTTGGTTGGTAAAATCTCCATAAGCTAGGGATCGTATATTCTTCGTGCCATTCCGCTCTTCTTGCTCTTTGCAGGTCACGACTTGCTTCATAGATATTGAACGTGGGATCAATCGTAAAATCAAGTGCAAGTAATTCATCCATTACCTCATTCCAGTGATCAGAATACGGTTCCGCTGCTTGCGCCCATAGACGACCTGCCTCACCGAAGCGATGCTGTTCATTCTGATAGTTATAATCCAATGGATAATTCTGTAGCGTCTGATTTTCGAATAAAGCTTCCGGTAACCCGTACCAGTGTTCCATCGACGTCAATCCCGCATGTGCAGAGTTCACAACATTCCATCTACCTACTTCCATTTGAGCATGATGACAGGCGGATCGAAGTCCTAGCTTCTTATTCTCATCTAAAGCAGCAGCAAATAATTTAGGAGGTAATCCAAAAAACTTGATTCCATCTGCTCCATTTTTTGCATTTTGTCTGACCCATTCTCTAGCTTTCTCAGGCGTACTTATTGGATCATATGAACCTTGACCAAAAACGGTATAGGCCTGTATACGTGGCGCAGTAATCTTATTTTGCTGACTCATTTTCTTTTGGTCGAGTACCCATTCAAGCCCGTTTCCTGTTGAAGGATCTCGAATTGTAGTTATCCCATGTCCCATCCAAAGTTTAAAAACATATTCCGCATCCGCTCCTTGCCAACGTCCTCCAATGTGACCGTGCATATCTATTAATCCTGGGAGGATATATTTGCCGTGTGCATCGATTTCTCGCCCTCCTTCTTTCAATTTTGGCCGATCTTCGGGATCTATTTCTACACCAGGGAAACCTACCGTTTCCACATTTGTTATAATATTATTTTCTATGACCACATCAACCGGACCTATTGGTGGTGCTCCAGTACTATTTATCAATATAGCTCCCCTAATGATTAGTTGATTGAATGGTCCCTCCCCTTCGTTTTTGATTGGGGCTTTTTCGACAGGGGCTTGTGCTAGAGATAGGCTTGTTAAACTAAAGGATAGAAGTAGGAGTAGTATGTATTTCATGTTTGACTGGAATTTATAGCTCTAAGATATAAAAGTAACGGCCTAACTTCAAAATACTTTTACAACTTGAAAATAACCGCTAATAAATCAGTTCATAATTTTCAATGATGATAGTAGAACTTGAACCACCTAGACTAATTGAAGTATCATTAACAGGAAAATCTGTCTCCCATTCGTCATCCAGCATTGTATCATCCCCAAATAGTGCATCCTTATCTACGACTTTGATCTTTAGTTTGTCACCATAACAAATTTCAATGTTAGAAATAGTAATAACCTGGGATAGGTCAAATTCCGAAATGCTAAATTCCTCATCGCCATTGATCTCTACTGTTACATCAGGATTATCAAATGTATCCCATGGAGTACCATCTGGAGAAAATTGTGGAAGATTTGCTATCGTCATTGTTCGAATAATAATGGACTTAGGCGAGCCATCATCCTTTCCACATGAGATAATAGTAAATAGTAACAAGAAGAAAAGAAATTTAGGAATTGTCATCTGATAGCTGTTTTATTTGTTCTGAGATGTAATTGCAAGTGAATATACAATAAGTTAGGTAGATTTAGGATACTGGTTCAACAGTGTGATGGTGGATTTGGAAATAATGAAGTTGTCAACTGGAGCATTTGCAATCAGCATTTGTCATATTGAATTCTATAAATGCCTTTCACATCTGTAAAATAATAAAATAAAAACTCTTGTTTCCATTTGGAACTCGTAAAAAAAAAGCACCCAACAATTCAATGCTGGATGCTTTTATATATTCTCATAAAACGTAAATTACTTACGCATTCCTATTCATACAATTCAAATCATCAAATGCTTGTGTAAGTCTAGTGATAAATGACTCTTCCGCAGCTCTCAACCATTTTCTTGGGTCGTAGTATTTTTTGTTTGGACTATCATCTCCGTCAGGAGACCCGATTTGTGATTGGAGGTAATCATGATGTTTCGCATCATATACTCTGATCCCATCCCAGAATGCCCATTGTTGATCCGTATCGATGTTCATTTTTATCGCACCATATTCGATCGCTTCTCTAATCTCTTCTTTTGAAGATCCTGATCCACCATGGAATACAAAGTTGATAGGTTGCGGAGCTGTATTGAATTTCTTCTCTACAAATTCCTGACTATTCTTAAGGATTTTTGGAGTAAGCTCTACGTTTCCTGGCTTGTAAACACCATGCACATTTCCGAAAGCCGCAGCGATAGTAAACTTATCACTTACTTTGCTTAGTTCTTCGTATGCGTACGCTACTTCTTCTGGTTGTGTGTATAGTTTTGATGAATCAATATCGGTATTATCTACACCATCTTCTTCACCACCTGTAACACCTAGTTCTATCTCTAGTGTCATGCCCATTTTAGACATTCTTTCCAGGTACTTTTTACAGATTTCTATGTTCTCTTCGATTGGCTCTTCTGACAGATCAATCATGTGAGAACTGTATAATGGATAACCATTCGCTTCGAAATGCGCTTCACTAGCATCCAATAATCCATCAATCCAAGGAAGTAATTTCTTAGCACAATGATCTGTATGAAGAATTGCTGTTACACCATATGCTTCTGCAAGATTATGCACATGCATGGCGCCAGAAATGCCACCTAAGATAGCTGCTTGTTGACCATCATTGCTTAATCCTTTACCTGCATAGAATACGCATCCACCATTAGAAAACTGCACTATTATAGGTGAATTCACCTCCCTTGCTGTCTCCAATGCAGCATTTACAGTGTTACTACCTACTACATTGACTGCAGGAAGTGCAAAATTGTTTTTGTTTGCATAATCAAATAATTCAGTGACTTCATCACCGTGCAATACTCCTTTTCTAAACTTTGACATTTTCTAAAATTTGTTGGTTATAAGACACTCATCAGTCGTCTCGAAATATTGAAGTGGTTTAAAAACTCGCTTATCACCTTTCACTTCTAGCATTGCAACTATTGGAAGGCAGCCATTTGGATTCCCTTAGCTGTTGAGATTCCAAAGGATCCTCAATGTAAGAAAAGAAAAATGAGCTTTGCCAATAAATAAGCAGGCCCGACAGCTCGGTATGACTCGAAATTCTAAAATTCACTTCGTTGTCAAAAAACAATTTACTCAGATTCAAAAAGGTTAGGGACTCTTTTATGAATATAACTTAATATTAGATTATTCCTTTTGCAGCAAGATATCTTTCTGCATCTAACGCAGCCATACAACCTGTACCTGCAGCTGTTACTGCTTGTCTGTACACATTGTCCTGTGCATCTCCACTTGCGAATACCCCAGCTACATTAGTGTTAGTTGTATCTGCTTTAGTCACAAGATACTTAGCATCATCCATATCAAGATAATCTTCGAAGATCCATGTGTTCGGTTTATGACCAATCGCTACGAAAAATGCACTTGCATCGATAACGCTTTCTGCTCCTGTCTTGTTATTCTTTACTTTAGCACCTACTACTTCTTCAACTCCTAGTACTTCCACAGTTTCAGTATTCCAATATACCTCAATATTTTTAGCATCTAATACTCTTTGTTGCATGATCTTACTTGCCCTCATCTCGTCTTTTCTTACCAGCATGTGTACTTTCGTACAAAGTTTTGCAAGATAAGTAGCTTCTTCTGCCGCCGTATCTCCAGCCCCTACGATAATTACCTCTTTTCCTCTAAAGAAAAACCCATCACACACAGCACATGCAGATACTCCCTTATTCATGAGCCTAGTTTCAGACTCTAATCCTAGCCATTTGGCACTTGCACCTGTTGATATGATTACAGCATCCGCTTCGATCTCATGCCCTGTTTCTGACCACACTCTGTGTTTATCACCACTGAAGTCTACTTTCTCGATCATTTCATATCTGACCTCTGTTCCGAACCTTTCCGCTTGTTTCCTGAAGTGCTCCATCATTTCTGGGCCCATTATGCCATCAGGATATCCAGGATAGTTCTCTACATCATTCGTAATCGTAAGCTGACCACCAGGATCCTTACCCGTATATAATATAGGCTTCATATTGGCTCTAGCTGCATAGATCGCCGCTGTATAACCCGCAGGTCCCGATCCAATGATAAGGCAATGTACTTTTTCTGGTGATTTATTTTCCATGTTATTTCTTGTTTGTATTGCTATTTGACTTTAGGAAATGTTCTACTAATAAATTACGTTTTTATTAATGTATCCTTCTTAGAAGCCGCAAAAATATAAATTTTTATAATGTATTCTTTGTTTATTCAATGCTTATTTACGCTAGTTTGTTGTCGTGCGTCCTGCTATTCATAGTTAAAAGTGGTTTGCTTATCTATTTTTTGGTCTAAATTAGTAACCAACTCCTAAATTTGAAGTCATAAAGCTATAATGCCGATGACACTTAAAATTGTCGTACATTTCAATTGCCGAATGCACAATGATCGGCATTGCAAGAAATGACGTCAATTTTGAAACTGAATTGGTATAACAACACTATTGATTAGTAGATGATATTAATTGATGGTTTAAGATACAATTATGATATTATATAACATACTCATATTTACTTTCGGCTTTTGGAATATTTTCAAGAAGAATAAGTCGTTAAGTCCACTTCTTGGGTTTTCCTTTATGGTAGCCTTTGCCTTTTGGGTATTTACTACCTTAGGGTCAGTCGATAGAATTGATACCAAGGTTTTTGAGGGGCTTTATGTCTTGTTTGGACTTTCAATTCTTGGTTTCATACTCATATCACTAAGTAAAAATAAGATTGCACAAGTAGGCGCAGTCGTATTGGCGTCTGTTGGTCTCAATTTATATGTTTCTAATCCACATACCACATTACATCCAAGTATTGAGATGGATCAAGAAGCTGAATTGATCGTTCAAATTGACAATGACGATCCAGCATCAACAATAGCAGAATTAAAAGAACTAACCTTCATAAAATATATTAGTCCTTTTCTGGAACCCAAGGATTTTGATAAGACTGAGCTTGATGATTTTTATAAAATTGATATTAAAGAGGGATACGATATTAATCGAGCAGTAAGTGAGATCAGCCAACAAAATGGAGTGGAATGGATTGAACCTAATGAAATATTAAGGCTAGAACCGGTAGAGAGTGTTCAAAAGACGCAACGATCAAATTTTTCAGCTTCAGTCACAGACCCTTTGGCTGATTCTCAATGGAATATGGCTGCACTGAATATGCAGGACTACTATCCCCTATTTGAGAAATCGAAATTTAGACCGGTAAGGACGGCCAAACTGTTTATACTCGATAGTGGTGTGAATCCTAATCATGAAGATATAGGATCTAATTTCTTAAGACACAAATCAAACGATGTAAGTGGAAATGAATCAGATGGAAATGGTCATGGAACGCATTGTGCAGGCGTCGCTTCCGCTATCTCTAATAACGGTATTGGCGTGGCATCTATGTCTCCGGGTAACGAATGGATTACCGTGAGTAGTGTCAAGGTGATGAACAACTTCGGATTTGGTACCCAAGCAAGTATTATAGAAGGAATTATAGAAGCTGTCGATGCTGGTGCCGATGTAATATCTATGTCACTTGGAGGCAGATCAACGCAAATAAAAGAAGAAGCATACGATGAAGCACTTAAATACGCTGAAGATCATAATGTAATCATTATAGCTGCCGCAGGTAACAATGCTGGCGATGCGTCGCAAATCGTACCCGCTAATTCTAAGATTGTAATTACAGTTACAGCCTTGGATAAAAGCCTCAACAAAGCTCAATTCTCTAATTATATCACCAATACCAATTATGGCATTGCTGCACCAGGCACAAGTATACCTTCGACATGGAAAGGAGGAAAATATGCTACTTTTGATGGTACCAGTATGGCAGCACCTCATGTTTCTGGATTAGTAGCGGTGATGAGATCTCTCAAACCTAGCTTAACCACAAAGCAAGCATTTGAAATCTTGGATCAGACAGGAACCAAAACCAAAGCCAATCATTTGACAGGTAGAATGATCAATCCTACGAAAGCGATCATAGCAACTAGGTAGTTTTTTAGTTGAAAATGAATATTGAAAATGTATTGTTTTGACAGTCATAATGTCATAAATGCTGCTTACGGGCATTATACCACTGCAAGTTCTAATATTACCTCACTTCAAAAAAATCTATTCTGCTTCTACATTCAATCCACTAAGATTCGCTGCAGGCATCGGGATATTAAACTTAATATCCCGAGAAGAGCGGGATCAGTACAACTGTCTATTTTGATTGTGCTGCTTCACTACTTTTCAAAGCAGAGTTTCACTAATAAAATACTTTAATTACTTTTGCGTTTAAATAGCTGTAAAAAGTGCGAATGAAAATTAATCATATATATTCTAGATTGTTTCTCTTAGGTTTTGTGGCATTTCTAACATTACCTAATAGTGGATTTTGCCAAGATCCACATTTTTCACAATTCTATGCAAGTCCTCTCAACTTGAACCCTGCATTGGCTGGGTCTGCAACAGGAAATTATAGAGTTTCTGTGAACTATAGGGATCAATGGAGAGGAGCACTGGATAATTCATTAAAGACATTTGGTGCGTCAGGAGATCTTAAATACTTGCTCAATGACAGACAAACCAGACCAGACATAGCGGCTGGAGGATTTATGTTTTTCTCCGATCAAGTAGGAGACTTTGATTTGAATACCAATCAGATTGCTCTAGTGGGCGCATACCATAAATCATTAAGTCAAAATTTCGATAATTACCTTGGGATAGGAGTGCAACTAGGACTCATCCAAAAAAGCATCAACTATGAAGATCTATTTTTTCAAGATCAATTTAATGCAATAGATGGCTTTGATATACCTACAGGAGAATTATTACCGGCTAATAATTTTGCATTTCTAGATTTTGCAGTTGGACTTAACTATTCCATAGCACCTATAAAAGGAAGACAATACTATGCTGGTTTGTCATATGCACACCTTACATCACCTAATATCAGTTTTTACAAATTGGATCAATCCCCGAACCCGGAGCTTGTAAAGGAAAATGTCTTACACGCAAAATTGACTGGATATGTTGGGGCAAGCTTTAAAACTTCGGAAGTATTAGAAGTTCAACCTAGAGTTCTATTTTTAAATCAAGGTCCTCACACTGAAGTAAATTTAGGTACTAATTTTAGATACAAATTCTTAGAGAAAGAAAGTACTTACGTTCATTTTGGACCATGGTTAAGATTTGTTCAAAATGAAGAAGGGGTTGGTGTAGAATCTATCGTATTTTCAGCAGGTTATGAGATTAAAAACTTCATTCTAGGATTTAGCTATGATCATAGTATCGGAGATCTAGTGTCCGACAGAAAAGGTCTCAATGCATTAGAAATAAGTATTTCTTATTTAGGAGAAGTTGATAATAATGATGGATTTTGTCCAACTTTTTAGCATATGACCTGCAAATAATCAAATTAATACCCGTCCAGTTAGAAAAAAGTAAAAATTGTCTTTCTAACTATCAAGATATATCATGCTAACCACACAAAACAATAACATTTCTACTCTGTGTCCAAAGTTGAATTGCGTACTCAATAATACAAAGAATGGGAAATTATTTCCTGCATTCAACTAATAAGTATATAATAAAATGAGTAAAACATTCTTCACATCAGACCATCACTTTGGACATAAAAATATAATCAAATTTTCTGAACGCCCCTTTAAAGATGTGAATGAAATGGATGAAGTTTTAATCCAGAAATGGAATGAAAAAGTAAACCCAGAAGATGAAGTTTATCATTTGGGTGATGTAGGACTTTCATCTTCGGGAAAATTAAGAAAAACTCTTGAAAGACTAAATGGAAAAATTTATCTGATAAATGGAAATCATGAAAAATCTGCCCAAGATTGTCACACAAGATTTGAATGGATAAAAGACTATTATGAATTAGTCATTAAAGATGATGAATTTGAAAGAGGTGAACAATTAATTGTTCTATTTCATTATTCAATTCGAGAATGGAATGCCTCACATTGGGGAACATATCATTTATATGGACATTCTCATGGAACATTATCTGACGATAATAATTCACTATCATTTGATATAGGAGTTGATTGTCATAATTACTATCCCTTATCTTATGAGGAAGTAAAAACAATTATGAAAACTAAAAGTTGGAAGCCTCCATTTGCAAAGGATAAATGATAAAACTATCCAAGTTAGAATAGATAAAACGAAAATCAGCCCTAATGGACTGGTTTCCGTTTATCATTTTGTTTCAATTTCATATTAAACAAGGGCCACTATTCATTTTATCTTCCTTCAAAACTTGTGAATCATTCCGGACAAATAAATGGATAATTCTTCTCATCTATTATTGGCTTGATATTGAAAAAACTATTTAAAACTGACTCTGCAGTACAGTAAGCTCCTTCTACCCATGCTTGATCATTCGAGTACGTTGACCCAATGATGAAGATATTAGTGTTCTTTCCTTTGATCAATGTAGATGGTTTACGAATTTTTTGTTGCACATCTCCTATATTATAATGAGAATAATAAGCATGGTATCCTGCCTTAAATGGCGGTAACGACCAATCCATATATTTCGTTTCTAAAGGTGCTGGTACAGCTGAATAGTCTGCCTGGGGACCGAAATGCAGAGAAGCTAATTGTTGACGCAACATTTTCACCATAACAGGAGGCGCTTTTCTAGGACCATTGAGTGGTTGAACATCTTTAGATTCTGGAATTTTTCTAGTTCCTTTTGGACCTAATTCTAGCGCTTTCCAGAATGTTGTGTATCTGATGTCATCGTAACTTGCGAGAATACCATATACTTTTTTAGCTTTTCCATTCGTCGAATTATCACCAAAATATACTACTTGTCTGATTGGCATATCTGTTGCACTTGGCCCTATGGTGTCCAAATGAGCTGTATTCAATATTAACTGTTCGTCCGTATAATTGAGCTTAGCTTGAATGATGAATTCTAAAACACTTAGAAACTCCACCTTTGTATCGTAAGAGGTGTTGACTAATGTAGGTGGAACTGGCTTTTTCTTCTTCTTGCCAACATTCTCCAGCTTAACCAGATCTGCTTTTGTCGCAGCTACTTCTATCGCCTTTATATATTTTGCTGGAAACCTACTACTCCCTAATGTATCCAGTCCTTTTTCTGTCAAGAAATAACTATTTAATTTAGATGGGTACTTTGGAGGTGATTCGATATCGTCCCTCCACCAAGGTGTATCAAAGAACATCCCAATTTTATATGAGGGCTGCATCAATACAGATTCTAGATACAATTGTACTTTTTCATGATTTAAGACATCAAAATCACCTTTATCTTTTTCCATATACCGAGTAGCCTGTGCTACCAATTCTACCGCGTGCCTTCCCATGGCCATGAAAGCTGCATCTGTGGTTCTTTTCTTACCCGGATTTAATTCCTTGTCAGGCTCATCCTTACTCGCTAATGTGTAACAAATGACATTACCACGTTCAAGAATTGATCTCAATCTGGTATTAGGGTGATATTTAAAATGTATTCCTTTTTCTTTGGCTAATTTTTCTATACGTTGAAATAATGCACTAAACATGCTAGAGTAGCCAGTCGTTAAAGTTTTGTATAGGGTCCCTGGAGTGAATTCATTATTTACCTCAAACGATTGTGCTGAGTTACTATTTACAACATTAGAAGAATAGCCATTGCCATCAGCTAAGTAACTAAATCCTTCTTGGCCTAATACATCATAAGCCAGATTCCAATAACCAATATTCTTTAAATAATCTCCTTTTTGATAGATAGAGGACTCAGACATCTGTTCAGAAATCCTTCCTTCTTCATAGAATTTACACCACTCATTTCTTGTCGGAGGATCTACTCCTTCTAAAACGTCCACACCTACTGCTTCTATCTTTGTAAATGCTTCATCTGGTCCTGTATCAGCACTGTAGCCGCTTGCGTTGTAAGGAGCTGGCGCATTTGCATTAATATCAGAGGTATACATATTTTTAGCACGGAGAGATAAGAGAGGGTCGCTCGCCTCATTGAATGGAACTGAATATTGATCTAATTCTAACTCTTCAATTGTTTTTGTCACCAATCGATGGCCCTGCCCTTTAGGAGTGCCGTCCCAATAAGAATAACGCATTCCTCCTAGTTCTAGGTAAGAAGCATCAGTTTCATCTTTGTAAAACCAAGTACAGACTCTAGCGCCAGCTTCTCGGGTTCCTTTTTCTTTGTCTGAGAACACATATTTACCCCAGTCAAATAACTCTAATGTATCTCCTGCACTCAACAGTTTGTCTTTCTCTTTTAATTTATTGGATTCACCACTCAATAATCGCCAAGCAGAATATAATCCTGCGGCACCCGCTCCAAATACAGAATATGTTTTCTCTTTCTTATGCTTTTTCATCTTAATGGTTTTATTTAGGTTTATTGGAGGGCTGAGAACCCTCCTAATTACTTATTATGATTTGTTGATTTTGTCTTTTTTCTATCCTTAGCAGAAGGTATGGCGGAGATGACTATCACGGGCCTTCGTTTTACATATGCACCAGCTACCGCATTCAAAGCAGAAAATGGACTTACGCCGTATTGTAAGGAGACGGCAGCCATTCTTCTTGTCCGACCATAAGCATCCGCAGCAAAGGCGGCATCCAACTCATTGGTAGTACCACTAATCTTTATCCCTAGAAAAATCCCCAGTTGATTGGTGAAATTTTTAACATAGTCTCCTGGAATTTGAAATAGTTCGGTTACATTTAACTGCCGTAATCTAATCAATAGATTTTTCGCTACAGTACTTGTATTTTGACCCATATTCAGGGGTTTAACGGTTCCATAAATACAGACTTAATCTTTGAGTCTGTTGATCATTATCCTTTCTAAACGCCAAATATAAAGGCTAAGCCAGTATGAAAAAAGAGTACAAATACCCGTTTCTCTAATGAAGACACAACAATAAGTTGAGTCTGAGAATTATGGAGTTGTTCATTTCTGCCAGAATGCGAAACAGCTTGATATCTACAACCTGCTTTTAAAAAGTAGTTTCTTAAAGTATTCCCTGAATCATTATTTCTGAATTCGCTTAGAACTACAATATTCGAATTGGATGTTGCAATAGCTTTAACAATGGAAAAAACTCTACTCCCTCCTCCAGCTTGCGTATTCCATGAACACATTTTGATCATTTTTTACTGGCATTTAGTTTTTTAGCGCCTTCAACACTCTTCTTCAGCACGTCCATAATATCTACAACGGGAGCAGACTCAGACTCCTCAGATAGCGTAACTATTTCTTTACCTTCTACTTTATCTTCTACCAGCTCAAGTAAAGCATCTCTATATCTATCTTCAAAATCGATTTCAGTAAATGGCTTATCCAATGAGGCGATGAGTGTTTCTGCAAGTTTCAACTGAGTTTCATCTACCTCTGCATCTTTCAGGTCAGGTACATCTTCCATCAATCTTATTTCATATGGATATCGAAGTTTATCCATGATTAGACCATTGCCCTGCGCAGTAATTAACACTACATCTTCTCTATCTCTTAAAATAATTCGCCCTACTCCTGCTTTGTTGGTTTTCAACAATGCTTTTCTGAATAAATTGAAAGTCTGAATTGCAATATCACCATTTGGCCCAACATAATATACAGCTTCAAATCTAGAAGGATGCACCTCATCCACATCCACAAATGCATCAACATCGATAGCTCTGTTACTCTTAAGCTTGATGGCTGAGAATTCTTCTTTTTTTTTAAAACTACGTATTGATCAGGCTCATATTCATACCCTTTAACAATGTCTCCATAAGGAACTTCTTCATCACAAATATTACAAGTCTTCTTGTAAGAAATACGCCCATTATCCTCACTATGTAATTGTTTGAAACTTATATCATTTCCTTTCTCTACAGCATTGAATATCTGTACCGGTATTGTAACTAAAGAAAATCTAATATGTCCTTTCCAAATACTCCTCATAAGTCCTTCATTTTAAGCTATTAAACACAGTAATTCTAATAATTAAGAGCAATTAGAATCACTACTCTTTTATATAGTCAAATAACATTCCAAAACTTGCTATAAATTATTATCTCATCACTGACATTTCATATGCAAATTTTTTTTGGATAATTCATTTCTGCGAATTACATTTACTAAACATTATAAAATCCTAACTGTAATGAACACAACTACTATAACTAGTCAAACGTCGTTAGAGACTTATTTTGATCAATTCCGACATAATATAATCGGTCAAGATCAGACATTCGATTCTCCATATGGAAAACAAAGAATAATCTACGCGGACTGGATCGCCAGTGGTCGTATGTATGCCCCTATAGAAAAGCTACTGAATGAAGAGTTATATCCATATGTTGGTAATACGCATACAGAAACGACAATAACTGGATCATCTATGACACTAGCTTATCATAGGGCTAAGTCAATCATTAAAGAGCATGTTAATGCCAATGAACATGACATTCTGATTTCATCCAATTCGGGTATGACTGGTGTTGTAAATAAATTACAACGAATATTGGGACTTAAGATTCATGAGAAATTCGCTGACAGATTAGAAATTCCAGACCATGAGAGACCAATTGTTTTTTGCTCGCATATGGAACATCATAGCAATCAGACTAGTTGGTTAGAGACAATCTGTGATTTAGAGATCATAAAGGCATGTCCCAAAGGTGCTTGCGACTTAGAGCATTTGCAACAGTTATTAGAGAAATATAAGGATAGGAAGGTAAAAATTGCGACCATTACTTCTTGTAGTAATGTTACTGGTATATTTACTCCATATTATGATATTGCGAAACTAATGCATCAAAATGAAGGGTTATGTTTTGTTGATTTCGCTTGTTCTGCTCCATACATTGACATTGACATGCATCCAACTGACGAAGAATCATATTTAGATGCTATCTACTTTAGTCCTCATAAATTTCTCGGCGGGCCTTCTAGCTCTGGAATATTATTATTCAATCAAAAATTATACTCTAACAAAGTACCTGACAATCCAGGTGGAGGTACTGTAGACTGGACCAATCCATGGGGAAACCATAAATACTACGATGCCATAGAAGCTAGAGAAGATGGTGGCACCCCTTCATTTCTGCAAACGATGAGAGTTGCGCTCAGTATTCAATTAAAGGAAAAAATGAGTACGGAGAAGATTATCGCTCGTGAACATGAATTACTAGAGATAGCATGGCCAAAATTATCTTCGATTGACAATTTACACATCCTTGCTGATACGCATAAAGATCGACTAGGGGTTATCTCTTTCTACATTGAAGATCTTCATTATAATCTTGCAGTGAAACTTCTAAATGATAGATTCGGAATCCAAGTAAGAGGAGGATGTTCTTGTGCGGGTACATATGGTCACTACCTCTTAGAGGTATCTTATGAAAAATCTGAATCTATTACTCAAACAATAAGCCTGGGTGACATGACCAATAAACCGGGTTGGATAAGATTATCTCTACACCCGACAATGACAGATGAGGAAGTTAGATTCATCTGCGATGCTATCAAGGAATTAGCGCTTAATCATAATGCATGGGCTATAGACTATAAATATTGTAATAAAGCAAATGAGTTTTCTCATAAAGATGGTTCATGTGGCGAGTCTGAGCTGGTAGAGGAATGGTTTTCGAAATCATTGGTTTAATCTATGAACCAACCTGATTTAATATAAAGTTTTCTTTTATCTAGCAACAGTATTATTCTGATCCCTATCTTTGCAATCAACTTTAAGATAAAATGAATAGAATATACTTTGATAATGCATCTACAACGCAGCTCGACCCAAGAGTGCAGAAGCGAATGATAGACGTGATGAAGAATCATTATGGCAATCCTTCCTCTATTCACTTCCATGGAAGACATGCTCGTTCGATAATCGAGGATGCAAGAAAAAGGATTGCGAATATTGTGAAAGCTTCAATTGGAGAAATATTTTTTACATCCTCAGCTACTGAGGCTAATAATATGATTCTCAAAAACTGCGTAGAGTATCTTGGAGTTACTCAAATTATAAGTGCTCCTACTGAACATCATTGCATCTTGCACACGATGGAATATCTCAAGGATCAAAAAGGAGTAGAAATCATCCTGTTAGATGTAGATTCTGGAGGTAATATAAATCTTGACCAGCTTGGATCAATTCTCTCTTCTTCAAACCATAAAACCCTTGTATCCCTTATGCTCGGCAATAATGAGATAGGCACAATGCTGGATCTCAAACGAGTAAGTGACATATGTAGCAATCATAAAAATGTGCTATTGCATACTGATTCTGTACAAGCAATGGGAAAGTATAATATAGATGTAAATGAAACTCCAGTTGCTTTTTTATCGGGTACAGCTCATAAGTTTCATGGTCCAAAAGGTGCAGGATTCTTTTATATGAATGATGACAATATTATTCCTCCATTTATACATGGTGGAGCGCAGGAAAGAAATATGAGAGCAGGCACTGAGAATGTAATCGGAATCGCTGGAATGGCAGAAGCTTTGGAAATTGCGGTGATAGAACAAAACTTAATCATAGCACATATCTCAGAAATTAGAGAACGATTTATTAATAGATTATTGACAGAGTTTGAAGATGTTCGGATCAATGGTAATACAAAAGAATTGTATATGCATCACATATTGAGTGTTTCATTTCCTGCTACTCCGAAGGCGGATATGCTAATGTTTAACTTGGACATATCTGGCATAAGTGCATCTTCGGGTAGCGCATGTAGTTCAGGAATTGAGAATGATTCCCATGTGTTGATTGCAATCGGGCATGAGTCAGAAAGAAAGACTGTAAGGTTTTCTTTTTCGAAGTTCAATTCTCTAGAAGAGGCTGATCAGGTGATAGAAAAACTCAAATCTATGACTCCAGTAAAAGCTGAATTTGCTAATGCAGGATAAACTATACTTTCAAAGGTGTTTCAACTTGGCGGAATTGGGTAACAAACTAGCTCGCCCAAACCCTAAAGTAGGTTCTGTCATAGTCTATGAAAACAGAATTATTGGTGAAGGATTTCATAAGCAAAAAGGAGGTCGCCATGCGGAAGTTAATGCCGTGAATAGTGTTAAGTTGGAAGACATGCACTTATTAGAAAAAAGTACAATCTACGTTTCACTAGAACCTTGCCATCACTACGGAGCAACTCCTCCTTGTGTCGATTTACTGATAAAATCGAAGTTCCCAAAGATCAAAATTGCCCTTCCTGATCCTACCGAAAAGGTGTTTTATAAATCGATAGATAAGTTGATTAGAAATGGTCAAGAGGTGACGCTATCGGCGGAAGCAAGTCAAGCTAAAGACTTAATTTCTGAATTTGAAATTGTCCATCTAAAAAAGAGACCGTTTATTCAGATCAAAATGGCAAAAAGTGCTGATAACTTCATCGGAAAAGAAGATGGCCAAGTTCACTTAACCAATCAATACACAAATATATTCACTCATAAACTAAGAGCATACACGGATGCGATTCTAATAGGCACAAATACAGCTCTGATCGATAACCCTTCATTGACATTACGACACTTTCCTGGAAATCAACCTACTCGAGTCGTTTTAGATCGAGAAGAAAAATTACCCAAGGAATTAATATTGTTGACAGATAATCTTCCTACAATAGTAGTCTCAGAAAAGGAGGACTACTTGTTGCCAGAAAAAAAGTCACTTATTGTTCTTGACTTTAGTGCAAAAGATTTCCTTTACAATCTAAGCGTCGAATTATTGAAACAGAATATTTTCCACTTGATGATAGAGGGAGGAGCTCAGTTAATTAAGAGCTTCA
>CAXBGT010000065.1:0-23952 GCA_963975265.1 uncultured Saprospirales bacterium
CCGTTGGATAAACTAAGGTCATGGCCTACGATACTAATGTCTTGTAGTTCGTTGGACGAGTCATTGTCGTTGTCCGCTACACTGATCATGCCACCACCATCTGATAGGATCACTTCGGTTCCAGTTTGGGTGAGTGTTTGCAACTCATTGATAGGGTCTGCATCTGCGTCATCCACATCATCAGGCAAGGTAAGTGTGCTACCGTTGGATAAACTAAGGTCATGGCCTACGATACTAATGTCTTGTAGTTCGTTGGTGGGGTCTGCATCGTCATCTCCTTTTACCGTGTTTTGGGCAAGAAAGGCATAGGGTACCGACAGGAGTCGATTCACACCCAAGTCCATAAAAGGACCTCCGTTAAACGAAACTTCTGTACGGAGATAGTGATTACCCGAAGCCCAATCGATTGCCGAGAAAACTCCAAGAAGCACCTGTCCTGTTCCTATACTTAGGCTAATCAATCCAAAATCATTGGTGGGTGTATAATGAAGCTCTTGATAAACTATAGTAGCAGTAGCGTCTTCGGAAACTATACTCATTTTTAATTCGACATTTGCGCCCGCAAAGACCACTCCATTGGCGTCACGTACTACCGCCTGGTAGCTCATCGCCTGGGGCACACCTTGTGCCAACATACTATCACTTATCAGTAAGAATACAGCTAGTAGCGTTAGTACCCTTTTTACTGATTTGAATTGAAATTTTACTTCTTTAAACATGATTATTGTTTTTGTTCTCGAAACTGTTTTTTAATGTCTTTTTAAAATTCAAGTTTTACTAAAACTCTTAGCATTCAAATCTTCCTATCTTTTCGGAGCATATAATAAATTATAGATTTACCACTTTTACATCCATTATCAAATATCATTTTTATCTAACTCAAATTATTGATAAGTTTGAATACACTGATTGTAGGAATATCAAAACGTTGACTTATTTATTTGCCATCACTACCACCTTCTGGGTAGATACTTCATTCCCTATACGAGATACCACATAGTACATTTGCCGCTGATTCAGGTATAAGTCTTTTTTCCAAAATTTCGGCATTTCGTCCCTGGCGAAGGATTGTTCCCATACCAGGTTTCCCATATTAGTGAACACTTCGACTACTGCCCGATCACCTGCCGGGTTATAGACACTTAGTGTGAAGCGCCCATTATTTGGATTCGGGTAGACAATAAGTTTGGAAGGCTTCTTTTCGGTAAAAAGAACATGGCACACCGACGAGAATTCGATCTGTCCGTCCAGGTCAATCTGTCTTAATCTATAATAATTATTTCCCATTAAAGGCTCGTAGTCCAAAAAAGTATAGTCCAGAGACACATTGGAGTTGCCAATGCCTTTTACATATCCGATGCTTTCCCAGCTAATGGCATTATCGGAGCGTTCAATGACAAAACCGGCGCTGTTCCACTCCAATGCTGTCTGCCAGAATAGCTCTACTTTTGATTCAAGTTTTGTCGCAGTAAAGTTTAACAATTCCACAGGTAGGACTATGGACATAGGAAAACTTTGCTGGAAGCCTTGGGTAAGGATAAAAGAGCCGCCACTAGCTGTGCCGGTACTGATCTGACCTATCGTCCATGACATACTGAACTGTTGGTTGGCCGCATAACCACCATCTGTAGTAACAATTTGTAGTTCAGCAGATTGTGCAAAAGCTGAACTGCAATAAAGAAAAGCACAGACTAACGTTAAGCAACGTATTTTATTCTTTGTTGGTTTTGGGTACATAACATTCGATTTAAAATTGAAATTATCCTTCAAAACAAAACACCTTGTTTAGATTTCCCAAAATTGTTGTAATAATGTTACTGAACATTAACACATTTGTGGAAACAATTCAAATATATTAAGATAAATCATATCAGGTGTATTATATATAGAAATGTTTTTATTTATAAACTGTCTCGTTTTAGGTAAGTGTACAGTACAAAGTGCACTAGCTGCTCGCCTTATACGAAGTAGCGATAATAATGAATATAGAGTTGCAAGGTTCAGACACCTACAAATTGACAGCTCTATTAGGAAATCTTCTACAAACTGACTAAATAGAAAACGATAAAATTGACATTTCTTCACTGCCCGTTGGGGCATATTTCCTAAAAATCATAGTACATTTAGATCAGAGTGAGAATCTTTTTAGAGTGCTGAAGATTTAATTCTTTGTTTCTTAATCGTGAAATCGATCTAGTAGCCGAATCGCATTATAATGCTGACTACAACATTGTGAAATGAATCAATAGCTCTTTGCCACATTTTTTATACTTTGTAGTGCCTAAATGATCAATCAAAGAATATAACCAATGACAACAACACTTACCATTTCTGATACAACAATAGGTGGGGACTCACTCAATGATCTCTTACTTGAAATCAACAGTGAGTATATCACTATTGCAGAACTTATACGAGAAAGATTAAAAGCGGAAATCGAAAAACAAAAAGATGCAACTTACAAAGCTATGTTGGTCGTATCTGAGCTTCGATCTTCATTTGGAATTAGTAAAAAGGTCATGAAAATAGACCTTGAAAAACAGCTTAAGATTGCTGAAGAAGCCTTCAGAAATAATCAATTCTTCATCTTAATCGGTGATCGCCAAGCAGAATCTCTAGAGGAATCTATCTGTGTTGGAGATATCAAACAACCTATCAGTTTCATCAAGTTGACACAACTAGTAGGAGGATAAAATATGGGACTATTTGACTTCTTTAAAAAGAAAGGCTCCGATCAAAGGCCAGAATATTCAGATAACTTGAAAATTATATGCCAAATTCTAAAGGAATCTGAAATTAGTAACCATGGCTATTATTATGATATGGTCATGTCGGGATCGAGTGCTTACAAGGCACTGAAAAATAAATCTGATGAAGAGAAGACCTTGTTTCTCTTAGATTGTTTTAAAATTCTAGGTGGTTTGCACCCATCGAAAAATAAGCTATATCCGTTATTCATTCATGATAACGGTCCTTTAAATAAAGAACATACTAGAAATTTCTTAACTACCTTAATTAAAAACCATTGTAGATCGAAATTCCTTATAGGAAACTATTCAAATATCTGTGAAGTAATTCGTACAATTTCGTCCGAAATTGACAAATTTCAAGGCTCTTATGATTTTCCTGTTACCTTATTGCTCAACAAGGTTGTAAATTCATTAGATGAGATCAAAGCCACTGCACAAGAAAGAAATCAGATAAAAAAAGAATTAATTGCATTAGCTACACGAGGAAAATTCTCTTATGTTAAAAAAGAGATTAAGGAATTCATAGACAAAAAGTATGATAAGAATAATGACTCTAAATTTTCATCTAATGGTCCATTTGGAGAAGCTCTAGCAAAGGTAGTAGATGAGAACAAAAGTACGATTGATTGGCTTACTTTAAATTTGAGCACCTTAAAAAAAGTCACTGGTTCTAAACCTAAGAAATCATTTGATAAAGTATTTTCTGAACAATCTGATAAAGAAAAACAGATTCATCGCCTAGCCGGTAAGCATACACTTGAAGCATTTATAGGGTTAAAAGAAACGGATTTCATAACAGAACATCAGAATAATCATTATTCATGGACTTCTAAGTCTGATGATAAAGACTTTATAGAACATCAGAATATCATAAAAGGGGTGATTTGGTCTCTATCCATATTTAGTGATAAAGAAACTCTTGAGTACTTATATCGAGCGGGTGTAAGATCTTACAAAAAAATACCTAGTATTGGTCAGACTGCACAGGCTATTGGGAATGAATGTGTGTATACATTAGCTGCTTCAAGAGGGACAACTGGCCTCAGCAAATTGGTGGCGCTCAAACTCGCAGTAAAACAGCCATCCACCAAAAAACTAGTTGACAAATACCTAGATCAAGAATCAAAGAAACGAGGCGTAACTTCTACCGAATTAGAAGAAATGGCCTTCTCAGAATATGGGTATGAGGCAGGAGAAAAAGTAGTTCTGTTTGATGATTACAAACTTAAGATGTCAATAATTGGACTAGGCAAAGTCGAACAAACGTGGATAAAACCCGATGGAAAAGAACAAAAAACAGCACCTTCATTTATTAAATCTAATTCCAAATTCTCACTCAAACTAAAAAAGACCAAAGCAGAAATAAAAGAGGTCCAGCGTTCTACAACTGTACTAAGAGATCGGCTTGAAAATTCATATCTAGAGGATGGAATTTTAGAATACGCTAGGTTTTTGAAAAATTACCTTAACCATGGAGTTGGTTATCAAATTACGTCAACCTTAATCTGGAATATCATAAATAGTAAAGATATTGATGTAGGAATATGGTGTGCTGATCATTGGGAAACTGTAGAAGGGAAAGTTATTAATACAAATGATGATACCAATATTCAGCTATGGCACCCTCTTAATTCTGGCAGAGATCTGGTTGTTGCATGGAGGCAATATTTACTTGACCATAAGATCAAACAGCCGTTCAAGCAGGCATATAGAGAAGTCTATGTCGTGACACCCCCAGAAGTGAACACTAAGACATATAGCAACAGAATGGCGGCCCATATCATCAAACAACATCAGCTCAATGCGTTAGCAGCTGGTCGCGGATGGAAGCATACACTTATAGGTGCATGGGATCATGGGTCAGATTGTATTGTTAGAAAACAGCTTCCGAAATATGACATCAATTGTCAGTTCTGGCTAGTAGATGAAGGATATTCTGATGATACGACTGATGCCGGTGTGATGTTATATCTCGGCACAGATCAAGTAAGATTTGAGAAAGAAGGATCACCGATGGATGTAGAAGATGTACCTAAAATAGTATTCTCAGAAACCATGAGGGATGTCGATCTATTTGTAGGAGTGGCAAGCGTAGGAAACGATCCTGAATGGAGTGATAATCAAGGTGATTCACAAAGAAGAAGCTATTGGGCATCATACTCTTTTGGAGATCTAATTGAAGTGGCTAAAACTAGAAAAGAAGTCCTTCAGATATTAGTACCAAGGTTAAAAATATCAGATGTTGCAAAAATAGAGGATAAATGGCTTCTTGTAAAAGGTAAAATCAGATCTTATAAAATTCATCTAGGATCAACTAACATTCTTATGACGCCCAATGATCAATATCTGTGCATTGTGCCAGATGGGCGCAAAAAGGATGCTAAAGTATTTCTACCATTCGAAGGAGACCGTGGATTATCTATTATTATCAGTAAAGCTCTCCTTTTAGCGGATGATGACAAAATAAAAGATCAAACAATAGTCCGTCAGATTTCTAGAAAAATTTGACTCCTTGATAAAAAGTACTTTTAATACCCTCTTCTATTGAAAAAATCTTATTTAATTCGGTTATAAAACATTAATCTTTTCTCCTACCTTCGCGCCCACAAACACTACAAATTACTTAATACATGAACAAGCTCTCACTACTAGCCATAGTGCTAGTCCTCGCATCATGCGGTACTACAAAAGAAGTTGTCTACGAAGCCCCTTTCGATTACGAAGAAGAACTACTCGACACACTAACTGTGTCCGCTCCCGTTTATGTGGAAGGGGAAGAAGATGACTTTGTTCTTCCTCTCTATAATCCGGAGGCTACACGATACTATGATCTACTTCACACCAAATTAGAGGTTGCGTTTGATTGGGAAAAACAACATTTGTTGGGAAAAGCATATTTGGATTTAGAGCCATTGTTCTACCCTATCAATCAAGTGGTATTGGATGCCAAGCAGTTCATAATTCATGAGATAAAATTAGGTAAGAGTGGTATGTCTTTGATGCATAATTATGATGGGCAACAACTGACTGTGATCCTTGATAAGTTTTATAAGAAAGGCCAGAAGATCAACCTTTATATAGATTACACGGCTCAACCGAACGAGGGTCCTATCGGTGGAAGTGCAGCCATCACATCAGACAAAGGTCTTTTCTTTATCAATCCAATGAATGAAGTACTTGACAAACCAAGACAAATCTGGACCCAAGGTGAAACTGAAAATAACAGTAAGTGGTTTCCAACTTTCGATAAGTCGAACGAAAGGTGTACACAGGAGATCTACATCACAGTAGAAGAAGGATTAGAAACATTGTCAAACGGAGAGTTGGTTTCTTCTCGTAAAAACGGAAATGGTACCAAGACTGATTACTGGAAGATGGATAAGCCTCATGCTCCCTACCTCTTTATGATGATGATCGGTGATTTTGCTAGAGTCAAAGATTCCTGGAATGGAAAATTACTGGAATACATGGTCGATCCTCCTTACGAAGAGCATGCGAAAGAGATATTCAACCATACCGGTGAGATGTTGACTTTTTTCTCAGATTTACTGGATTACCCTTATCCATGGAATAAGTACAGTCAAGTGATCGCTGAAGACTATGTGTCTGGTGCAATGGAAAACACTACAGGCGTAATTTTTGGAGATTTTGTACAGAAAACCAAGAGAGAACTCATAGATAATGAAAATGATCAGATTGTAGCACATGAAATATTTCACCATTGGTTTGGTGATCTGGTCACATGCGAATCATGGGCTAACCTTACCTTAAATGAAGGGTTTGCCAATTATAGCGAATATCTATGGTACGAACACAAGTACGGTAAAGATGCTGCTGATGCGATCAGATTATCAGAGATGGAAGGGTACTTCTATATGGCACAGCAGTCAGGTACACACCCACTCATCCACTATGGATATGCAGATAAGGAGGACATGTTTGACGCACACAGTTATAATAAAGGTGGTTTAGTCCTTCATATGTTGAGACAAATAGTAGGAGACGAAGCTTTCTTCGCTTCTCTGAGCAAATATCTAAAAGACAATGAATTCACAGCTGTAGAAACGGCAGAACTTAGAATGGCATTTGAAGATACAACTGGGCAAGATCTTAATTGGTTTTTCGATCAGTGGTACTTTGATCAAGGACATCCTATCATCGATGTATCATATGACTATGTTGATGGTAAGGTAAAGATTTATACAAGTCAAATACAAGATGCCGATAATCATAGACCAATCTTTATTCTTCCTTTAGAAGCGGCAATTTATGATCAAAACGGAAATATTTCTTATCATTCTGTAGTGATTGATGCTAGAAAGGATACAATCACGATCAGTGGCATAGGTGAAAGACCATTGGTTACAGTTTTAGATGGCAAGTCTACTTTACTTGGTGAAGTGAGAGAAGATCGAGACAGTACCGAACTATTTGCCTTACTTCAATACTCACCAAATCACTTTGATAAGAGGATAGCTGCTAACATGCTGAATGGCAATCCAGGAATTGCAAATGTAGCAGGCAAATTAATCGAAGACAAACATCACATTTTGAGAAATTTAGGTGTAACTACTGCAAGCATGTCAGAAATGGATAAAATTAAATCCTTAATAACCGAAGATCCACATTCTTCTGTGCGTGCAAATGCCTTGATGAAATATAGCCGTGAGATGGGTGAAAAAGCCGTCCCACTAGCTGAAGCAGTTCTAAAAAATGAGCAAGCCTACAGTCCCCTAAAACCAGCATTAGATATTATCTATGAATATGATCCTGCCAAAGGAATCAAGCATGCTGAAATGATGATGTCTGACAATTCACCAGCGATAGTAGGCCAATTAGCAGGTTTCTTTGCTGAAACGGGTGACAGCAAATACCTTACTTATATTGAAGATAACTTAACAAAGATTGATATCTACCAGCTCTTCAGCGTATTCGGTAGATATAGTGACCTACTTCTTAATCAAGATACAGAAACCATCCTTTCACGAGTTGATATGCTAAAGACCATGGGAATCGAGGACGATAATATGTACCGAAGATATCTAGCTACAAATACTTTGAATTCTATCAAAAATAAATTTACGGAAGATGGTGAAGCTATGGTTGACGATGAGGCTGAGAAGGAAAATGAGGAGAGAGTTTCTATGTTAAAAGGGATATTGAATGAGATTATAAGTAAGGAAAAAGACGAGAGTTTGGTGGCTAGATATGGGGCCTATTAGAATCTGACGAAGTTATTGGCTTAAGTTTTTTGAGCTACTGAAGGAGCACCAGTTTTGGATTGGCGCTCTTTTTTTTTAGGGCTTAGGTAGTTAGAGGTAGGACAAGCAAGCAGCTCAATGATCTTCCATTTTGGTGCTTCAAGCTCGTAGATCATTCAGCTCAACATTAGAGAAGATCGGTGAGCATAATTGTAATCAAAGAAAGGCTCACCTTCCGGTAAGCCTTTTCTATATTTTTTAATTTCTGTATCTAAAGAAAATGTGCAGTGTCGCAAAATAATCCCGCGTGTTTTTCTTGCAGAAAAGCCACGCTACAATTATTTCGCTCAGTATGCGCGTTTGTTCTGCGAACAAGCCACGCTTTTATCCCGCTAATGCAGCTGCACCACCTACGATCTCAGAAAGCTCTTTTGTAATGGCTTCCTGTCTTGCTTTGTTATATGTGATTTTCAGATCTTTTACTAGTTCTTCTGCATTTTCAGTGGCAGCATCCATCGCAGTCATTCTTGCTCCATGCTCTGATGCATGCGTATCAAGAACATACTTTTGGAATGTAGTCTGAAGGATACTAGGAACCAATTGCTCAAGTAGTTCTTCCTTTCCAGGTTCGAAGATATAATCTGCCTTGGTTTTAGAAGCACCTTCTTTTTTTTCCATTTTTGGAACAGGCAGGTATGGTACGCATTGAGGAAATTGTAGCCCAGCATTTTTAAATTTACCGTATGCAACTTCTACTTTGTCATAAGTCCCATCTAAGAAACCGTCCATCAAATGACTGGCTCCTGCTGATATTGCATCAAATGTCAAATCAGAAAAGATACTAACATGCTCGTTTACGAACTGTAGATTTGGGTATTTCTTTCTTATTGCATCAAATCCTTTTTTACCAAGACCAACGATCGTTACGTTTCCTTTGGCAGCTTGAACAGCATATTCACCCTCAATCTTAGCGATAACCGCTTTTGTAATATTCGCGTTGAAAGCTCCACAAAGTCCTTTATTGGATGTTACTATACCAATTGCAACATTTTCTACTTCTCTCTCAATTCCGAAAGTTGTAGTAGCATCACCTTCAAGATTAGACAAAATGTTTTGCAACATCTTATTCAATCTATCTGCATATGGTCTCATCTCTGTAATCGCCTGTTGCGCTTTTCTCAACTTTGCTGCAGATACCATTTTCATGGCTTTAGTGATCTGTTGCGTTGATTTTACAGAGGTGATTCTTTCTCTTACTTCTTTTAATTGTCCACTCATTTTTAGTTGTTAGTTTGCAAGTTGATCGTTGATAGTTGCCAATAATTCGACAACATCCACGTATAACAATTACAAAAAATTACTATTAAATAAGTTGAAAAAATATTAGCCATCAATATCCCTTATGAACTATCAACCAATAACTAATAACTATCAACTAACTTACTTACCCTTTGTACTGCGCTGAGATTTCAGCACCGATTCTCTCCACTGCTCCCACAGCTTCATCAGTAAGCTTTCCTTTTCTTAGGGATTCGAGTGCATCTGGAGCTTGTGTTTCCATAGCAGTTAAGAAAGTCTCTTCGAATTCCATTATTTTATTAACTGGTACATCAGATAATAGACCTTTAGATCCTAGGTAGATTATAGCTACTTGCTTTTCTACAGATACAGGAGAATATTGAGGTTGCTTAAGAATTTCTACGTTTCTCTTTCCTTTCTCTAGTACTGCACGTGTTGCAGGGTCAAGATCAGATCCAAACTTAGCAAACGCTTCAAGATCTCTAAATTGTGCTTGGTCCAACTTAAGTGTACCCGCTACTTTTTTCATCGATTTTATCTGTGCAGAACCTCCTACTCTTGATACTGAGATACCTACATTAATAGCTGGTCTGATACCTGCATTAAATAAGTTAGACTCCAAGAATATCTGACCATCTGTAATTGAAATTACGTTAGTCGGGATATATGCAGATACATCACCCGCTTGTGTTTCGATAATAGGGAGTGCAGTCAATGACCCGCCACCTTTTACCAAACCAGATTTAGCTAAAGATTCTGGAAGATCATTCATTGTTCTTGCGATCTCATCGTTATTGATCACTTTTGCAGCTCTCTCCAATAATCTTGAGTGAAGATAAAATACATCACCAGGATATGCCTCTCTACCTGGAGGTCTCTTAAGAAGTAGTGACACCTCTCTATATGCAACTGCTTGTTTTGATAGATCATCAAAAACAATCAATGCAGGTCTTCCTGTATCTCTGAAAAACTCTCCAATCGCCGCTCCTGAGAATGGTGCGTAAAACTGAAGTGGTGCAGGATCAGATGCTGCTGAACAAACGATAGTAGTGTAAGGCATTGCTCCAGCTTCAGTAAGTGCTTTCGCTACTTGTGCTACTGTAGATGCTTTTTGACCTGAAGCTACATAAATACAGTATACAGGCTCTCCTCTATCGTAAAATTCTTTTTGGTTGATGATCGTATCAATTGCAATAGCTGTTTTACCAGTTTGTCTATCACCAATGATAAGCTCTCTCTGTCCTCTACCAATTGGAATCATCGCATCGATCGCTTTGATACCCGTCTGTAATGGCTCACTTACTGGTTGTCTGTAAATTACACCAGGAGCTTTACGCTCTAAAGGCATTTCATACTTATCACCAGTTATTGGTCCTTTTCCATCGATAGGTTCACCAAGAGGATTTACTACTCTCCCCAACATTCCTTCTCCTACGTCGATAGAGGCGATCTTGTTAGTTCTACGTACAGTAGATCCTTCTTTAATACCGTCACCCGATCCTAAAAGTACTACACCAACGTTGTCTTCCTCAAGGTTAAGAACGATGGCATTAGTACCATTCTCGAATGAGACTAACTCACCGGCTTGAGCTTTTGACAACCCGTATACACGAGCAATACCATCACCTACTTGGAGTACTGTACCTACTTCTTCTAGTTCCGCTTCTGATTTGAATCCAGAAAGTTGTTGTTTCAGGATTGCAGAGATTTCATCAGGCTTTACATCAACCATATCTATTGAATTTTAAAATTGTTGTATTATTTAATTCAGTTTCACTCCTATTTCAAGCTAAGCTTTTAGAAAAAGTGATTTCTATATTTATTTTTAAACTAGTCTACTTGACTACTTGTCACACTGTTTTGGATTCTTCTTCAGTACTTTTGAAAGAGATCAGCTACCAATACTATGCGTTTATATTGCTTTTAGGTATTCTTTATTGGTCATCGTTTTCGCCAACTCAGCTAACTTGTGAGATACACTTGCATCGATCAAATTATCCCCTATTTCTACAATAAATCCACCAATGATAGACTCATCTATTTTAGTTTCTACCTCTACTACTTGATCTGTAGCTGTACTTGCAAGTAACTTAGATTTGATTGTTTCTAACGCCGCAGCACTTATTGGTGCAGCAGTGGTCAAGATTACTGATGAAATACCTTTCATCGATTTGTACTGATTCATAAACTCAGCAGCGATCTCAGGAAGAAGACCTTCTCTACCTTTTCTTAGTACGATATCAAGAAATGCCTTTGTAAGCTTATTCACCTTACCGTCAAATAAAGCATCAAAGATCTCAGCTTTCTTACCAATATTTATAATGGGGCTCTTGAGCAATAAGTATAGATCTCTGTTATCTACCATTTTAGAAAACCCTTCCATATCACTTACTACCTCATCCATCACATTTTGATCCTTGGCTAGATCAAGAAGAGATTTTGCATACCTAGAAGCTATTCGAATTACAGACATATTGTGCTATAAAATTATTGTTAATGAGAAAGAAAAAGTGGATTCTTTAAACCTCCATTTCAGTCTTTTCTCAAATTTGGTGCAAATGTATGGATATTTCTTATCAATTTAGCTATCCAAAGGCATGTATTTTAAGGGGTTGCAATAGGTTTTGGTTTTAATGATTAACATCAAAAAAATGAATGAATATGAAATTAGAAAATGTTGGTGAAATGTGTGGCTAGATTATCTGTAGCAATATTATTAATTAATCACTTAAGGAATTGCAGAATATTATTTTAGTGAAGAAATATTTAATATTTAAGAATAATTATCAATTATGTTTTAAAACAATTAAAATTATAACCTAGAGAAATGATCTGAAAATTGTTAATATCATTTATTTGCTGAAAAAAAGTGCTCAGTTTCAAAAATCCTGAAAATTAGAAATCTTCTAAATAGAGATTCCATTATTATAATATCTACAATATCAATTATTGAATTGGTTTCTTCTGCATTGGTTTCTGATTCTGGTAGACCTATGATTATTACATCTTTTTCTAGTAATGTTGAAATATACCCTTCTAAAATACCATAGTTGGCTTTTTGCCTTCGTAATCTTTTAAGAACCCGATTAAAGCTTATTTATTGGTATATAATTGTTCGTAACACTCCAAAATACGAATCAAACTTTTATTTAAACTATGGATTATCTTAAATCAAAGATCAACTTTATTTCATCAGGATTACTATGTAGACCTTTACTACACCCGCTTTTCCTCAAAATACCGTCTCATTATTTGAGAGCATTCTTCATGCAGCACCCCATATTCGATCTTTGTCTTTGGGTGTAATAACTCTCTACCATACCTCATAAAACCTCTTTGATCATCACCCGCTCCATAAACAACCCTTCCAAATTGTGCCCAGAACGCTGCTCCCGCACACATGATACATGGCTCTAAAGTCACATATAATGTACATGTTTGTAAGTACTTGCTTCCTAAAAAATCTGATGCTGCAGTAACAGCGAGAATCTCAGCATGTGCAGTGACATCAGTGAGCATCTCTGTTTGATTATGAGCTCTAGCGATTATTTTCTTATCAAAAACGATAACTGCTCCTACCGGAACCTCATCTTCATCATAAGCTTTTTGAGCTTCTTTGAGCGCTTGCCTCATGAAATAATCGTCACCTTGTATGGAAAGCATATATAGTCGTTGAATTGCAGAATTATTGAATTGTTGAAATAAAGAATATAGCATGTGTCCTAAATATTCTCATTCCCAAAATCTCATAATCTTATCTTCTTGAGTAATTAGGTGCTTCTTTAGTGATAGAAATATTATGAGGATGGCTCTCCATCATACCAGAATTGGTTATTCTCACCATAGTTGCTTTTTTCATGTCAGCTATAGTTCCGGCCCCACAGTAACCCATACTTGCTCTGAGGCCTCCTAAGTATTGTACCATAACTTCTCCAACTGTACCCTTAAAAGGCACTCTACCTTCAATTCCTTCAGGAACAAGTTTTTTTACGTCATCCTCTACATCTTGGAAGTACCTGTCTTTCGACCCAAGTTCCATAGCTCCAAGAGAACCCATCCCTCTATATACTTTAAACTTTCTTCCTTGATAAATCAATGCTTCTCCAGGTGCTTCTTCTGTACCCGCGAAAAGCGATCCTGCCATGATAGTACTTGCCCCTCCTGCCAATGCCTTAGCTATGTCTCCTGTATATCTTATGCCTCCATCGCCTATGATCGGCACGCCACTTCCTTTGATCCCTTCATATGCATTTTTGATTGCAAATAATTGTGGAACACCTACACCAGCTACAATTCTAGTAGTACAAATAGATCCTGGACCAACACCTACCTTCACTGCATTTACTCCAGCATCTACTAGTGCTTTTGCACCCGCTCCTGTAGCAACGTTTCCACCGATAATTTGTAGATATGGGAATTTTTCCTTTGCTCTTTTTACTGCATCAAGTACGCCTTTGCTATGTCCATGGGCAGTATCTATTGTAATAGCATCTACTCCTACTCCTACCAATGCAGACATACGATCTAGCATATCATTCGTTACACCTACTGCGGCACCAACGACAAGTCTACCATGTCCATCTTTACTTGAATTTGGGTAGTTTTCTACTTTTAGTATATCTTTATATGTAATGAGACCTACCAAGATGTTATTATCATCAACGACAGGAAGTTTCTCGATTTTGTGCTTCTGAAGAATGGCTTTTGCTTGTTCTAGCGTTGTACCAATTGGAGCAGTTATAAGATTTTCAGTTGTCATTACTTCACTGACTTTTTTCATCTTATCTACTTCAAACCTTAGATCACGATTGGTAAGGATACCAATTAGCTTTTCTGTCGAATTTACAATTGGTATACCTCCAATCTTATGTAGCTTCATTAATCCTAAAGCATCTCGAACTAGTGCATCATGACCAAGTGTCACAGGATCTATAATCATTCCTGATTCTGATCTTTTCACTTTACGAACTTCTTCTGCTTGAGCATCGATGGACATGTTTTTGTGAATTATACCAATACCTCCCTGACGAGCAATTGCAATAGCAAGCTGATACTCAGTTACTGTATCCATTGCTGCAGATACAATAGGAGCATTGAGTCTTAGATCAGTCGTAAATTGAGTAGAAATATCCACATCCCTAGGTAAAACCTCAGAATACGATGGAATTAATAGTACGTCGTCGAATGTAAGTGCCTCAGAAATGTGGCTATGAGTGGTTGCAAAGTTCTTTTCCATGCGCAAAGGTATGTTAAAATATCTTTTGAGCAATTAGTTTTAAAGAAAAAAGTTTCTACGCCTTGTAGAATTACCGACAATTGAATACTGGTTGTACCAATTGGAATAAGAGAAAAGCTGAAAAATTTCTATTTCCTACTATCTAAAATTGTCAAAGAATAATCATACAGGATTATGCAGCATTATGCAGGATTATGGTGATTTTGCCGACTGCAGCCTAATTGAATTAGGCTGTCCGCTCATCCAGTTACAACTTTCCCAGTATTCGGGATAATTGGTATTGGAAAATAAAAACTTACAACGCTCCAAATTAGTAAGGTACTTAAACAAAAATTTGTGAATACTCTAATATCTAATATTAAGCGAGACATTAGGAGTCATTTTAAGACCCAGTTTATTAATTTCTATCAATTCTGGTACTCCATTTTCACTTTCATCTCCCAAAATATATTGTTTGCCTATTATATTATCTCGATTTAGGATATTCTGAAATGAGACACTAACGAAGCCATGAAATTTGCTCTTATTTCCAAAATTATAAACAACAGATGCGTCAAGTTTTCGATATGCAGGTAATCTACTTGAATTAAGAGATTGGTAGTCAATGGACCATGTCTGTTGGCCCTCTTCATCTAATTCTTCAACCACTCCTTTAGCTAAAGTAGTTGGTAGACCACTTCGAGTTTGCCAACCTACTGAGAACTCCCAGTCTTTGATTTTATAAGTATGCACCCATTGCATTACCTGACTTTGATCGTGAGATGCTGGTACTGCCTCCGGTGAAAGTAATACAAAGTCATAAAGTGCCTGTGATAATGTGTAACTGAGCCACGTTCTGTATCTGCCTATTCTTCGTTTGAGTAACAGATCTATTCCTCTGATTCTGGATTTACCTATGCTAAATGGTGGCTGTTCTGGTAGAGAGACAAAATTGTTGGTCAAAGTCGTGATGCCATCCAATTCTTTCACATAGCCTTCGACATCAAGTGTCCAATTATCTTTCTTATAAAGAAATCCTCCCATCCATTGATTAGATTCAATAACCGGGATTCCTTTATTATTCGAAGCTACCCAGATCTGACTGTTCAGTCCTAATTGATTGATATCAAATGCTACTAATTGGCTTACGAACTGAAAATGCTTACTTGTACTTAGTTTTAATTTAAACACTGGAGAAACATCTGTTATGAGCGAAATCCTAGGTTCAAAATAGTTGTTTTTAATTATGTCCGAATATGCATATCTCAAACCTACATCAAGGTGCAAGAGTTTTGGTATTGTTAGTGAATACTGCCCAAACAATGAATGAAGACTATTTCTGAACATTTCACCATTTTCTGTCTCTTGCTTAAAATTTTTACTTCTAAATGTAAGATCTATGATGTTTTCAGTAAACTGGTAACCAAATTTAACATTTTGCCCATTGCGTAAAGTAAGCTCGTTTTGCCAACTAAACCCACCATCTCTAATTCTATTTTTAGTATCAATTGTAATAGGAGGTGGCAAATCAGCTTGATCTATCAACCTATAAGATAGATTATAATCATAGTTATATTCTGAATTTGTAAAATCAATAGAAGAACTGAATCTATTTGACCATTGTCTCTCCCATCTCATATCAAAACCTCCGTTTCTAAGATTTAAGAAATCAACTGAAAATGCATCAGATTCAGGAATTTCGGCACGATAATTAAGAATGTTAAGTGCTCCTAAAGTAGAAATTGTAAATTTATTTTTACCTATTTCCCACTTCCACTTAAAGTTAACATCGTTGAATCTAAATTCGTCATTGAAAGGGATTCCAGCATTGTTAAAATCAGCATCATCTACTTTAGTGCCCTGAAATACTTTTTCAGCATATTTGATAAATGTAGGAGAATTCCAAATATCCGTAATACTTCTACGTGTTGAGAATAAAAAAGACGATCCTTTCCATAAAGGTACATTTGTATTCACATATGCATGCGTAAAGTTGATCCCTGCACCTATTTCGAATTCACTTGCGATCTTGTTATCACTTTGTATATCGATCACACTAGAAACCCGCCCGCCATACTCGCTCCCTATTCCACTTCTGTGTACATGTACTTGATCTATGATAAATGGATTAAATGCTGAAACAGTCCCAAAAAAGTGACTCGTGTGATACATTGGTATTCCATCGAACAGCACCAAATTTTGATCCGCTGTCCCCCCTCTCACGCTTAGACCATCAAGTGTCTCATCTGAACTTATTATTCCTGGGAGAAATTGAATAGAAGACAAAATATCTGGCTCTACTGCACCTGGTAACATGTCCATCTCAGATGGTTGAAATATGATTGTGTTTCCATCTGGAGATTGTTTTATTCCATCCGATAAGTATTCTGTAAGCACTATGGTTTCAAACGCTACAACTTTTTCATCAAGATAATAGGTGGCACAATCTGAACCAATATTGATGTTTAATTTAATTTCTAATTGTTGGTATCCAAGATATGAAACAAAGATTGATCTATCATCATTGGATACCTCCATGTTAAAATATCCTCTTGTGTCTGTCTCTGTTCCTTTTGTTTTATTATCATTAAAAATGGTGGCGAAAATAACAGGGTTTTCTAGTTTCCTATCATAAATATATCCACAGACATAATTTTGCTCTAACTTTAAACTTGCTGGAGTGAGTAATATATGTTGCCCATCCATAATTTCATAAGTAAGTCTTGTTTGATCAAATATCAAATCCAAAACTGCCTGTAAAGAGTACTTTCCAGATTGAATATCAATAGCATAGCCCTCTATGGACTCAGACTCAAATGAAAATATGATTTTATTTTTTTGTTCAACATACTTTAGCACATCAGCTAAAGGAGCACTTTTCATTTGCTCATAAGCATGCTGAGCGATAAGATTACCGTGGGTCATCAAAAACAAAAAACTTACCAATAAAATAGATCGCATACAACGAAATTAACGATTAGTATCAGAGAAATAATACATTAACTCAAATAAGATTGATATTTATCAAGATGGTTTAATGTTTTATTAGGTGATAATAATTATTCAAATCTTTTCGAAATGATTTTTTCTGTTTAATCCAAAGCACTAATACACTGCACATAAAAATGTCTGACATCAATTCAGTTGCCAGACATTTGTACAAATATTCTCTATTAGAAAAATATTAATCTTCTTCCTCTTCTTTCTCTTTCTTTTTATCTTCTTTGATTCTCACAGTTTTCCCTTCTTTAAGTTTTTTAGAAACTGCAGAATATGGACCAGTCACTACATCCTCATCTATTTCTATTCCTGATAAGATTTGGATATACTCATCATCTTGGATTCCTGTAATCACCTCAGCCATTCTTACTGTATCGCCAGACATAACAAACACAATTTCAATCAGATCTTCGTCGTCTCGATCCTTCTTCTTATCGTCGTCGTCTTCATCTTTTTCTCTTACTGTCACACATTGGATTGGCACAGTGAGGATATCATTCTCTTCATTGGTGAAGATATCCACAGAAGCACTCATGCCAGGCCGGAATGGGTACTTCTTGCTTTCAGTCAACATTTTTCTATAAGATGCAGGATCGATTCTGATTTTGACAATAAAATTTGTCACTTGATCTGTATTCAAACTCACGCCACCACTTGAGATATTAGATGCAGAGTTTGCTATTTCTGTCACAACTCCTTTGAATTTTTCATCTAAGTATGCATCTACTTCTATATCAACTTCATCATTAAGACTTACTCTTAAAATGTCATTTTCACTTACGTCAACTTGCACTTCCATACTATTCAGATTAGCGACACGCATCATCTCCGTACCCGTCATTTGTATAGTACCAACCACACGCTCTCCTTGCTCTACTGACAAGCTAGACACGATACCATTTGTAGGTGACTTGATAGATGTACGGCTTAGATTAGTCTTCAATTCTTTCAGACTTGCAGCTGAGCTTTTAACCTGAAAACCTGCACCCTCTGCACTTTTTTCTGAGGACTTGATACTAGCTTCTGCGGACCTTAGGTTAGCTTCTAGTTGTCTAACATTGGTCTGTGACGTTTCATAGTCCACTTGGCTGATTACACCATCAGCTAAAAGTTTTTCATTTCGATTGTTAATAGTCCTCGCATTTTCTAATTGCGCTACTATCTGTTCTTTTTGCGCACGGCTATTTTCTATACTAGCCTTTGTATTTGCTAAGGTAGATTTTGCAGAATTAAGTCCAGCTTGACCTCTCTCTACTGCTGAGAAATAAGCATCCGGATCTATCTTTGCTAGAAGTTGACCAGTATACACACTATCTCCTTCTTCAACATAAAGTTCTACTATCTCTCCAGATACATCAGAGCTAATTTTGACTTCCGTTTCAGGGAAGATTTTACCACTTGCAGAAACTGTTTCTTTTATAGTTCTTTTTTCTACCTTTTCAACTGTGATTTCTATTCCCTTGGGTTTGCTTTTTCCTTTGAAGATGGCAGCAGCAACCATCGCACCAATAACAGCTATCAATCCAATGATGAGCCACTTATTCGATTTCTTCTTCTTTTTGTTCTTTTCCATTTGTATGAAAGTTGAGTTGTCGTTTTCTTTATTGAAATATCCTGTATGACGATATTATAATTTGATTGGCTTACCCATATAAAAATCAATAATCTTCAAGGCAAATAAATATTCGTATTTCGCAATCACTGCATTAACTTCAGCCTGAGCCAAGGCATTCTTTATTGTTACATATTCAAATGTATTAATTGTACCAGCATTAAATCTCTTTTCTGCATTGTTGAAAGATGCATTACTGGCATCAACACTTTTCTCAGAAGCATTCAGCTTTCTTTTTGATGCTCTTGCATCTGCCAAAGCTTGTTGAACAGTTGTTTTC
Organism: uncultured Saprospirales bacterium; assembly: GCA_963975265.1. Classification (GTDB taxonomy): domain Bacteria; phylum Bacteroidota; class Bacteroidia; order Chitinophagales; family Saprospiraceae; genus CAJXUU01. The sequence goes on from CAXBGT010000065.1 coordinate 19,358, forward strand.
AACTGCTCTTTCAGTTGTTCATTTTGATTTTCTGCATTGAGAACATTCAGTTTTGACCTTTCGATGCCCAATCGAGCTGAATAATTATTGTAGATAGGAACATTAAGGCTAAGCCCTACGCCATATGATAAGTTCTCTTCTAGTTGATTGAAATAAGGATTGTCTGAAACAGATAATGGAATAGATCTTAGCTGACCTAATGTAGCTGGATCACCATTGATAACTACATCTGTATCTATTAGTATATCATTAAAATTTTCAAATTTTTGAGCCTTGTTATTATAATTAGAACCAACAGATCCGAAAGCTGAAACTCTTGGCATGATACCTGATTTTGATATTTTCTCACCCATTCTTGCGCTTTCGATCCTGAGATTACCAGCTTTTACATTTGGTTGCGATTGCAGTGCAGAATTATAAACATCACTGAAAGTCAGAATATCGGGGTCAGATTCGACATTGACATTCGATGGTATTTCCAGCACCATTGATACATTAGGTTCAAGTCTCAATAATCGCTTCAACCCAAGTAAGGAAATAACTTTCGAATTCTCTGCTGCTATAACTTGTTGTTCATTTGCTGCTATTTGTGCTAAGATATCCAATGACTCATTTGCAGGTCTAACACCTGCATTAATCAGTTTGTCAGTTTGTGAAAGTTGCTCGTTGCTTGTTTCTAATTGAGATTTTGCAATAGCTAAATTTTCATCTGCGAATAAAGCACTCAGGTAATTGTTGGCTACTGCAAGAGAAATATCTCTTTTTGATTGGTCAAGGTCAGATAGGCTAGCATTTTGATCAATTTTTGCTTGTTTTAAGGAATTCGCAATTCTGAACCCATTAAAAATAGTCACTCCGGTTTGTAGACCTACATTATTACTTACAAAACTTTGCGTTATAAAGTCGTTTGTCACAGGATCAATCGATCTACCAAAATTATTATTCAATGATGAACTTGCATTCAACGTAGGGTATTTGTTGTGTTTTGCTTGCGTTACATCTATGTCTGCAAATTGCACTCCTAATTCAGCTTGTTCGATGCTAAGGTTATTTTCTATGGCGTGCTCTATACATCTTTGTAAAGACCAGTTTTCTTGTGATTGTCCTGCTACAGATAAAAACACTAATAATAGAAAGGTAAATAGTCGATTCATAATTTTAGAATTGTAGATACAATAATAACATCCTATTGCAGAACTTACCAAATATTTATATCAAGGACTAAAATAGAATGACGAATGACCTTAAAAATGCGATGGCAAGTCTAACAAATCACTTATTCAAAATAAGAATCAACAATTGACCACATCTACATCTCCGATATTCCGATAATTTAAGATGCATACAAAAGTCTCGTACTAATTTCGTTTTTTTGCATCTATGAGTAACAATGAATTAAGCACTAAATCTAAATGGAACCGTATCATCGCTAGCAAACTCAAAGATGGTCAATCGTTAGAAGATCTAAAAACTGAGTATGATTCAGGTATCGTGATGGAACCTAATATTGTAGCAGAGGAAGTAGATGGTCTTTATCATGCTATTGAAGGTCTCAAACCATGGATTAATATGGCAACTGTTAAAGGAGGTGATGCTGTGGAGGTCAATTCTCTTGCTCTACAATCATTAAATCATGGTGCAAATGGGTTGAATCTTGTTCTCGAAAATCGCATGAACATTACTGAATTATTATCAGATATCATGACGGAACATCTTGATGTAAGGATTGATTGTTCTTCGTGGGCAATAGAGGACATAAAAACAGCAAAAGGAAATTTGGCAAATTCAAAATATCCAAATATAAGGTGGATCGGCAAAGGTCAGGTTACAGAAATACACATCTCCGAATCCGACAGAGTTGCCCAGTATAAGTCGCTGTTAACACAAGTAAACTCCATTGATCAATTTGATATAATTTTTACTTTAAGTAAAAATTTACTATTCGAAATAGCAAGCCTCAGAGCTTTGAGAATTTTACTAAACCAAAACAAAATATCAAATTACAACCTAATAGCTAGATATGACATAGAAGGCTCCAATGAATTAGGTGACTATGATCTAATTGAAAAAACATATAAAGTCATGTCTGGAATCATGGGATGTGCTGATGCTGTGCTGACTCCGTATGATGGTAGTGAAGATGCTCGCCTCTCTCTCAATATACACAATGTACTGGAACTGGAATCAGGATTCAAAGATGTGATGGACCCTGTTGGTGGAGCTTATTATGTTGAGAAATTGGTGTCAGAGATCATCAATGCAGTCACATAAAACCGACTCCTTATTTCTTTGCAAAAACTATTTTTTCTTTCATTTTTGACTCTACCTGATTGTAAATCATTTTTACAGCTTGGTAATACTTTGGGCTTATTATTGTTTCCGATAATGTTGACTTTTTGGTCATAGCTATCTCTCCGTTAACTTCCGAAAAATTGATCATGACCGTAATCAGTTTGTCAGGCGTTGCAATATTCAGTTTTTTAGGAATGCTCTCAACCGTATACCCTTCGGGAATTTTAATCTTTATCATATCCACATTTGAATATGTGTTGTCAAAGAAAAGTGCAAAATCTCTAGACTCTTGTTTGAATGGATTTGTAAAGTTTTCATCGCAAATTTCAAGATCTACAAATATTTTATCATCAATATATTGTACTAAACCATCGGCTTTAATATCACTGGTTACTTTTATCCCAGATCGACTATCATAGTTTTCGACAATACAGTTTGTGAATGTTTTTGTCTCTGTATCTAAGGAGGATATAAAATCAGATTCTACTCCATATAAATTTCGTGTAACATATGCTGCATAACCCTTTATGGTTTGTTTGTAGATCCCACTAAGTGATTCCCCATCAATAGATAAACTATAGATCCTATTTTCTTTTCCCTTATTTGGGTTCATCAGTTCAGTCTCAACCCCCGTTTCTTCATTGATTATTATTCCTTTAATATTGAGTGCTCTTTTTGGAAGAGTGTTGATCATTAGTTTTTTGTCTGAAGCATCAAGATAGATGTAGTTACCTTCGTTTTCTATGACCGCTGTTACATAGTTAAGCTGTGAGATACTCGGATTAGAGAAGTTTAAAAACCCAGTTGAACTCTCTCTCGATACCATTGGGTGAGCATTAAGTCCAGCTTTTCGCAAGAGATTAACCAGTAACAGATTGATCTCAACTACATTTCCCTTCCCACTTTCTATCATACTTTTTATACCATCATCCGTATAATGGCCTAGGTACTCATTCCATGTGAATTGATCTTGTACAGATTGATATATTGTTTGAATTTTTTGATTGGACTCCATGTCATTTACACTGTCTATCAGATCATTAAATTGCTTATAGTTCGAATTTAACTGGCCACCAAAACTATTATTTTCATCCAGCAGTTTAGCTATATCGTTCCATGTCTTAGTGTAATATTTAATTATAGCTCTGGGGTATTTCGTATACAATAGCTCATGTCTTATTGAGCTCTTATAGTTATCCATTGTATACACGTATGATTCGTTTTTTATCGCAGGTACATTAGTAACCTTGTAAGTGGTGACCTCTTTTGCATAATCAATCCTTTCTGTTTTCCGAACTTGTTTAGTTGATACTGTACCTCGCATCACTGAGTTGTTTCCCCTATTTTTTTCAATGTATGAATACATGAAATTATCTTGTTTTCGTTCCTTCGATACGTCCACTTGTACCAAACCTTTTGTGTTGACATTATAATTGAAATATTCAGGAGTGCCAATTGTATATTCTGCATATTTAACAGGAATATCTGATTGAAAATAAAATTCATCAATATTAAAGTAATACTGCGATCTTAACGTATACTTAACTTCCAAGACGCTACCATCTGATATCGCAGGAAAAGCAAACTTTTTCAAGTTATAAAACTTATTTTTTTCCTCATCATATATATTCCCCTTTGATAACTTTTCCTTTATAACTTTCCCATTTTCCAAATTAAAGGTATAAGCTTCTAAGTCTGTTATCTTCTCACTATCTGAATTTTTCTCCCCTTGGTAGTATTGCACCAAAAAATTTGCCATACTATTGTTATCACTTTTGTAAATTTTTATTCTTTGATGGTGTCTGTACAATACATCAAAACTGCCGCTACGTTTGTTAAATTCGAAACTAACTTCACACCCTTTAAAGAGAAACTCGGCCTTTGCCATTGAATCTATTGAACTCACTTCTTTTTGCAGTTCTTCCTTAGTTACTTTCTTAAACTTTGGTTTCTGCCCTACTGCAATGTTTAGGGAAAAGATTAAAATTATAATTGTAGTTACGTTTTTCATGATCAAGGTTTATTCAGTTGGCTTAATAATTATTTTTTGATCGACGAGTTCTCTTAAGTTATGCACAAATTCGTTGTAGCTATCTACCGATTCAGGAAGAAATGCCCCTGCGTTATGCTGAAAATATATATCCGCAACAACTCTATTCTCTTCTGCATCATAGATCAGATTGGAGTTCATTTTGCCATATTCATTCTCAAAACTTTTAGTGGGTGTTTTGCCAGATACATAAGTCATATCTTCTGGTATCTCCATTGTAATATTAATGCTATCAGCTCTGTAATCTTTGACA
>CAXBGT010000066.1:0-23813 GCA_963975265.1 uncultured Saprospirales bacterium
AGAGCATCTCTAAGTAGAGCTAGAGGAAGATTGATTGAGATAATAGAAGAGAGACAAAATAAAGAAAATCAACGTGTAAAGTGTTTACACAAGATATAAATCAAGATGAAATGAAATATTCTGATTTTGAAAAACATATAGGAAATGAGCTAGGAGATGCTCAAGAAGAGGTCAATATGAATGAGCTTTTGCTTGCCCTAAATTTAGACAACATAACTTTGGATCGGAAAGGGCGACCTTTTCCATTGTGGATTATGATTCCAGTATTATTGCTCGGATCTTTTGCTACTTTCTTAGCGATGGATGGTAATAGTGCTTTTAATCTAAATCAATTAGCGGAAAATAGAGAAATACAATCTAAAGATGATCTCACAAAACCAAATTTTGAAAACACTGCTGGAATAACTGATGCTTACCAAAACGCAAACACAGAAATATTAAATAAGAAGGCAATAGAAATAGGCGATAAAAAACATCTAATAATAACTGCGGATGTAATTAGTGATCAAAATGAGGTTAGATCAAATAATAATAAATCAAGACTAGAAAAAAGTGACATATCCAATCTTCAAATAAATAAAGAAGCACATGCAAATTCACCTTCCGGCTCACACTCTATTCAAATAGAGAAAAAACCTGCTCGAATACTACCTAGAAAGGAAGGTGATTTTTCTAATCTGGCTAAACTTGGCACATCTACTATGGTTTCTAGCAATTCATCCGAGCGGTCGAAAGGGGAAACAATAGAAAATGGTCGCTCTTATTATAAATCTTCAATAAATAATGAAGCGCAGTCAAATTCCAGAGAGAATTTGAGCCTATCCTCGATTGCAATGAGATCTATTGATGTTGCTGATATAGATGATAAAGGTGATAATATTTTCTCAAGAATGAAAATAAACTGCCCATCATTTGATAATGCGCATTGGAGATTAGCATTGATTCCAGAAATAGGAATTTTTGCACCTTATAAGACATTAGAAAATAAAAAAATAGAAAATTTACAAGCTTTTGAAGAAAGGGAAAAGTTGGAAAAAACTTTAGAGGGAATAAATTTAGGACTATACAGTATGTTGGTTCGAGATGGTTTACCATTTTATATGAAGGCGGGTATTTCTTATTCTAGAATTTCTGAAAGGATGGATTTAGAATACAATTATACCAAGCTGGATACTACAATTGGAATAATCTCCCAAACAGTTTCTGCTAACGGCGATTCTATCACTACCATCAAGGGTCCAATAATTAGCGAAATAAAACTTACGGGTAAAAATAGACAGCACAACTACATTCATCTTTTTGATTTGCCAGTTTCTGTTGGATACAGTACATATCTAGGAGGCTTCGATATTGGTATAGAAAGTGGAGTCAAAATTAATTTGATGACTAGAGCTACTGGGAATCTATTAACTTCAAAAAGTGGTTTTACTAATCTTTCTCTGAACGAGATGTACAAAAAGAGAATTGGCCTTAGTTATTTTGGAGGATTTATGATCGGTCGAAATTTTGGTAGATTTGGAGATTTGTATCTAGCCCAAAGGGTCACTTACTACCCAACAGACTTCAGTAATGACAACAATAATGTCAGTCAGAAATATGTTACGATGGGCATTAATATAGGATATGTATATAAGTTGAAATAAGTATTTTTGATACTATAGAATAGGTCTTTTGAATATAATTTTAGAGGGTGTGATGTTTTGAAATAACGAACTGCTAAATATCACGTGATTTTCATTCTACATGTATTAATCCACCTACACTGGGAAGGGTATTTCCAGCTTCGTAACTTCTCAGCTAGATAAATAATGGACGAGCATTTGATAATTTTGTCACCATTTAGGGTCAAGTAGCCCATTAAAATTGGACTCATGGTTATTTCCTACCCCCTTGGATATACTTAGGGTTACCTATATTGAAGCCCTGCTGTCATACCTGCACAAGAAAACTATGGCACTCCAGAGAAGCTATCTAGCCTCAAACCGTTGAATTACCATAGTAAATAATTAAACTCTGAAAGACGATACTGAAATTGAGTTCAATTTATCTAACCAAAATTTCATCGATGAAATTAAACGACTCATCGAATTTTAATTTTTTGATTCTCATCTTGATTATATAACTCCTTTCATTTTATTATCTTCCTGCATTAATTCGAAACTAAACATGACAATATGATTACTAACATTAGTTGTAAGCGTTTACTATGGATGATTTTAGCAGTTTTTGGATCTTTCCAATTTGCTATAAGTCAGAATAGCAATGATGCAAAGGAAGTCACAACAACGTATTACGTAAAGAATGCCTTTGTGGTGCAAAAGCCAGGAATAGTATTATCAAATACATCCATATTGATCAAAGATGGTATGATAAAATCAGTTGGGCCTAATATTCCAATTCCGTTTGATGCTGAAGTGATCGATGCGGATTCTATGTATGTATATGCAGGGTTTATTGATGCTTGTTCTCATGCAGGAGTGGCAAAAAAAGAAAATAAAGACAGACCAAAAGTTGATAATCCAGGAAACCCTCCGAAAGACCTAGCGGGAATCACTCCACAATATACTGTGAGAGCTGCAATCAGTGATAAGCTAGATAAATCAATGGGCGAGTTGAGAGAGCTTGGTTTTGGTTTTGTTCATGTTGTACCTAGAGGTAGGATGCTGCCAGGTCAGGGGAGTGTTCTTTCTACGGGCGATCTCAACCCATCCGCATCTATCATAAAAGAAAATGTTTCAGAATTTGCCCAATTCAAATCTGCAAGGGGAATGTTTCCTGCAACCACGATTGGCGTAATGTCGCAGTTTAGAGATTTGATCAAAAACGCCACCTATAGCAATAATTATAAAGCAGCATATGGATTGAACCCTACCGGCCTGGAGAGGCCAAAACATTCAGAAGAATTGGCAGCGTTATATCCTGTGGTAGAAAAGAAGATGCCAGTTTTCTTCTATACGCCTAAGGTAAAAGATGTAAATAGAGCACTGATTCTTCAAAATGAATTGGGATACAATATGGTGTTGACAGGTGTGCTGCAAGGCTGGCCTTTGATGAGCTCTATCACTGCATCTGGAAATGCAGTTGTTTTATCTCTCAATCTTCCTGAAGAAATTAAGGATGAGAAGGATGATGTGGATAATGAGGAGGACGATAAGAAGGGTGATAAAAAGAGTGACGAGAATGAAGGTGAGAAGAACGAAGATGAAAGTGATGTTGAGAAAGTAGAAGGAGATAAAAAGGACGAGAAGAAAGAGAAACCTAAAAAGAAAAAGAAGCCAGAAAAAGAAGATGATCCTGAAACGAAAATGCTCAAGGAGAGAAAGATGAAATCTCATGATGAGTATGTCTCTCAAGCTGCAATGTTCGAGAAGCAACGTGTCAATTTTAGCTTCTCGACATTAGATACTAAGACAAAAGATATAAGAAACAACCTCTTAAGAATGGTCAAAGGTGGACTTTCTGAGAATGGAGCTTTGGCGGCATTGACTACTAATCCAGCTTCGCTGCTAGGAATATCGGCTATTGCAGGTACAGTAGAGCAAGGCAAGATTGCCAATATATTCATAACTGATAAGCCATACTTTGAAGAAAAGTCAAAAATCAAATACCTTATTATAGATGGTAAAGTGACATTTAATAAGGAAGAAAAGAAAAAGAAGAAAAAAGGAGATGGAGAGACTGTTGAATTAGCTGGTACATGGTCTTATGAAGTTGAGATTCCAGGTGAATCACAATCTGGAACGATGGTTATTGAAGGGTCTGGTGATAATCTAACAGTAAGTACTGATTCTTCAGCCGAGCCAGGTGATTTTATGGATGGCTCAAATATTAATTTAGATGGCTCAACATTGAGTTTTGATATAAGTATAGATGGTATGACGTACTCTATCAGTGTTGACTTTGATGGAGAGTCATTTGAAGGTACAGTGGCCGTTGGCGAATTTGGAACATTCCCGATGACAGGTACAAAAAAACCAGAATAAATTCAGTCTTATTATTCTCAAATATTAAAAACGAACAATGAAGAAATATATATTAAGTCTATGTGCAATGATGATAGCCTTTACGGTTACGGCACAAGAGACAGGAAGTATTTTGATCAAAAACGGCACAGTCCTCACGATCACTGATGGTGTCAAGGAAAATACAGATGTGTTGATCAAAAATGGGAAAATTGAAAAAATAGGCAAAGACCTTACTGCAGATAGAAGTACGCAAGTAGTAGATGCCAAAGGACAATTCGTAATGCCAGGAATCGTAGATGCACACTCTCATATTGCATTAGAAACAGTTAATGAAGCAACTAATCCTGTGACTTCAGAAGTTTTTGTTGGAGATGGACTAGATCCTCAAGATGTAGGAATCTATAGAGCATTAGCTGGTGGAGTTACGATCTCTCACGCAATGCATGGATCTGCCAATGCAATAGGTGGTGAATGTGAAACCATCAAGCATAGATATGGAACTTGGGATCCTGACGATCTTAGGATGAAAAATGCACCGAGAACTATCAAGTTTGCGCTCGGAGAAAACCCGATTAGAGTGCATGGGGAAGGGAGAAATATCACTCCAAGTACAAGGATGGGAGTAGAGCAAGTATTCAGATCAGCATTCTCAGAAGCACAATTGTACAAAAAGTCTTGGACTGATTTTAATACCAAAAAAACCAAAACTCCACCTCATTACAGTCGTAGAATGGAGACACTAGTTGATATTTTAGATGGCGAGATAATCATCCATTGCCATTCATACAGAGCGGATGAGTTATTGATGCTTATGAATGTATTAGAAGATTATGGAGTGAGCAGGTTATGTTTCCAACACGTAAATGAAGGGTTCAAGGTAGCTCCTGAATTAGCTAAATTTGGAGCCGGTGCATCTGTGTTTTCTGATTGGTGGGCATACAAATTCGAAGTTTACTATAGTACAGCATATAATGCAGCTATCTTAGTGAGAAACGGGGTAGTGACATCGATCAATTCTGATTCTGGTGAGTTGATCAGACACCTATATCACGAAGCGGCAAAAACACAACGATATGGTGACCTTACTGATAATGAAGCTCTTAGACTTATTACTATCAATCCTGCTACACAACTAGGAATAGGAGACAGAGTAGGATCAATCGAAAAAGGAAAAGATGGAGATATTGCAATATTCAGTGCACATCCTCTCTCAGTATACGCGATTCCTCAAATGACAATCGTAGATGGAATAGTGAGGTTTGATATTAGTAATGATGCGCAAGATATGCGTATTGATATTGACCCAGAAGAGAAATTTGATGATACGTTTATCAACCTTAATGCAGAAGACGAAGAGCGCTGCATGCAAGATGTATACAGTGAATTATTCTTAGGAGAGACTTCTCAATCTCATGCGGGGCACAAACATTAACAGTAATTTTATGATGATATAGATTGTTTAAATAATTAGGTCAATATCAAGCCTAGAACTTGAAACCCAGAATTCGAACCTATAAGATCTCTAGATTTGAATTAGTAGAAGAGGCCAGGTAAAAAAATGCAATCTCTTTTATCACACCAAAATAAATTAAAAATGAAAAGACTAAATATAATAATAGCGGCTCTTCTTTTGACTTGTTCTATCAAAGCACAGATGGTCGCGAAATCTCAATCAGGTACATTTCTTCTAAAGAATGCTACATTGCATACGGTCACAAATGGCACTATGAAAGGAGATATTTTAATCAAAGATGGAAAGATTGCGGATATCGGAACTATCTCTCAAGCGGAAGCAGGTTCTACGACTATAGAATTAACTGGAAAACACATCTACCCAGGTATGATAGATGGTGGGACCAAACTAGGTCTGTCTGAAGTTGGGTCGGTTTCACTTACGCAAGATTATAGAGAGTTAGGGTCTTTTACACCTCATATGCAGGCTTTGACTGCAGTGAATCCAAATTCTGTTTCAATTCCAGTTACTAGGACGAATGGAGTAACGACCGTGATCGCGAAGACCGAAGGGGGGTTATTTCCAGGCACAGCAGCGCTAATCAATCTTCATGGATATACACCACAGCAAATGTATGCAGGATTCAAAGGTGTACAGATGAATTTCCCAGCAACTGGTAGAAGAGGTAGATGGGATAGAAGAAAAGACGACGATATTAAAAAAGATAGTGAGAAAGCTATGAAAAAGTTGAATGGCATCTGGAAAAAAGCGGTGCAATATGCTAAAATAGATAGCGCTGGAATTGCCGGGAGAAAAACAAGAGACGACTACAATCCTCAGATGGATGCACTACTTCCTATCGTAAATGGAGAAGCACCTTTGATGATAGAAGTAAATAAAGATAAAGATATCAAAGCAGCCATCAAATGGGTCGCTGATAATAAGGTAAATGCTATATTCACAGGAGTATCTGAAGGGTATAGAGTTACTAAAGAACTTGCTGAATCTGGAGTGCCCGTGATTACTGGGCCAGTATTATCTATCCCTGGTAGATCATCTGCGTCATATGATATTGCATACAAAAATGCAGGCATTATGCAGAAAGCGGGCATCAAAGTAGCTATCAGAACAAACGAAACAGAGAATGTAAGAAACCTACCTTTTAACGCTGGATTCGCTGCGGCTTATGGTATGGGTGTAGAAGAGGCATTAAGGGCAGTAACTATTGTACCTGCTGAGATTTTTGGAGTAGCTGATCAATTAGGTAGCCTAGAAAAAGGAAAAGTAGCCAATCTATTCATCTGCGACGGCGATCCATTTGAAACTAAGACACAAGTTGAACACCTATTCATTAAAGGGTATAAAGTGCCAATAGAGAGTCGCCATACTTTGTTGTATGATGAGTTTTTGAAGAGAGATCCAGGATTGGATAGGTAGAATGAATGCGTAAGATCCTTGAGCGCCCCGCAGGATTACGGGATGTGCCACTTGCGATCTGTGAGCTGAAATCGAAGAGAACTAGACTTATTGAAACTCACTATATGATTGATATCAGGTAGTGAGTTTTTTTATATGCGCTTCTGTGAAACATCTTCAAGTACGGCAATCAAATTAAGGTAAGTCATTAGGTTTGCCATCTTAATCAGTTACGCTGATAGTAACATCCCTGTACAGCAAAGTAATAATGGTGCGTGCAATTTATTGGCAGCTGCAATAGGACTTTGCGCCAGCAGAAGTAAAACAGAAACAGAAACAGAAACAGAAACAGAAACATCAGGATCAAGTTCTTTTGCATCTCCAAATCAAAGTCTGTTATAAGCGAATTCTGTGCTAAATGATTGTTATTTTTAATTCTAGTTCCCTGGGAAGTACAAGTTCTCTTGATGATTATTTTGACTGGTTGGGTTGGATTTTTTTGCGTCGGGTAAAAAGGTGGCATCGCTGTCCCCTCAGCTCAATGATCATGGGTGTGGAGCAGTGAAGTACGGGTTAAACATATAGTGGAATCACTGCACTGCACAGAATAATGGTGCTTACAATTTATTGGTAGTTGCAATAGCACTTTGTGTAAGCAAAAGCAAAATAAAAACTTCAACATCAAGTTTGTTTAAATGAACTATCCCGATTATGGCTCTATAGATTCAGCCAACAAATGGCACTCTTTCCAAAAAGATTCATTTTTTCCTTTCGGAAAATACAAATAAGAATGGACATTGTCAGCAAATCAATTATTTTTGCAATCTTTACAAATTGATTGTGAAACAACTAGGCAGAACTTTTGTATCGGTTGTAGTAAAATAAATGTCGTGCTATGAAATTTGAAGTGTCATCCTCTGAGTTATTAAGTCAATTGCAAATCGCAAGTGGAGCGATCAACCCTAATCCGGTATTGCCGATACTAGAGGATTTTCTGTTTGATCTGAATGATAATAATCTTACAATAACTTCTACAAATCTAGAGACTACTATCGTTTCTAAGTTGGAAGTGTTAGGTAGCGAGAGCGGTAAGATTGCAGTTCCTGCAAAAATTCTATTGGAGACTTTAAAAGCACTTCCAGAGCAACCGATCACTTTTGTACTTGATACAGAAACGAATGGGATTACTTTGAAATCATCATACGGTGAGTACAAACTTGCTGGAGATACACCAGATGAGTTTCCTCAATTGCCCGAAGAGGACAATGTAGACACAATCAAGCTAAATGCTAATATCATGTCTGAGGCCATCGCAAAGACAATCTTCGCTACAAGTAGTGATGAATTACGTCAGGCAATGACTGGTGTATTTGTACAAGTGGATTTTAATAAGATCATATTCGTAGCAACAGATGCTCATAAATTGGTGAAGTATACGTTCGGAGGCATCTCTAGTGAAAACACAGCTTCATTCATCATACCTAAGAAAGCACTTAACTTATTGAAAAATGCCTTGAGTAATGATGGAGAAGTGAACCTTAGCTTTAATAATAAAAATGCATTCTTTAGTTTTGATGATACAAGAGTAATCTGCAGATTAGTAGATGCTAAATATCCAGATTACAACGCGGTAATTCCGGTGGAAAATCCAAATGTACTTTCTCTAGGAAGAAGAGACTTCCAAAATTCTCTTAGAAGAATTGCTATTTATGCTAACAAAACTACCAATCAAGTGATCCTTAATATCAACGAGAATAGCTTGACGATATCAGCACAAGACCTAGACTTCTCTAATGAGGCTACAGAACAACTATCTTGTACATACACTGGCGAACCAATGACAATTGGTTTCAACGCAAAGTTTTTAGGAGAGATGCTAGGAATATTAGAATCACCTGATGTAACCCTAAATCTATCCACTCCCAATAGAGCTGGAATATTACTTCCAGCAGATCAGAAAGACAATGAGGAGTTGTTGATGCTGGTAATGCCAGTAATGATGAGCAACTAGAATTTATGTGGCAGACGGTATCGTAATCTGATCTGGTTGGCCAAAATCTAGAACCTGACCTTAGGTATATCCTACCTAGTAAGCAAAACTTATTCAACTATGCCAAAATCAAAGAAAATCGGTCTTTTCTTCGGATCATTTAACCCTGTACACGTTGGTCACATGATAATTGCCAATTTTATGGTAGAGCATAGTGATCTTGAAAAAATATGGATGATAGTTTCTCCTCATAATCCCCATAAAGAGAAGAAATCGCTTGCTAAAGATCACGATAGGTTACACCTTGTAGATTTAGCAATAGGAGACAATACAGGTATCCAAGCATCAGATATAGAATTTAATCTGCCGAAACCTTCATATACAATAGATACGTTGACCTATCTTAAAGAAAAATATCCGCATCACGAGTTCTGTCTTATCATGGGAGGAGATAACTTAGGCACATTCCATAAGTGGAAGAACTACGAAAAGATATTACAAAGTCACAAGATTTTCGTCTACAAAAGACCTGGCTATGAGCTAGGGAAACTCCAAGAACATGAGTCAGTGACAATCCTAGAAGCGCCGTTGCTTTCAATATCTGCAAGCTATATTCGAAAACAAATAAAAGAAGGAAATAGTATCCAGTATCTAGTTCCAGATGTAGTTTGGAGTTATTTGGCAGGAAGTAGTATGTATCGTTAGGGTGATTAATGTGGAACTTTTGAATGGGATACCAAGTGATCAGTTCACTATCTTTTTAAGAAATCCTAGAGCCTAATCTAACATGCTGGAAAAACCACCGGCACATTAAACGCCAATCCGCCTTCTGCTGTTTCTTTGTATTTCCCATTCATATCCTGTGCAGTGTCCCACATGGTTTTTACCACTTGATCAAAGTTAACTATCGCATCTTCAGGATTACTAGTTAGTGCCAAATTACTGGCTGTTATCGCTTTCATTGCACCCATTGTATTACGTTCGATACAAGGAATCTGAACTAGTCCACCGATTGGGTCGCAGGTGAGCCCAAGATGATGCTCCATTGCTATCTCTGCTGCCATAAGCACTTGGCCTGGACTGCCACCTAATAATTCTGTAAGTCCCGCTGCAGCCATTGCAGACGATACACCAATCTCAGCTTGGCATCCACCTACAGCTGCTGATATCGTAGCACCTTTTTTAAATAAACAACCGATCTCACCTGAGGTGAAAAAGAACTTCCGTAGATCAGAATTTCCTTGATAGTCACAAAAGAAATAATAGTAAAGCATCACAGCCGGGATTACACCGGCAGCACCATTTGTAGGAGAGGTTACTACTCTGCCAAGCGCAGCATTTTCTTCATTAACTGCAAGCGCAAAACAACTGATCCATTTATTAATACTGTTGAAATCTCTTGGTTGTTGTTTTATTGCTTCTAACCATGCTTCTTCTGTATCGAATGTCTGACCACCAAGGAGTGACTTGCTTAAAGCTTTTGCTCTACGTTTTACGTTCAATCCACCAGGCAGGACGCCGTCTGTATTGCAGCCTTTGAATACACATTCAAGCATGGTATTGTAAATATCCGCTATTTCAGCTGTGATCACTTTTTTTTGCCTGAATGCTTGTTCATTTAATGATACTATTTCAGAAATGGGTAGACCTGTCTCATTTGTATATTTAAGCAGATCTGCACCTGTCTCAATAGGGTATGGTAATTCTACATCAATTTCTTCAACATCTGGTGTTCCTTTATTTTGTATGAATCCGCCCCCTACTGAGTAGTACGTTTTCTCAGCTACTTCTGAACCGCGGTAGTAAGCATGGAAAGTTAAGGTATTGGGGTGGGCGATATCGGCATGTCCGTGGAAAATAATATCTTTTTGCGGATCAAAATTAATCGTTGTACCTTCAATTATTATCTGCTTAGTGCTTTGAATTTGTTGTATGTAAAATCCAATTTCTTCTGTAGGTATTGTTTTTGGATTATGTCCTTCTAACCCTAATTGGACAGCTATATCTGTACCATGACCCCTTCCTGTCTTTGACAAGGATCCGAATAATTGCACAGTAATTTTATCATACTTAATAGTACGAATGCACTTTACAAAATTCAAGGCTGCTTTCCAAGGACCTAAAGTATGTGAAGAGGATGGTCCGACACCTATCTTATAGATATCGAAAATGCTAATTTTTTCCATGCAAAAAAGGCCAAAGATTTAGTTAGGGATTTCGACCAAATACAAAGATGGATATAATTATTGTAATTGAAATATTTATAGTTCAATTATGTTTAGTAAATCTAATTTAGATGCCTTCAATCACGTATAATTATAATCCAGTTCATACTCTAAAATGTATACGAACCTCATTAATTGATGAATTCCTGGGTACTTGAGTCGAGGTCAAAAAGAAGTTTTGATAAATGTCTTATCCAAAAAAAATAGCCGATTTCCGATCCTTTAGATCGGAGATTTTTGGTGAATGCGCCATCTGCTCACGATGGAATAGTCGCTAGAAATTAGGTGTTTTACTTGATCATCGAAACTTTGCATAAATGTCAATAGATGTAAATTCTCCATTCTTAAATTCGCAATCCACCATAGTTCCTTCAAATTTGAAACCTACTTTAGCTACTGCTTTTTTACATTTGTCATTTGTGCTTTCAACGAAACCTTCTATTCTGTGCAGATTCAGAACATCAAATCCATAGTCGAAAATTTCAGGTATCGCCTCACCCATGATTCCTTTGCCCCAGTATTCTGGCAGGAGCCAAAAACCTATCTCTGCCTTTCTGTTGAGTGCATCCTTATCATTAAATCCTCCAGCACCCCAAAATGTGCCATCTTCTTTTGAACAAATGGCAAACCATTGGCCAGTTCCATTTTTTTCGAGGTCGGAATACCAGTCCATTTGTTCTTGGGTAGCATCAAGTGTCATGAAGCTCACGCCGTAATATTTGATCACTTTAGGATGAGATAAACCAAAAAAAATATGTTGAATGTCTTCTGGAATTATTTTACGAATGAAAAGCCTGTCTGTATAGATCATTGGTCTAAGTTTGTTCCAAACATAAGGCGATTTATTGATCCTACCTATTCACTTAATTCAAATTCTCCTACCAGAGTGACTATGGATAGGTCTCTCAATTTATTATCGAAACCCTGCGTGATTACCAGTTTTGATTTTGGCCAGTTTTGATGTAGTTTTTTGGAATAATCGGCAGGAAGGGTTCTGACTCCTTCATCATGGATAATTAATCTCTGCGCTTTATTACTTTTGATATTGTGGGCCAAAGTAAAATATGAAGTCTCCTTTTTGCGTATAATATGAAATAGGACTTGAAGTTCTTTATTGTCCTTTTTGATAAGTTCAATTGCTTAAAATAGTAATTTAGAAAATCATCGATACTATTGAGAGTAGCTAGGGTCACTATTTTCTTGGGTTGCTTTTCTGGATTTTGACCATCAAAGTATAAACTACTAAAACTGCCAATAGAATGGGAAATAATACTATCTAACTCTCAAATGTGAAATGAGATAGCTTCCATAGCTTTTGCAAACAAAGGCACATTGCTTATTTTTTCTTTTGAATTACGATATCCTGGGGGCATCTAGAGCAAAGATTGCAATTCGATCTTTCGTCAGATTTTTCATACTTAAATTCTCCGATGCTTGCGTCGGGGTCATAAAAAAGATGTTTTTACATAAAAACGCCTTATCACAAAAAAGATCCGATTTCCGACCTTTAGGTTGGAAAAATTTTGGTTAATGCTCCATCCGCTTGCGGTGGGGTTGTCAAAATTTGGGATTTTTTTTACTATCCAAAATGATTTCTGCTTTATATACTGCAATCGATCGGAATAATGGAAGATCTTAGGTCTATATGTTTGATGATCTACTGAAATTCATAATGCTAGATTTTACTCTTCAAACATACTCAATTGGGAGGGAGTTTTGTAGCTCCCCTCATGTTGAAGTAGCCATTTTTTACGATCTAATCCGCCAGCATAGCCCGTCAGGCTGCCATCTGAACCTATTACTCGATGGCAAGGTATTACTATAGCCACTCTATTATGGCCATTAGCATTGGCTACGGCACGTACTGCTTTAACATTTCCTAACTTAATTGCTTGTTCCTTATATGAGGCTGTTTGACCAAAAGGGACTTCTACTAGTTTTTCCCATACTTGCTGGCGGAATGGAGTGGTTGGAGTATCTAACTTAACGTCGAAAGTCATTCTTTTTTTTCCAAAGTATTCTTTCATCTCCTTTTTAAGTTGCCTGAGATGTTCGTTCTCTCCTAATAAGATAATAGCATCTAGCCTGCGTTGTAAATCTTCAAATTCTGTTTCCAACATTCTACGATCAGTAAACTCTAAAAGACAAATTCCTTTTTCTGTAGCACAAGCGAACATTGGACCTACGGGCGTATCAAATCTTGTCATTAGGATTATATTCTTGCCTTTTGCTTCTTCTGGAGAAAGACCAGTCAGTTTTTTGAAAGTGTAACCAAATCCACTTAAAGAATTGTATCCTGACTCAAAAGCAGAATCGGCGACACTTTTACCTGTCTGTAATTCTTGAAATGCAGTATTAATTCTGAGCATCCTTTGGTAAGCTTGGAAAGTGATTCCATGGTTTTTTTTAAACCAGCGTCTAATCTTTTCGGGACTTAGACCAGCTTCTTTGAGTTGCCAGTCTTGTACTTTTTTATCCTCAGCTTCTCTTACCAATTGCATTGCTTTAAGAATGTCTTCTGACGGTTCGTTTTTGTTGTCAGTAGGCTTACATACTTTACATGGTCTATAACCATGCCGAAGTACATCTTTCACATCTTCGAAAAATTCTACATTCTCATACTTAGGTTTTCGAGCTCTGCAAGTAGCAATACAAAAGATGCCCGTAGTCTTTACACCCACTAAAAATTTATCTAAGTAGGATTCATTTCTATCAACAAGAGCTGTATAATATTCTTTAATAATCTTTTCATCGGTGATTTGCATCTTTCTTATTTATATGACTGCAAGATAAACCATGAGAATATACTAGGCAACCGAAAAATGGACGAGTAATTTTTATTCGACTAATAGTTTTTTAGTGAAAAATTTCATCATATGAATTAGATCATCTTCCTTATTCTTACCATCACAAATACTTGTTAGTCTAGGCAGATGCTCTGCAAAGTATATTTGATTATTTGCCATCTCAAAAAGGTTGCTAGCAAGACTGATTGAATATGTGAAACTTGGATTAATCTCAGTAATCACATCTGCAACTAGCTTTACCAGTAATTTGTAAGGGCTAAACCTGCCTTCCTTGTTTTCATCATCCACTGAGAATGTATGATAAGCTTTTGATCCCTCATTGATAACTATTCTATGTAGAATATTTTCATTGATATATTCCGTGAGTGCGTTTTCTGATGTCGCGTGGACAATATTTTCTATTATAATGCCCAGTTTCTTCGTTGGGTCCTCTATGTTGTTAATATTGACTTTAATAAGGTAATGAACCCATTCCCAGTACCAAGATGTAAGAAAGAGAAGGAGGTTGTGCTTATTATCAAAGTATCGGTAAATTGATTTTTCAGCAGACCCTATTTCATAAGCTAACTTTTTGAAAGTGAATGCTTCAATTCCAATCTCATTTATCATTAGAATACTATAGTGAAGTATCTTTTTGCCCAACTTTGTTTCTTGAGGATCCTTTAAGTACAGACTTTCGTTGAGTTTAAATTTAATTCCAACAATCATTTACTAGCAATTTATTAGGCTGAATTACATTCAAATATATAATAAAAATAATAAGCAGCTTATTAATGAACAATAATGACAGTAATACTGTCTACTATGTGTATTTATTGTATATTTGTTTTCCAAATAATAAAATAGGTTTGAAATTTGTCCAGCTCATATTAATCTTATTTGCCATTGTCTGTAATGAGATAGTGATAGGGTCGGCATTGTCGGAAGAACACAAAATTTCGATTCTTGATACCTCAGATGAAGAAAATGCTGAATCAGAAAAATTAGAACTCGAAGGAGAAGCTGAGACCGATTTTGCTAATGAAGATGTTACTTTCTTAGCAAAATTGATTGGGATTAAATCATCTTCACAAGATCTTAACATCTCAAATGTAACAGATCCTATTCTTGAGATTCATTCGCCCCCTCCAGAACAAGTTTATGTTCATTTTCCTTTTGTTTGGCAAAGTTGATTTCTAATACATCTTTGGCATATTAAGGTTGTAGCAGTTCTCGATTGCTTTTGTACAAGTCATAGTTCATTTTATATAAAATAATAATAGGCCTCAATAGGTCAACAACTTAGGTAGATATTTGATACTTAGTAAGTAAGTATTAGACTCTGTAACTTCGTAAATCATATTCAACAATGAAAAATAAATCTTATTTATCAACATTAAAAAATGACATGCCAGCAAGTTTGGTTGTCTTCTTTGTTGCTCTACCATTGTGTTTGGGGATAGCACTCGCCAGTGGTGCACCATTATTTTCTGGAATTATTGCAGGAATTATAGGGGGTATTGTGGTTGGAAGCTTAAGTGGTTCCAAGATCGGAGTGAGTGGCCCCGCTGCAGGATTAGCAGCTATAGTCCTTACTGCAATAGGATCTTTAGGGGGTTATGAAAATTTTCTAGTAGCCGTTGTTCTTGGAGGCGCTATCCAGATCGTATTCGGGTTACTTAAGGCAGGGGTGATCGGTTATTATTTTCCGTCTTCTGTTATTAAGGGTATGCTTACAGGCATCGGTATTATCATAATATTGAAGCAGATTCCTCACTTCTTTGGCTATGACGTTGATCCAGAAGGAGATTTTGCCTACTTGCAAGTGGATGGTCAGAATACATTTTCAGAAATAGGTATGATGTTTAGTAACGTCAGTATTGGACCTACGATTATTGCTATTGTTGGTCTTTCAGTAATGCTATTTTGGGATAAAATACTTGCTCAGAAAGCAAAATTTTTCAAAGTGATCCAGGGACCTCTTGTCGCTGTTGTGCTAGGAATTGTATATTTTATTATGACCCAAGGAACAGAATATGGTATAAGCTCTGACCACTTAGTAAGTGTACCTATTCCATCTGACTTTTCTTCTTTCGTTGATCAATTTAGTTTTCCAAATTTTAGTGTGATTACAAGTCCAGCGGTTTGGGTGACTGGTTTTACGATTGCACTTGTTGCAAGTTTGGAAACCTTACTTTGCGTCGAAGCTACAGATAAATTGGATCCTGACAAAAATGTAACTCCTACCAATAGAGAGTTACTTGCTCAAGGTACTGGAAATATGATCTCTGGTCTTATCGGTGGACTTCCTATCACGCAAGTTATCGTTAGAAGTTCTGCAAATATCCAGTCAGGAGGTAAATCAAAGATGTCTGCTATAATTCATGGCTTTATGTTATTGATTTCTGTAGTGCTTATCCCTGGACTATTAAATATGATTCCACTTTCTGTTTTAGCTGCCATATTGCTGATTGTAGGATTCAAGTTGGCAAAACCGGCATTATTTGCATCTATGTACAAATTAGGCTGGAAACAATTTCTTCCATTTACAGTTACAGTATTAGGTATCATTTTTACTGATTTACTGATGGGAATTGGATTGGGATTAATGGTTGGAATAGTCGTGATCTTGATAAAAAGTTACCAAAATTCACACTTTCTTCATATTGAAGATGCTAGTAATGGCGTTCATAGAATCAAAATGGAATTGGCTGAGGAAGTTACTTTTTTCAATAAAGGTGCAATTCTTAAGGAACTTGACAGTTTGCCAGAAAATTCATTCTTAGAACTAGATGTTCGTAAGACTAGATACCTAGATCATGATATTCTTGAAATTTTAGAAGATTTTTCATCAAAAGCGAAGAATAGAAAGATAGACATCAAGTTGATTTCTGAGCGCGGAGAAGCATTAAATCTATCTAGTTATGTAGAATTCTTCAAAGGGAAACCCAAAAAAGATGATATTGATTACGAATTGAAATCGGCTTAAACTATTTATTAAAACAAAATATAAATAATACTAAATATTATGCATACACAAACAAAAGAAACACAATCAGCACTTACTCCACATTCCGTTTTGGAGATGATGAAGGAAGGAAATAGACGATTCCTATCTAAATCTATTGCTGATAGAAACCATCACCAACAAGTGAAAGATACAAGTACAGGGCAGTATCCGATGGCTGTTGTGCTAAGCTGTATCGATTCTAGGGTGCCTGTGGAGATCGTATTTGACCAAGGGATCGGTGATATATTCAGTGCTAGAGTTGCAGGAAATATAGTAAACGTAGACATGCTGGGTTCTATGGAGTACTCGTGTAAAGTAGCGGGTTCGAAAGTAGTAATGGTGCTAGGACACACTAAATGTGGAGCTGTAACAGCTGCTTGTAAGCACACAGAATTGGGAAATATAACTGCATTATTAAGTAAGATTAAGCCAGCTGTAGATGAGTTAGTGAAGCCTGACGTGGAACTTACAACAGAAGTGATAGAAGAGGTAGTAGTACTTAATGTGAAAAATGCGATGGAGCAGATAAGAAAAGAGAGTCTGATTCTAAAGGAAATGGAAGACAACGGAGAGATCACTATCGTAGGAGCAGTTTATGATGTATCAAGTGGTGGAGTGAGTTATTTATAAGATAGAGAGTTATCATGTTTTTGGATTATGGTGTAATTGACACCAGGCTTCAAAGTTGGTTAGTTATCGAGCCGGAAGTGATTAATTAATTCCGGCATTTTAAATTAACTTCTATGTATAGCTTGTTTGTTTATTGAAATAGAGTATCAGAGAATCTACAATATAGTTAATAATAAATCGTTACGGTAACTGCATGTGAACCAATTAAAAGTTGTAGAATGATGAAATTTCCAACTTGTTATAGTGTGTTTTCCATATTGATTTTATTAGTTGTTGTTTCTTGTGGGAAGGAAGGTGAAATGGACCCACAAGGGATTAGTTATGATATTGTGCAAATAAATGAAGGATTTACATTAGAAGGTTCACATGGAATGGACTGCGTTTACCTTGATCTCAACTTTGATGGAGAAAATGATATAGGAATCTGCAATAGATTTGGTACTTCCGAGGGTGGTGCCTTTTTAGAAATACAAAATCCTTCATTGCGAATTGCCACGACCGAGACAACGGATTCAATTCATCAGTGCATTGTCGAAACTAAAACCTACGATTGTAGATCCTCCGCGATGAATGAATCAGAATTAGATTGTCCTGTTGATGGAGAATATTCCATAAAGGCTTTCGAAGATCAAGGATATCCAACCATTATAGAGGATGTAAACCTAATTGACGAGAATCATACATTTACAAATACGGGTACTCTTCTTCATTCATTTGATTTCAGCAATGCTTTTGGTTGTTTTGTTAATGATTTAAGCCGAGAATACTGGTTAAACACGAATGAAAAGTTTCTGATATTCAAAATTGAGAAAGATGGAAAAACGACCAACGGTTACATCAAACTTTCAATATTATTTGTTTTAGAAAACTATGACATCAAACAAGATCAAACATTCATCCATGAAGTCGGACTTGAGAAAGATTAGTAAAATGGTGCAGTGATCGAATCACCTATATTCAATCATAGTACTTCTTTTGCTATGGTTTCTAAAACGCTACATTCAACCCTAACATGAAATTGATCCCAGCCTGTGGATATACAAAGTTCTCAGTTACAATATCCCCAGCTAGGTAGCTATAAGTATATCCATTGCTGGAGTACTTTGCATCGAAGATGTTATTTATCATTGCTGTCAGCCTAACATTGCCGAGGAATGTTGGGTCCCAATCATATCCAAATCTAAGATTGCTGAATGTATAAGCAGGAAGCTTTCTTTCTTCGTTTGATGTGTTATCGAGATATTGTTTCCCTACATATTTGGTTGAAAGCTCAATCTCTAGACCTGCCTCAAATTTGTACAAAAACGAATTAGCAGCAATAATTGACGGAGAATATGATATTTCTGTATTCTTATGCGTAATTGCCACACCGTCACCAAAATCTTCAATAAACTCATTATGGATCTTGTTTTGACTGATCGTTGTGTTGGCATTCCAAAATAGCATATCTGTTACTTTTACAGAAATTGAAGCTTCCGAACCTATCCTCGAGCTTTTACCAGCATTAGTCCTTATGAATGCTCCACTTTGGTCTAATTCCCCTGTTAGTACAAGTTGATTTGTGTAGGACATCACATAATTGTTCCATTCAAATGAGAATTTTTCATTTGAAGATCTGTATCCAAATTCAAGATCATATAGTTGTTCTGGCTTGGGAAGGTCTTCTAAGTTGTCAATAAAATCGCCTCTATTAGGCTCTTTGTTCGCGACAGCAAATGAAGCATAAGCATTATTTCTATCCGCTATGTTGTATGTAATTCCCACCTTTGGATTTAAAAATGCATAGTCTACTTTTACATCCAACGGAGTAAGGTCATCATCAATTCCTAATATTTCATAGTTTACCTTCCTAAATTGCATATCACCGAAAAGGTCAAATTTTCCAACTTTGTGAGTAGCTTTCAAGTAGACATTTGCATCAAGTTTATCACCTGTACCTTCGTAATATCTCTGAGCGAGATTTACATTCTCAATACCTTGGGCTGAAACTACATGTCCATAGTGATCGCCTTTGTATTCAGATATGGCTCCCCCAAATTGGACATTTGTATTTACATTTGCTTGGTATTCGCCGCCAAGAATGATTCCAATATTATCGTTATTCAACCACCTTCTCCTTACCAGATCACCGTTTGTAATCGTATCGCCTGTTGGGGTGACTGGATTGATAGAGCTATAGCCATCATATGATTCTGCTGGCTTGAATTCTTCGAAAAAACCCAAACCTCCTGTGTAGTGTACTGTACTATTCAACTTCAATTTGTCATTTGGAGCTAATGTGTAGTGTAGCTGGTAGTGATCCTGTTGGTAATCATCAACTTGATTTTCATAAGTGTAGAAATTGTATCTTCTGTCACTTTCAAATAGATTGATAGAATCTTGAGTCCCGTAGAAATTCCTATCATAATGATCTTGAAGATCAGATTCAGTGCCAGTTATTTTTGATTCAGGTGTTCCATTCCATGATTGATATGTGCGTTCATGGCCAGAAAATGCCAACAGCCTAAGAGAAGACTTTTCGCCCATTCTAGCTGCAGAGAAGTACCACGATTTCAAGTCAGATGAAGCCCTATCGATATATCCATCAGAACTGATTACAGAATACCTAGCATCTACAGTGTATTTATCATTTAATAATCCTGTACCTAGATTGATGGCTAATTTATTTGTAGCGAAACTCCCCAATGATGCATTCACATGTGCATACGGATTTTGATGAATCTTGTTTGTGTTCAGGCTTATAGTACCACCAAATGCACCTGCTCCGTTTGTAGATGTACCTACTCCCCTTTGAATTTGTACATTGTCGACTGAGGACATGAAGTCAGGGAGATCTACCCAAAATACACCTTGTGATTCAGAATCATTTAGTGCTACGCCATTAATCGTTACATTTATTCTAGTAGCATCACTGCCTCTCATTCTAATAGATGTATAACCAATTCCTGCTCCAGCGTCAGAAGTTACTACGACCGATGGAGTCCATCTTAATAAAAAGGGTACGTCCTGCCCAAGGTTTTCTTTGTTTAGTTGTTCACTGTTAAGATTAGTATGGGCGAATGCAGAGTTTTCAGCTACTCTAGTTGAGTTGATCTCAATACTTTGTAGTTCTAGTAAGTTCTTGCCAAGATTTACATCTAAAGATTGATCTGCATTAATGTCCACTTCTTGAGTTAACGAATTATATCCTACATAACTTACTTTGAGATTATAGGTGCCCGAATCAATATTCTCGATCTTATAAAATCCAGATTCATCTGAAATACTTGCAAGGTAAGTGCCTTCGAAGAACACACTTGCTTGAATCAATGGTTCTCCATTTGCATTGGTAACTATTCCAGATAGTGTGTGTTGAGCATGAATAGAGCAAGCAAATACAACTACAATTAATAATGATTGAAAAAATCTCATCAAGCTATTTTAATATGACAGGGATGAGAGTAGGTTTAGCTGAAGAGTGAATCTCTATATGCGTTCAATTTCCCTTTTCAGCATTATCTGAACAGGTTCGTCGGGTCTAATCTCAGCCAAGTTTTTCTTAGCACCCCAAAATGTTTTGCAAAGGTAGGTTTTTAGATTTACGATTTATGGATAAAATAATGTGAATTTTCAAATGATGTTGAAAATAATCTAGCCTTACGAGAGAAAACAAACACAACTCAGTTGGAAAGACAACATGTAGCAATTTTGGGCTAAATTAGATTAATTACTTACAAAATCAATTTGTAGCCATCGATCCGATTCCAGTACTCTACCGAAAAAATCCTCGTAATCGTCGACAAAACTGGCATTTGGTCGATGAATACCTCAATTTAGTAACATAATGAATCAGAAAAACGATTTATAAGTAATTGAATAACAATCTACTAAAAGAATTAATAACCTACTAAAATAACTACCTATGAGAAATCTTAAATATGAAACAATCGTTTACAACAATGGTATCTATGGTATCAAATCAGGGATGAGAAAAAGTATCCAAGAAAAAACGAGAGAATGCTTAAAGAGAAAACGAAGAACGAATCCTGACAGGAAAATTTCTAAAACGGAACTGATCATAAAGTTGAGTCTCATTATAAGTATCCTTTCACTGGTTGCTGTTATTTGGCTTGGATAAAATGAAGTGAGTAACTTAGAATGTTGTTTTGTGCAGCATTCTATTTTCTCATTTTATAAATCTAGTTTCTATAAAAAGAGGATCAGGATAGAACATAAAGCTAGCACACAATGTCTGACAGCTATATTTAGTTCAACAACAACCAGCTAACTCCAAATCTCAATTTAAAATCAAACTGAGGATATTTAGCTACCTGATATGAGACATTGTCTTGAAATAAATTATTAATATTTTCGAACCTCAAGAATAGTCTAAAGGTCTTGACTTTGCCAGTGAAGTAAACATCAGTCATCGGGTAGAACTCTAAAGTTTCCGTAGATTGTCGAAATTGTCCAATCACTTGGCTGTAGTCAGATCCAGTATGAGTAGGATTTAGTCGAACTTCTGCACCAAATCTGGCGTACAAAGCTCTGTCAAATAGATATCCTGTGATGTGTAAATTATGTTTAGAATATAAGGTAGGCAAATTATATATGTTGTCACTGAAGATCTGAAACATAGCGTAATTTTCCATTCCCAATTTCCAAAACGTGAACTCGTTGGCAATAGAAATAGATGTTGAGGAAAATATTTCTTCTGTCTGTCTCACTGTTGATGTAGTGTCATAATATATGGCATTGTTAACAAGAGATTGTTTGATGTTTCCTTTGATCTTTAATTTTGGAATGTCAAATTCTCCGAATAAATCTGATCCTACTGGTTTAGTTAGATCTTTCTCCCAGCCTTTAACTTTAAGGCCATTTAGGACTAGGCTTCTGCTGATGAGATCTGGTGTGAACCTATAAAATGCTGCACCTCCATTAATATCTATCCAACTTCCCAGATCAAGATTAAGGCTTCCTCTAAGATGAAAATCCCCTGCACCATCCGCTAGTCCGAGTTGGCCAGTAGATTTAATGGCTATGGACTTTGTAATGGGCACATCTCCCTTAAAATCTACATACAGATTGTCGAAACCAGATTCGAATCCTAATTGATCAATATCGTAGCGATCATAGACTAACCCTGCTCTTATGTTAAGTTTTTCCCCATCACTTGCATACGCATAAAACGCATTAGAAATCTTATTGACCTTATTATAAAACCTAATTCCTCTATCTTCGATATTAAATTGTCCATATTCGATAGAATCGGCTGAGGCACTTGTAGTCGCATCACTAAATTTGTAATATCTACTATCAAATTTTAAGTCATATCTAAGCAGATATTGAACTTGGTTTTTCTCTGGTTTGTTGAGTTGGTAATAATTTATAAGTGAGTATTGTTTTTGTTGATGCCTTGTTTGTGCATCTTTTGAAACTACAGGCACATTTGCCCTATCTCCAAGCTGAGGATTGAGAAAAAATGTATCAAGGGCAATGCCTCCATTCTGACCTTCTTCATTCACATTTGATAGCATTGAGAGGAATCCAGTATACCTTTTATTTTCACTTTGGAATCTTAGTGATACACCAAAGTTGGTCGTCTTAGTCAGTTGATTAGAATAGAATCCTTGTTGCCTTATTCTTCGATAGTTGAGACTGATGGCAGTTCCATCATTAAAATTACGAGCAAAATCAGAGCGGATTACAAAATTTTGCTGACCACCTACCGGACTAAAGAATACGTTGGTAAGTGGAGTGTTGTTTTCAAAGAAGCGGAAATCATCTAGTTCGAAATTGTACAGATCATATTGATTAAGTCCTTCATCAAACCCTATATAAGGTTTTGATTCGTAGATCTGGGATCTTGCTGCAGAGCCTGCATTTCCTAAGTTTTGATAATCGACCCATCTTCGTTTAGCTGGGTCATACTGATGAAAAAAATTATCCAATGTACTGTCTTGGAAATCATAGAAAGTTGTGATGTCTGATAACTTGAAGTATCGCAAAATAATAGTGTCTGGCAAATTGCTTTTTGCAATTGAGTCAGTCTTCTGTTGTGACATTCTTGCAAAGTCTCTGCTATCACCAAATTGAGCAGAAACATCAACCATGTTGAATATTGTTACTAGGATTAGAATATTGAAAAATTTCTTCATCAGCGGCAAAAGTAATAATCAAAGATGATAACGGACTGATTATTCACAATGCAGTTGAAGAAAGGTTAATTTATGTTAGAATTAACGATTGACTTGTGTATAATAAGAAATGTCTTTATAGGTTTTGCTTAAATATCCATTGAAAGCAAAACCTATAAAGACTTAAAAAAGTGGTAAATGAATTTTCTACATTCTAGAAAT
>CAXBGT010000067.1:0-23795 GCA_963975265.1 uncultured Saprospirales bacterium
AGATGCAGGCAATACTTTATTCACTGTCTCAGCCGTCATAACTAAATCCTCAGTAACCTCCAATGGTAATTCTACTTCTGGGAAAAAACTTAATAAATCTTCTAATCTTATATTTTCTGACATTCTGCAAAGGTATAATTAGTTGCGGAATGTTAATCGATTACAGGGTTATAATCAATGTGAAGTTGTTTGTTTGTAAAGATTTTAGTGTAAAGCACGTTCAAAGAAAATTCATGTCATCGTCATCACCAAACTACGAGCAACTGGACAACCCCATAGCCTTACGGCAATTTAGCATTTTTGTCCTCTAGTCTCTGTATCAACCGACCCGATATACGCAAGAAGTCCACCTCTGTTATAACTCCAGCAAGTTCTCCGTTATTGATAACTGGCAAGCACCCGATATCATTTTCTTTCATGATTTTCATGGCGTTGATGATAGTATCATTATGATCAATAGTGATCGGATCCTTGAGCATTACATGCTCTACAGTGTTTGTTTTTTGACTTCTTTTATTTTTGATAAGACTTCTTAGTATTAATCTACGTGACACAAGACCAACTAGGTTACCTTTTATGTCTTCTACAGGAGCATATCTTATCTTTTGCCAGTCCATCATCTCGGCTACGAGTTCAATAATATCTGATTTTTGTACAGTAAAGAGGTCGGTCTCCATAAATTCAGATACCTTGAGTTGCGTAGGCCTATAATCTACAAGATCTTTAAGTTCAGGCATTTCCCATTTATGTCCTGGGATACCACTTTGCTGATTTTTGATCATAGCTGAAGTCAAGACCGTTAGTGCCTCATCTCTCGTCGATTTCTTTATCAACTCTGTATATGACCTCAGTTGCCACCGTGCTCCATTCATATGAGATTCTGCTCGTTCTTGGATGATACCTAGGTAAAGGTCAATATCTTTTTGAGCAACTTTTCTCTTTTTTAGACCTTTTCTAGCTATTGGTAGTAATTCATTAATGATTAAATCTACACAAGTCACTTTTCTATCATTGAACCAAGTAAACTTACTATCTATACCAAATCTTGCAGCCTTACCAAAATTATCTCTAGCATCTTCAAAAGACATCAATTCTCTTATGTCTTCTATCTCATCTGCCATTCCAACTGTAAGTCCCAACCAAAAGCATGCATTGGCTACTTCGTCTAGTACGGTTGGGCCAGCAGGAATCACTCTATTTTCTATTCTCAAATGGGGTTTTCCATTTTCACTGATTCCATAACAAGGTCTGTTCCATCTATATACTGTAGAATTATGCACTTGTAAAGAGCGAAGTTTTGGAACTTCTCCGTTTTTTATCATTTCAAGAGAATCTTCCGTCACATCAGAACTGATTAACACTCTGAATCTAGATATATCTTCCTTATATATCTCCATGATAGAATCCTGAAGCCAAGTTCTTCCAAAAGATACTCTTGGACTTCGCTCTCTCATATGGTCGTGCGTAGTGCGCGTATCAAGAGATTGTTGGAAAAGTGCTATTCTAGATTCATGCCATAGTCGTCTTCCAAATACGATTGGAGAATTGGCAGCTATGGCCATGACAGGTGCTGTCACTGCTTGAGCTATATTATAAACATGAACAAAATCGTCCGGATCTACCTGTAAGTGAATCTGAAAACTCGTATTACAAGCTTCCAAAAGCGGAGAATCATGCTTGACCAACAACTCGTCAATACCGGTTAGGCGCAGCTCATATGCTGAACCAATCAATTGTTCGTTAATGGCCTCCATGAGAGCTTTGTATCTCTTTTTTGGTGTGAGATTTTCCATGTCGAGGTCAAACTTCCTAAGTGTTGGGAGAATACCAGTCAGTACTATATTAGTGTCTAAAGTATCCAGTACAGCTTGTATCTTGTCAAGTTTCGATGCATTTTCTTCATGAAGTTGACTAAAACAAGCTTTTGTCAATTCTCTAGGGGTAAGATTGGTTTCTAGATTGAATTTGGCAAGTTCCGTTTCTACCCAATCATGCTCCTTCATCTTATCCAAGACCTCCATCGCAATACAATTGGGTTTGTAAGTATCTTTATGTACAAGAGCCATTTCTTGTTCCGCCCCCATTCGAGTAATGCCAGTATCAAACCAGTCATTTTCAATCATGTACTCTAGTGCTTGCACATCTTTCAGAAGTGATTTTACAAATTTTTGCATTTGTTTTTGATCTGTAACTTTTGATACTCGTTGTTCTCCCATAATTTACTTTTGGTTTTCTGCGTTGATTAGTCAATGTATAAAATATCATCTATTGAGCCAAATTTTTATGTCTTAAAGAGATATTTCGTGATATTTATTAAGAAGAAACGATTGTAATTGCCATAAGTGATCTGATCGCTTTAAGCGATGTGCTCACGATGAACAAAAAAACAATCATTAACAACCTTCTGTATAATGTTCAATGAGATGTTAAACTTCAATCTAATTCTTCTTATTGAATAGCGAATTGGTATTTATGTGCCGCCAAACTGCCAAATTCGCTTAAATTTTATTTGTATTTATACTGAATAAATCGTTGAAATAGAATTGTCTTATTCTCCGTAAACAAAGGAATCAGAAATACATGGTAATTTTCTTACATTTGTGCTGAAAATCATAAAACGATTATGACCTCATTAAAAAAGTGTTTTAATATTACTGGAATAGCAATATTCTTGATCACCTTTATTGTATTTTTTATGTCTGCGGAGCGCGTTGGTAGCCTCTGGGACTGTGGAGAATTTGTGCTTGGAGCATACAAACTTCAAGTAGTGCACCCTCCGGGAGCACCTATTTTCTTGTTGATTGGTAGAATGTTTACTTGGCTGGCTACCGTTGTCTCTGATACACCTTCTGATATAGCTTTTGCCATAAATTTAATGTCAGGTATGGCAACATCACTAGCAGCTGTATTTGCGGGATGGGTTACAATGATGTTCGGTAAGATTGGATTAGTAGGTAGAGATGGTGAGACAGACGAAGGTCAAAACATTGCACTTTCATTCGCTGGATTGACTACAGGTTTAGCAACAGCATTTGCATCTAGTATATGGTTTTCCGCTGTAGAAGGTGAGGTATATGCCATGTCAACCATGTTTACAGCACTGACATTTTGGGCAGCCGTGAAATGGTACTACCTTCCGGATGAAAAGGACTCTGACAGGTGGTTAGTTTTAAGTATGTTCGCTGCCGGGCTCTCAATAGGTGTTCACTTACTGAGTTTATTAACTTTTCCAGCGATTGCACTTTTGTATTATTATAAGAAATATGAAAAGAGAAGCATTTTAGGCGGCATTATCGCTTTGATAGCGGGTGTAGTTGCAATTGGTTTTTACCAAAAGGTCATCATTGTAATGATTCCTACACTTTGGAAAAACATGGAAATATTCATGGTCAATAGTTTAGGAATGCCAGTACATTCTGGATTGATCCCAACAGTATTAGTTTTAGGGGCAATAGGATATTTGATATTACGATATGCCCATAGAAAAGGGAAATATACTCTTCAGTTATTTACGGTAGCATCTATACTGGTTACTGTTGCGTTTTCTACCATAGGTACTGTAGTAATCAGGGCAAATGCAGACACTCCTGTAAACATGAATACGCCAAGTGATGCAACTAGATTGTTACCTTATCTGAACAGAGAGCAATATGGAGAGAGAGCATTGATACATGGTCCTCATTATGATGCAAAACCTAGAGAGGTAGACCGCGAAGAGAGATATGGTTTAGTGGGAGATCAATACGAAATCGTTGATGAGAAATTTACATATGTGTATGATAATAAAGATAAAATATTGTTTCCAAGAATTGGGCACACGGAATCCTCTAGACCTGATCTTCATAAGATGTATCGTCAGAGATTGACAGGTGACATGCAAGGGAAACCAGGGATGGGATACAATATAGCTTTCATGATGAAATATCAAGTGAGCTGGATGTATTGGAGGTATTTCATGTGGAATTTTGTAGGAAAACAAAACGGTGACCAAGGTTATTACTATTGGGACAAAAAAGATGGAAACTGGTTGTCAGGGATCAAACCAATTGATGAGATGAAATTGTATAATATGGATGCCGTGCCAGATACGATGGCAAATAATAAGGCAAATAATACATATTACTTCTTGCCTCTATTTTTTGGTTTGTTTGGACTATTATGGCATTTTTCTAGAAGTAGATTAGAATTTATTTCACTTTTGATCCTGTTTTTATTGACAGGTCTAGGTATCATCCTCTACTCTAACCAACCACCAAATGAGCCGAGAGAGCGTGACTATATATTTGCAGGATCCTTTATGGCATTTAGTATGTGGATTGGAATGGGTGTACTGGCGGTATATGATCTTTTGAAAACGAAAGCTAATATGTCGGGTATGATGCCTGCGGTTATTGCAGGTGTGCTTGTATTGTCAGCTCCGATTATCATGGGTTTCCAGAATTTTGATGATCAAAGCAGAGCAGATATAGAAGCATCAAGAGATTATGCAGCTAACTTCTTAAATTCTGTAGAGAAAGATGCGATCTTATTCACTTATGGTGACAATGATACATATCCACTTTGGTATGCTCAGGAAGTAGAAGGAATACGAACTGATGTCCGTGTGGTCAACTTGAGTTTAATCGCGGTAGATTGGTATATTAATAAGCTAAGGAATAAGGTCAACGACTCGGCACCGATCAAACTAACGATACCGGAAGATGCAATTAGAGGAAAGAAGAGAAATCAAGTATTCTTTCTCAATCCTAATAATCAATCGGATAAGGTGATGGATATACCTATGCCTGCATTGAAAGCATTAGAATTTATAGCTAGTCCAAGAAATGAAAATGGAGGACAGACGATTCTCACCTCTAAGCACTTATTCATTCCTGTTAATGAGTCCAAGTTTAGAGCTACCGGAATGCTGAAAGACGATGGAGCTGAATATGTAAAAAAGATTGACATCACTTACGGTAAAAGTAAAAACTATCTATTGAAAGATGACCTGGCTGTTTTAGATATAATAGCATCGAACTTCTATGATCGACCTATTTATTTTGCGACAACATGTAAGAACGAAAAGCTTCAAGGCTTGAATGACTATATGCAGTTGGAAGGTCTTGCACTTAGATTGGTTCCCATAAAAACTAAAAGTGATAAGACTTTGGCAATCTATGGAAGTGGAAGAGCTGACCTTGATGCGATTCATAAAAATGTAATGAATAAGTGGACATGGGGTAATTTTGATAAGAAAGACCTTTTTGTAGACAAGAATTACATGGCAGAGGTACAAGCTATGAAAATGGCCTTGTTAAGAGCTTCAGCGGGATTTAGCCAAATAGGTGATCATGTGAGAGCGGCCGATATGGCGAAGAAATACTTCGAAGGATTCCCACATATGAATTTTGCATATGATGCAGGAGTTGTTCCATTTATCAACGTACTAGTGCGAGCGGGAGAATACGAAGAAGCGAAAAAGCATCTAAGAATCTTAGCTAAAGAAAGTGACCAATACATGAAATTCTTTGCGTCTCTAGATGATGATGACATGTCTAGTTTTGAACAAGATATGGGCTTCTATATGAGAGGAATTACAGATGTACTTCGTCTCAGTAAAGATGTACAAGACCCCGATTTTGATAAAGAAATAAATGATCTACTTGGTCAATACAGTACTGGAGCAATCAGAGGATAAAAATAAAAGAGCGACTCTATTGATTTGGAGTCGCTTTTTTACTGGTGTAAATCACTATCTAATATGATTTCAAATTATTAAACAAAGAAAATGAAAGTTGCAATTGGCTGTGATCACGCTGGATTTGATTATAAGGATACAATCATAAGAGTTCTTAAAAAGGCAGGTTATGAAGTAATTGATAAAGGGACTTATTCTACAGATAGTGTAGATTATCCAGACTTTGTACATCCAGTAGCTAACCTTGTAGAAAAAGGAGATGTTGACTTTGGAGTTCTGATTTGTGGCAGTGGAAATGGGGTGTCTATGTCAGCAAATAAACACAAGGGCGTTCGTGCAGCACTATGTTGGAAGAACGAAATTGCATCATTAGCAAGACAGCACAATGATGCTAATATAATATCTATTCCAGCTAGATTCGTAAGTGCAAAGTTGGCCAGACAAATGGTTAGAACTTTTATCTCAACTGAGTTCGAAGGAGGTCGTCACCTACGCAGAGTTAATAAAATCAGCATGTGCTAGCTCGTGGCTAATACTAAACATATCGTAAGTGCAAAGTGGTTACATGATCATTTGTCAGATGATGATTTGGTAATTCTCGAGGTGTCTCAGAGTAAGAATAAAACTGGGTTAAGTCTTGAGCTTTCTGGAAGTATTTGTGGATCAATTCTTGTCGATATAAAATCAGATTTTAGTGAGCCAGATGGTTATTTTCCTAACACATTTCCATCCGTAAAGCAATTTGAGACTACTTGCAAAAGACTGGATATCAGGAATAACAGCAAAGTTATAATCGTAGACAGGTTAGGGATATATTCTAGTCCCAGAATCTGGTTCTTATTTAGAGCAATGGGTCATGCTAAAGTTGTAGTTCTAGATGGTGGTTTACCAGCATGGATAAGTGAAGGGTATGAAGTTGTAGACTTACTTAAGGTTCCCAAGGGAAAAGGAAACTACTCTGCTCAGCTAAATCGCAAATTAATAAAAGCTATAGACGACATTACTGAAAATATCAAGTACGGGAATAGTATACTTATTGACGCAAGATCATCAGATCGTTTCCACGGAATAGTGCCAGAGCCAAGACTAGAAATTCGAAGTGGTAATATTCCAAATTCGATTAATATTCCTTTCAAGAGCCTTTTAGATGGTTACAAATACAAATCAGTGTTAGAGCTTCAATCTATTTTTGATATGCAGAAACTTGATGGTGTACCATTGATATTTAGTTGCGGATCTGGAGTGACTGCTTGTGTAGTAATGTTGGCCGCAGAACTAGTAAATACCAATGATAAATCAATATATGATGGTTCTTGGACAGAGTGGGCCAGTAACATGAAAGAATAGATATTTTCATTGTCCATAAACAATTTGTGCTCCTCATGCAACACATTCCCAATAATACCAGTTATATCATTTAATTCTAAAAACGACATTAAAAGTATGTTTTAAAACTGTTACATATTGGAAACAGCGAATGAATGAGAATGAGAATTTTCCGTGGGATATTTGTTTTCTTCGAAAGTCACATTGATACCATCCTTCAATTAGGGCTATTTTCAAATGTCACAAGTATTAATATTTCCAAAAAGTACCATTTAGAATTGGCTCTAAAGCTTATAAAGCCTACTATTGCAGGCTTTTTGATGGGTTCTTATCCATCGTTTCTTTTTTAAAATGACAATTAGTATTCAGATGATAAAGAAAATTTTCCTATTTGCATGTGTAATTTCATTCTATAGTGTTGATGCACAATATGTTAGTGGTGTTACCATTCCTGATTCTACAGCTGCAATAATGACTGATGAATCAGATCCTTCTGTAAAATATGCAAATACTATTACTGCAGAAGATATGAAAAATCACCTCACTATTATTGCTGGTGATGGATTTCAAGGTCGTGAAACTGGAACAAAAGGTAATAATCTGGCGGGAGACTACATCTCTGATTATTTCAAATCAATTGGGGTAAAAAACAAAGGTATAGAGCAAAGTTACAGACAGAAAGTTGCTTTTACTTTTTCTAAATGGGCGGATATTGACATTTTTGTTGGAGAAACTAGGTACAAGCACTTATGGGACTTTCTAGCATTTCCGGATAAGAATGAGAATATGCCTGCAATTACAACAGCTGAAGTTATCTATCTAGGTTACGGTATTGACGATGATAAATATAGCGATTACAAGAAGAATGATGTTGCTGGCAAAGTCATTATGATAAATAAAGGAGAGCCATTGAAAAAAGATAGTACCTCATGGTTAACAGGAACATCAGAAATGTCTGATTGGACAACAGATATCAATAAGAAACTAGAAGCGGCGAAGAAAAACGGTGTGAAGTTAGTTTTGATTATCGAAAATGACATAAAGCAAATGCTTGGTGAAAATAGGAGAAAATTGCTAGGCTCAGTAGTTTCTTTGGGTGACTTAA
This sequence comes from uncultured Saprospirales bacterium, assembly GCA_963975265.1. GTDB lineage: Bacteria > Bacteroidota > Bacteroidia > Chitinophagales > Saprospiraceae > CAJXUU01. Next base: position 8,109 of record CAXBGT010000067.1, read on the forward strand.
CTAATGAGAAAGTTACAGTGGCAAACCATGCCTATATCTCTAGTACAATAGCTAAGGAAATTATTGGTAAGAAAGGTAAAAAGGTAATTAAATCTCGAAAAAGATCTAACAAAAAAGGTAAAGCCTGTGATGTGAAATTACCGACACCATTTGTAATGAATATGAATAAAGAGGCAAGTGTACTTAATGGCAGCAATATACTTGGGTACATAGAAGGATCCGATAAAAAAGAAGAAGTAGTTGTTGTTTCTGCTCACTATGATCACCTTGGAACACGAGGCGATGATGTATATAATGGAGCAGACGATAATGGATCTGGAACCACTACTGTTCTAGAATTGGCAGAAGCATTTAGATTGGCTGAGTCTGCAGGATTTGGTCCTAGAAGAACAATTGTATTTTTGTTGGTAACTGGCGAAGAAAAAGGTCTTTTAGGATCGCAATACTATTCTGAAAATCCGATTTTTGATCTTAAAAATACTGTAGCTGACGTAAATATAGATATGGTAGGAAGACTAGATGAAAAATATGCTAATAATCCCAATTATATCTATGTAATCGGATCAGACAGGTTGAGCACAGATTTGCACAAACTTAATGAAGCTGCAAACAAAAAGTATGCAGGGTTGACATTAGATTATACTTATAATTCTGAAAAAGATCCAAATAGATATTATTTTAGATCTGATCACTACAATTTTGCAAAAAAAGGCATACCCGCAATTTTCTATTTTAATGGGGTTCATGCAGATTATCACAAATCAACTGATACTGTAGACAAAATTAACTTTGAAAAAATGGAAAAGGTAGGTAAATTAATTTTCCACACAACATGGGAAATTGCAAATCGTGAAGAAAGGTTAGTGGTAGATGGAGAGATCAAATAAGAGTCAAACGAATCTATAGTTTAAATCGTTAGTGATAATACACATGGATATTGGTTTCAAATGATCTGGTGTAAAAAGAATAATATGAATATTAGAAATTTAATACTGGCCTGTTTTGTAATGTTTGTGGTAAATGCTGAGGCGCAAGATCAATCCTTTCTTATTGATAAAGTAGTAGCAAAAGTTGGAAGTGAATTTATCCTACTATCGGAAGTCGAAGATCAATATGCTTATAGTATTACACAAGATCCTTCATTGGATGAGAGCATTAAGTGTGAAATCCTAGATGGGCTGATCGCTCAAAAGCTAATCATATATCAAGCAAAATTAGATAGTGTTTTAGTATCTGATCAAGAAGTAGAAGGTCAACTCACATTGAGATTCGACAACATACTTCGTCAGATGAATGGAGATGAGGAATTCTTTAGAGATTACTACGGTGCAAGTGTAGTAGAAATGAAAGAACGGTACAGGGATGATCAAAAACAGCAGATTCTTGCTGAGAGGATGCAAATGAAACTGATCAATTCAGTAACAATAACTCCGGCAGAGGTGCAGCAATTTTATGATGCAATACCTAAAGATAGTTTGCCATTCTTAGATTCTGAAGTTGAGTTGGGAGAATTGGTTATCAAACCTGAAGTAAATGATGCACAAAAGAAAATTGCCAGAGAAAAGCTTGAACGAATCAGAGAGAAGATAATATCTGGTGAAAAAACAATTGAAGAAATGGCTCTTAAATACTCAATGGATCCCGGATCCGGGGCTAGAGGTGGTGATTTAGGGTTTGCCAAAAGAGGATCTTACGTGCCAGAATTTGAAGCTACGGTGTTTGGACTTAAACAGGATGAACTGTCTGACGTTATTGAGACAGAATATGGATTTCATATAATAAAGATGCTTGAAAGAAGAGGGAACAGTGTTCGAGCAAGGCACATTTTGATTAAACCAGATATCACAGAAACAGATAATCAAAAAGCTAGTGATTTATTGGATAGTGTAAGAACACTTATACTAGCGGATTCTATTACTTTCCAAGTAGCAGTTAAAAGATACTCAGACAAGAAGGCAGAAAGCTATAACAACAATGGGAGAATCAAAAATAGAGCTACAGGAAACAACTTCTTCAGAACAGAAGAGTTAGAATACGATGAATACATAGAGATTATTGATATGAAGCCAGGAGACCTGACTAGTGTATTGGATAGCAAGGATTTTGTTGGTGAAAGACAATATAGGATTCTACAATTGCAATCTATTACTGAACCACACCAAGCAAATCTAAAACAAGACTACAGCAAAATTTCCCAATTTGCCAAAGAGGGTAAAAAATCAGAGTATTTTTCTACTTGGGTAGAAGAAAAAATGAAGGAGACATTTATAGAGCTGAATCCTATTTATGGGAATTGTGATAGTTTAAAGCAATATTTAAAGAGCGGTAAGAAGATGCCATAAAATAATGCTCAAAGCATAAAAGAGGCAATTCTGATTTCAGAATTGCCTCTTTTATTTTTTATCAAATTGGTAAACTAACTTACCATGTTACATCTTCTTCACTGACATCAGAACCTGTACTAGGTTCATCAGTTGTAGAAGCTGATGATTCTATTTGAATTTCATTTTTCTCTTTTAGTGCTTGTTCTTTTTCCCACTCTTCGTGCCTTCTTTCATACTGAGCATAATCATAGTCAGGCATCAATTCTGTTTTTACATGATTGATAGCATCATTAAGACCATTTTGGAATCGGTTAAAATCTTCTTTGTAAACAAATATTTTATGTCTTTCGACACCATCGCCATTGAATCTCTTTGTACTTTCTGTAAGTGTGATATAGAAATCTTCTCCTTTTGTTTTACGAACATCAAAAAAATAAGTCCTTCTCTTTCCCGCTTTAACTTTTGAAGTGTATACACTTTCCATGTTATAATTTCCTTCCTTATTCACCGTCCAATATTTTATTAATTATTCACTTTACTCCATAAATGTAAACAAACTTTGCAAAGTGATTAATTATTTAACAAATTTATCTCAAGAAACAGAAATTGAGATTGATCTGGATGTGGCCCTAAATCAATGATTTTTGTATTTTATTGCAATCGTGTAACCAAATAAATAATTTCTCGATCCTGATAGATTTCGGGATTATGATCATGGTGTAGCAGCATAGCTATCGGGTTTCTCGACTTGGACGATCAATTATGGGCACTCAAAATCTATTTGAGCCATAAAAATATACTTCGCCACAACTCATTTGCAGATAAATATGTTTAAATCTCTACATTTGCAAATTATATCAAAAAGATTTTTTTTGAAGAACCTTCAACATCTAAATAAATATTTCTATAAGTATAGAGTCCGTTTTGGGCTAGGTTTCATATTTGTGGCTTTATCAAATTATTTCGGTGTGCTTATTCCACAAAAGATAAGAGAGGCATTAGACTTTGTTCAAGATAAGATAGTTGCTTACAAAGGTGCGGAAGAGGGTTTGAAGGAAGGGTTGTATAGCGAACTTGGTCAAGCCTTGTTAATTTTTGCAGCGGTTGTAATTGGTTTTAGTATTCTGAAAGGGATATTCATGTACTTCATGAGACAGACAATAATAGTAATGTCTCGTTTGATAGAATACGATCTAAGAAAAGAGATTTTCGGCCATATGGAAATGATGGACCTTGCCTACTTCAAAAGAAATAAAACGGGTGACTTCATGTCTCGTATTTCGGAAGATGTGAGTAAAGTCAGAATGTATCTTGGTCCAGCCATATTATATGGTATTAACTTGATAACATTATTTTCACTTACCATTTTTGCGATGTTCAAAGTAAGTGTTACACTATCACTGTATACCTTGATTCCATTGCCATTTTTGTCCCTTATGATCTACTATGTTAGTAGTAAGATCAACTTTAGGTCTAGTTTGATCCAAAAACAATTATCGCAATTGACAAGTACAGCTCAAGAAGTGTTCTCTGGAATACGAGTTATAAAATCTTATGTAAAGGAAGATCAGTTTGGTAAGTATTTCGAAGAGGAGTGTGAAGATTTTAAGGCTAAATCACTTGACCTAGCTCGTATATCTGCCTTTTTCTTTCCTATTATGATATTTATGATCAGTGCCAGTACTTTGATCGTAGTCTATGTAGGAGGACTCGAAGTGGCAAAAGGAAATATCACCACAGGAAATATTGCTGAGTTTATCATTTATGTGAACATGCTCACATGGCCAGTAACGTCAATTGGTTGGATAGCATCGCTCATCCAACAAGCGGAAGCATCTCAACAAAGGATCAATGAACTTCTTACTGAAAAGTCTACACTTGAAAGGTCTGGAATTACTGCAGAGAATTTAGTGGGTGATATTAAATTCGATAATGTTAGTTTTACTTATCCCGATACAGGAATAGAGGCATTAAAAAACATTTCTTTTCACTTGAAGAAGGGAGAGAAAATGGCAATCATAGGTAAAACAGCATCTGGTAAATCAACTATCGCAGATCTTATCCTTAGGATGTATGATGTTACTGAGGGGAACTTGATGATTGATAATCAGAATGTGAAAGCTATCAATCTAGATAACTTGCGTAGAAAGATTGGGTATGTGCCACAGGATGTTTTCTTGTTTTCGGATACTGTTGCTAACAATATCAGTTTTGGAGTAGGCGATGTAGATCAGAAAGAAGCAGAGAAATATGCAGCTCACGCAGCCATACATACTGAGATAAGTGGTCTCCCTAAAGGATACCAAACCATGATGGGGGAGCGAGGCGTTACGCTCTCAGGAGGTCAGAAACAGAGAATATCCATAGCAAGGGCATTTATAAAAGATCCAGATATTGTAATCCTAGATGATTGTCTATCTGCTGTAGATACGGATACTGAACAACAGATCATGCAATACCTAAATGTGGCTCTCAAAAATAGAACGTCTATCATCATAACCCACAGAATCCATAATCTCATGGAATTTGATAAGATTTTAGTACTTGAAGATGGCAGAATCGCGGAGATTGGCACTCATGATGAATTACTGGCAAGTGGTGGGTATTACAAAGAGATGCTGGAACAGCAGAGTATAGGTGAGGAGGTATAAATGGAAGACCAACTACTAATCAATCAGCAATAGATATGATTCATAAGATATTAGCGGCTATATATATTCTTTGTGCAGCTGTACAATACAATGACCCAGATTTCTATATTTGGATTCCAATATATCTCATACCAGCGGCTGTGGCTATAACATATGATAGGGGATGGAGAAACGACAAGGTGATACTTGCCATTTGTGCCTTTTTCATCTTGGGGATGCTGTTGTACATACCAGATGTCATTTCTTGGATTAAAAGTGGATCTCCAACTATTGCTGCATCTATGCAAGCCGAGAGTCCGTTTATTGAATTTGTTAGAGAGTTTTTTGGATTGGGAATTTGTTTGGCTGGGCTATTGTGGTACTGGAGGAAAAGTAGAATAAACTAGAATATAATGGCGCCTTATCCTTGAGCCCAAGGCTAGAGAAGTCTCACTGAGTCATGTAGCACGTAGTCATAAAACTTATTGTTGTTCCCAAGTTCAGCGATCGTAAACGCTCAATGATCTCTTTAGCGTTTAGGTAAAGAACATAAAAAAGGTCTGCAACATTACGCTACAAACCTTTATCTTCTTAATCACACTCAGGTATCACCCAAGCGAAATTTTATTCTTTATGATTAAACTAAGAACAAATTAGTTCAAGTTTATATCTTTTACCAACGCATTAACAAAGCTTTCTTGCTCTGCATTGCCAGCTAGTTCTTTCTTGATTACTTTCTCAGCAATACTAAGAGCGATTGCACCTACTTCATTCTTCACTTCCATCATGGCAGCTTTCTTCTGATTTTCGATGTCTTGATTCGCTTGAACCATAATTCTAGAAGCTTCACCTTTTGCAGTGTCTTTTGCATCCGCAATGATCTGATTCTTAGTGTCTTTAGCTTCTTTAAGCATTTTGCTTCTTTCTTCCCTTGCAACAACTAAAAGCTTTTCATTTTCAGCTTTAAGATTTGACATCTCTTCTTTAGCAGTCTTTGCAGAATCTAAAGCATCCTGAATATCATTCTCTCGTGTTTCCAATGCTTGTGCGATTGGTTTGAATGCAACCTTAGCCATGATAGCCCAGAATATAAGGAATATAACTACTGACCAAATTGCTAATCCTGGTGATGGTTGAAATGGTAAAAAGTCTAATAATAAAAACATAGTATACAGTTTAAATTGTTAAGCCCACTTGGGGTTTTTTGTTTTGTTAATCATTTAAAATAGAGAAGGTCCCTCCGCCAACCGCATGCTGACCTTCTCTTAATTTTGACTATCTCTCTTATCAATTACTTGATAAAGATTGAAAGTAGGATAGCGATCAAAGCTGCACCCTCTACGAATGCTGCCATAAGGATCATACCTGATCTGATATCTCCAGATGCTTCAGGTTGTCTTGCAATTGCTTCCATTGCTTTTCCACCTACCATACCGATACCGATACCGGCTCCGATTACTGCAAGTCCTGCTCCTACTGCTGCTAATGTTCCAGTCATGATTAAAATATTTATATAATGATTAAATTAAAAAATTCTTATTTAATGGTGCTCCTCTATTGCAGCTCCTATATAAGATGCAGTCAAGATCGTAAATACAAATGCTTGTACAAATGCAACAATCAACTCGATAGCCATCATAAATAGTGTTAATGGAATAGCCAATACTGTACCTATACCATTTCCTAGTGTTCCATATAAGTCTCCAAAAATGAAGATCAAACCGATAAAACTTAAGATCGCGATGTGTCCTGCAGAAATATTACCTGCAAGTCTCAACATCAATGTCAAAGGCTTGATAAATAATCCCATAATTTCTACTCCAGCCAATAAAGGCTTTACAAAACCAGGAACTCCAGGCATCCAAAATATATGTTGCCAATAATCTTTCTTCCCGTTTATGTTTACAAGTACAAATACAATCAAAGCAAGCACCATAGTCAAAGTAAGGTTACCTGTAGCGTTGATACTTCCAAAGAAAGGGATCTGACCGAATAGATTCAAGCCAAGAATGAAAAAGAAGATACTTAATAGGAATGGGAAATATTTCATGTATTTTCCTTTACCTATGAAAGGTATTGCAACTTCATCTCTGATGAATACGACCATTGTTTCCAAAGCTCCTTGCACTCCTTTAGGAGCTTGCAGAGGGTTTTCTTTATATTTTTTAGCTGCTCCTCTGAATGAAAAGAAGAGAAGAAGACATACCAATAACATTGCAATCACATTCTTAGAAGGCGATAAATCCCAAAATGAAGTAATTCCTCCACCAAGCATTCCTCCATCGAGCGTTGTTCTAGCATCAATCTTATATGGCTTGTTTTCGTAACAAACGTATTTTAATGTTTTGTCTTTCCCATCAATATTAACTGTCTCGTGTGTGAATGCTCCATGTCCTAGTTCAACACTTCCTGTCATAGGAAATCCAGGATCTACTACTCTGTGAGCACTTCCTTCATACAATACATATCCGTTGTATGATTTTTCACCATTTTCATGACCTGCCCAGTGAGCACCAAATTTACTAGACATAAACATTTCCAATCCAGCTTCTGACTTTAAAATCATAGGAAGTGGAAGAGGGTAGTCGAATATACTGATTACATTTCCATCACTAATGTGGTGGATTGCAGTTGCCGCAGGGTCGTACTCATGATGCCCATCATGTTGACCACATGATACTCCTTGACCAGATGCATGATCGTGGCCAGCCTCTGCTGCGTGATCGTGACCTGCATGGTCATCATGATTGTGTCCACTATGATCGTGTCCGTCATGATTATGATCCTGAGATATTACAGGAAAAGAGAATAAAATTGCTGCAAAAATTAACAGCGCTGAATATATATTTCTAGACATATCGCCTGATGCTTTTTAAATTCGCCACAAAGGTAGTGAATTAAGGGAATATGTCAGAGCTTGAAAGGCTTTATTTTACAGTGGTTTATCTTGCTTTCTTAAGTGTAATTAAAGTGATTTTGACTATAGATAAACATGTAGTTATTTATTTTGAGTTTTTAGCCTACTACGGTATCTGATTTGGGGAATCATTTAATTTCGAATTATTATTTATGGATAAGGAATGTTACCTGCCTCAATCTAACTCGGCAAAATAGTGACCACATCGCTTAGAATGATCAGATCGCTTCTTCGTTATAGGTATTTTACCTAAAATCAAAAAAATAAGAAACTAAAAAGCAAGTGCTTAAGACACTTGCTTTTTAATTCGATCATTCACTGCAACTTAAACTTCACAGGTAATTTATATATCACAGACACTGGTCTTCCATTGTGCTTTCCAGGATAAAATTTACCTAGTTTTTTCATGGATTTTAATACGGCATCTCCACAGCCTGCGCCAATGTCTCTCATTATTTTAATTTTTTGAATGCTTCCGTCTTTTGCTACTACGAAAGAAACAACAACAGTACCTTCAACGCCAATTTCTCTTGCATAAGAAGGGTACTTCAATGAAGAATAGATGGTTGTCATAACTGCTTTATTTGTACAAGTTCTTCTTGCCGTTTCATCATCATCCAAGCTACACTCTCCATAGACAGGCATCCTATTTGCCATAAATAATGGACCTTCATCTATAAGCGTTTCTTCTTTAATAATTGGTGCAACTATAGCTGGGGTAATGTCTTTTGTTGGTGTGGCGAAGTTGTCTACCGTTGCATTTGACTCCTTAGTTGGTTCATCAAAGATTTCCTCAGGTTTAGTTTCCACGAATGCAGGTTCGTCTGCTGGTTCTACCTCAATAACTGGTTCTATTTTGGGAGTAGGTGGTGGCGGAAGTGTTTTAGACTCGTTTGGAGTTCTGGGAGGTATTATCTCCATAGTGATATCCTCATATATGTCAGAAATGATATAAGGTTCATCCGTAGGATATGTAGTATAATTAAACGCCATCAGCACAAAACCGATGGCAAGAATAAATCCTAGCTTCAGGAATTCTGGTCTGTATTTATCCCATTTGGGGTGTGCTTGATATTTCATAATCTGGAAATTTTATAAGCGGTGCAGATTTTGTCTCTGTGCTTGATGATTAAAATATTTTCCAGTCGCGACTTGTTGGAATAGATGCGGAAGGTAGAGGGTTTGGTGTATCATACTTGTATAAAATGTAATCGAATAAAGCAAATGTGGCTAGTGTTATATGGAATGTTCTATTAACCATGGCTTACCTGCAACTCTTTGTCTAGTCGTCTAATACGATGTTCGATGACAATGGTGACAATAGAGAGTATGAGCTACTTGCTTCTACTGACTGACATTAGTCCGTCCTCTCCCAGACTATTGCATCCTTACTTCCTCGGCTTGTGGTTGCGCACATGGCTCCTCTCTTGGTTTTGGACCATTTCCTATATCATTAGTTCTATACTATTCTATCTGTGGCTAATCCATAGTCCACTAAATCTGGTTCCATAATCTAATTCTAAGTTCTGTCCTTCATTCATATAATCAAATGAACTACTATGACTTAGGCAGACTTCTGATTTATGTTCTTTTAATAAAATAAAAACATAAGACCTTCCTGCGTAATACTATATCTGTTTGGATATGTCTCGTTTAGATTCATTTATAGTTAATTTAAGTTCAAGGCATATAAGCGTGGCTTTCTATCTGAGAAAACGCGCTGCAGCAAATCGATGTGGGGATTGTTCAGCAAGCTCGTTAACCGATATGTGTAAGGCCTTGTTAAGTTGAGTATTTCTAACGATGAAATTAGAGTAATTATCATGAATATATGTGATAATTTCAGGCAGAATATGGAATATGCCAATCACAGCTCCACTTTTATTCCTTCCACATATACTTAAAAATCTTCCATACAAGCTTTGGCGCTCCTCATCCGATATTTGCCTCGTATATGACTTCTGTTCCTTAGGCCAATGTTTTGCTTTCCCTCCTTATCGGTCGCATAGGTGGGCTTTAATCCTCTAGTGCTATCGCCATGCCAGGCGCACAATAAGAAAGCCTTTCCAATTGACTGGAAAGGCTTTCTATCACTTTTTTTGCAAAATATTTATTTCAAGACGGTAAATCTTTTTCCTAAGGTAAATTTTCCGTTGCTGATATTTAACAAATAACTGCCCACGTCGAGATTTTGCACATTGATTGTCATGTTATCACTCAGCTGTCTTTGAGATCTGCTCATAACTCTTCCCTGCATATCGAATATTGTGACTATTGCACTTCCTGATATATTCAGTGCTTTCAAATCAACAGATATCATATGAGATGCTGGATTAGGATATAGCTTTATATCGGCAGGATTGAGTATTTCTTCTGTTCCACTCGGATCAGCGAAAAGATAGTCTCCAGTTTGCGTATTGATTGATACATCATATGTGCCTGCAACTGACAGTATGTTGTCACCGGCCTGTGTACCAGTCCCTCCTGGAAAATCCACTGCACCCCAGTTGACTGTCCAATCTGTGTTAGCTCTAAATTTGACTCCGCCACCTTCATCAGCGTCTGTCAGCGTTACACCAGCTAGCGACCACATTTGATTATCAGTCTCATCAATTGTCAAATAAGTATCATTGACACCTCCATCATCTGTATCTGGCCATGCTCCTGCAGGACTAGCTTCGCCTACTAGACTGACTTGGTCATAGACTACAAATAATTCAAAGTTGTATTCTCTTGTCAAGGAATTGAAAGTGATATTATATTCTCCCGCTTCTACAGGAATATTTGCACCATCTTGCTCAGCTATACCCATTGGGAATGTTGCTGCTCCCCAATTGAAAGCCCAATCATCATCCGCTCTGAATTTTGCCTCACCCGCAGTCAATGCCAATGCAATCTTCCAGATTGTAGGATCTATCGAATCCTGAATAAGATCCGTATCGTTATCCCAACCGCTTGGAGTGGCATCGCCTATTATTCCAATAGTGTTATAATTTCCTATCTCTGTAAAGTTATAGTCTCCTGATTCAGAATTAAAATCTACTCGATAGTATCCAGCTGTCACAGGAATATTGTCACCACCTTGTGTACCTGTACCTGTAGGAAAATCAGCGCTGCCCCAATCTACAGTCCACGCATCATCTGCTCTAAATTTCGCGGAACCATCAACTAAGTCAATAAATAAAGACCATTGATTAGGATCTTCTGCACTTCGCTCTAGATCCGTATCGTTATCCCAACCGCCTGGAGTGGCATCTCCTATGATACCAACTGAAGTGAATGAGATTTGTTCTTCAAAACTGTAGTCTCCGGTCGTTGTGTCTAGTGTTATAAAATAGGTTCCAGCTGCAGACACCATGATATTGTCACCACCTTGTGTACCTGTACCTGTAGGGAAATCAGCGCTGCCCCAATTAACAGCCCAATCATCATCTTTTCTGAATTTTGCTTCTCCTATCACCAAATCAAGGGTAACAAAAAAGATGCCGTTGGTATCAACAAACATATTTGTATCTGCGTCCCAGCCTCCTGGTGTCGCTGATCCCAAAATACCAATTGGGGAATTGACCACAAATGAGTACTCTCCAGAAACAGAATTAAACGTGATATCATAATTACCTGCAAAAACAGGGATATTGTCACCGCCTTGCAGGCCTGTTCCAACAGGAAAAGCGCTGTCTCCCCAATTAATAGCCCAATCATCATTGGCTCTGAATTTTGCCTCCCCCACAACTAGGTCGACATTGATTGTCCATATTGCAGTATCTATAGCATCCTGAGTCATATCAGTATCTGCATCCCAGCCACCTGGAGTTGCACTACCAATGATACCCACTGTCGTGACCTGTGCCGAGGCACTAAAGATAAAAACAGCTAACATTGTTGATAAAAGTAGACGTATTTTCATAATATTTTTATTTAGATTAGATAATAGTATTAAAGAACAAAAAAGAGTGAGATCTCTGAGCCTCAGTATTTAAAGAGGTGCAAGAAGACAACTAAAAAACATCGTTCTGTGTCAAAGATAAAATTTATAATGTGTATATTTGACACTATGTCAAGAAAATATAAAAATATATGAAATCAATTTTAACCAATAAGCTAAGATTATCGCTTTTCTCAATCTGCTTTTTAGTGATTCTGGGAGAAGGCCTGTCGCAAAGGATTGTCACTGGTACCATTACTGATGCAAGTAACGGAGAGGCATTGGTAGGTGCTACCATAGCATTGGAAGATGCTTCTAATGGAACGATAACTGATTTGAATGGGAAATATACATTCAACGTCACGTCCAGCATCACTACTCTAGTAATTAGTTATACTGGGTATACGTCTCAAACTTTGAGTATTCCAGAAAATAACAGACTTGATGTAGAACTTGCATATGGAGAAACCCTTGATGACGTCATTCTGATAGGATATGGTGAAGTCAAGAGAGAAGATGCAACAGGATCGATTCAATCAATATCCAGTGAAGATTTCAACAAAGGCGCTATAGCAGGACCGCAACAGCTCCTGGCTGGTAAAGTGGCAGGAGTGAGTATCACCACGGACGGTAATCCTGGAGGGGGATCAACAATAAGGATACGAGGTGAATCATCGCTAAGTGCGTCTAATGATCCACTCATTGTAGTGGACGGAGTACCGCTCGACAACAGCAGCACAAGTGGAGGGCGGAACAATCTCAATATCGTGAATCCAAATGATATCGAGAGTATGACTGTACTAAAAGATGCCTCAGCGACTGCGATCTATGGCAATAGGGCAAGTGCCGGAGTCATTCTCATTACGACCAAAAAAGGAAAACTAGGATCTGGCCTACGCGTCGGATATTCTGCTAATCTTTCTATAGGAAACACCTACAACAGAGTAGACAATCTTACAGCTGAGCAATTCCGAACACTATTGCAAGAAGAATTTGAAGAAGGAAGTGAACAACTTGCATTGTTGACAGACGTATCTACCGATTGGCAAGATGAAATCTATCAGCAGTCGATTGGTCATGATCACAATCTTACATTGAGCGGAGGACTGGGCAATATTCCCTTCCGAGCATCAATGGGCTATTCTGATTTCAATGGCTTGCTCAAAACTGATAATTTCAATAGACTAACAGGTAATCTCAATCTTACACCTGGACTGATAGACAATACTTTACAGCTGAATCTAGGACTAAAAATATCCAAGACAAGCAATGATTTTGCTGACAATGGAGCAATAGGCTCAGCGATAGGTTTTGATCCTACCAAACCAACCTTATCTGGCAATGACGATTTTGGTGGTTACTTTGCTTGGAAAGAATCAACAGGCAACCTCGTTGGTCTTGCTCCTGCAAATCCAGTGGCGTTGCTAAATCAAAAAAGTGATGTCTCCGATGTAAGTAGATACATACTAAATGCCTCGGCTGATTATCGAATGCCTTTTTTGAAAAAATTAAGAGCCAATATTAATGTGGCATATGACATCAGCAACAGTGACGGTACAATCTTTATTGATACCACAGCAGCATTCTCCTATAACCCGCAAGATGGTGGAGGAACAAATAATAGTTACAACCAAGAAAAGAACAATAGTCTATTGGAATTCTATCTAAATTATAAAGACAATGTTTTTGGGAGAGATATCGATATCATGGCTGGCTATTCGTGGCAACACTTTAAATTATCCAATGATTTTAGAAATTCTAATGTGGCAGGTACTATTGTGACAGAAGGAAGCGATGCCTCGGAACTGTATATGCTATCATTGTTTGGCCGATTAAACTATGAACTAACCAATAGAGTAAACTTTACTGGAACTTTGAGAAATGATTATACTTCTAGATTTTCTCCTGAGACACGATCTGGACTGTTCCCATCTGCTGCTGTTGCGATTAAGGCAAGAGAGACCCCTGGTGAAATTCTCAATAATGTCAAAATAAGACTTGGGTGGGGAATCACAGGCCAACAAGATATAGGCGGTTATTACCTATATCAAGGTCTGTACCAACAAAGTTTTGACAACGCTAGATACCAGTTTGGCGACGGATACTTGACAACCTATAGACCGAATGGATATGATAGTGGCATCAAATGGGAAACGACCACAACTTATAATTTGGGAGTGGATTATTCGATTGTAAGAAATAGAATTGGTGGATCTATAGATATCTATCAGCGTAATACCAAAGACTTACTCAATCAAGAAGTGCAGGTGACTGTCGGATCAAACCTGACCAATATCATCCCAACCAACATAGGTGATATGGAAACTAAAGGTGTGGAACTAGCACTAAATCTGACGCCAATCCTTAATGAAAAAATATCTTGGGATATCAACCTCAATGCTGCCTTTAACAAGAATAAAATCACAAAACTCAACCAAGATGAAGGTGGTATAGGTGAAGCTGTCGGTGGGATTTCTGGAGGTGTTGGGAATACTATCCAAGTACACACTGTAGGTTACGAACCGTTCTCGTTTTTCGTATTCGAACAAGATTATGACGAGGCTGGCAGTTTGATCCCTGGCCAGTATGTTGATAGGAATGAAGATGGCCTGATAGATGAATTAGACAAGTACAGAATCGAGGCCTCAAGACCAAACGCTGTATTTGGCATCTCTAATACCATTACGTACGGAAAGTTCAACTTTGCTTTTGCAGGTCGAGCCAATGTAGGAAACAAAGTTTACAACAATGTACAGACAGACATAGGATGGAAAGACCGTCTTGACAATCTTGGCATTCTTAATAATGTTCACTCAGTGGTATTGACCAACGATGTGAGACAGCAGTCAGAAATAACCTTTAGTGATGCATTTGTTAAAGATGCTTCTTTTTTTAGGATCGATTATATTTCATTGGGATATACATTTGACAATCTGATTGGAAGATCTCTCACATTATCAGCTACTGTACAGAACCCTATCATTTTAACTTCTTATGAAGGCCTTGATCCAGAAGTATTTGGAGGCATTGACAACAATCGCTATCCGAGACCAAGAACCTTTGTATTTGGTCTTAATGTAAATTTTTAAATCACTAAGGCTACAAAATATAAATATATGAAATCTATTAAATATTTGGTTTTTGTTTTTTTTGCAACGGTAGTTTTTCAAAGCTGCTTCCAAGACCTAGACACGGTTCCGATCGATGAGGACATATTGACATCAGAAACATTCTATCTTCAAGATGGAGCATACAAAGCTGTACTAGCAAAAATATATGCTGGACTAGCAGTCACTGGTCAGCAAGGGCCAGCTGGGCAAGGAGATTTAGGTGGAATCGATGAGGGATTTAGCTCTTATCTACGTCAGTATTGGTATCAACAAGAATTATCCACGGATGAAGCTATAGTTGCTTGGAATGATGAAACTATCAAAGACTTTCACAGTCAGTCTTGGACTCCTGCAGATGTATTTATCAATGCTTTTTATAACAGAGTTTTCTACCAGATCGGTGTATGTAACGAGTTTTTAAGACAGAGTGATGCTGATGCGTTAGACCGCAGAGAAGCATCGGATGCTTTGAAGCAAGAAGTGTCTACTTATCGAATCGAAGCAAGGCTGATGAGAGCAATGAGTTACTGGCATGCTCTAGACGAATTCAGAAACGTGCCCTTCGTAACAGAAGATGATGAAGTAGGCGCATTCAATCCACAACAGATCAAAGCTCCTGCACTATTCGACTTTATTGAAAGTGAGTTATTAGAAATAGAACCGCTAATCACAGGTCCGCAAGAAAATGAATATGGAAGAGCTGATCGAGCTTCGGTGTGGATGATATTAGCCAAGCTTTATCTTAATGCAGAAGTTTATATTGGCAGTGACAGATACGCTG
>CAXBGT010000068.1:0-23496 GCA_963975265.1 uncultured Saprospirales bacterium
CAAATATATATAATATATATAGTATATATATACCTTAGCGTTATCATGTGACTTGTATTAGTCATTCATGTCTAATATCCAATTGCAATAGTTCCCAATATAATTATTTTAAAAATAGTTTCATTTATATATTACATATTTCTCTAATATGTTACATATTTGCAGAGTGATAGTATTAAAAATGACAGTATTTTACATTTTTCTCGATTTTTAGAAAAATATAAGACTTATGAAGCATCCAATTCGGTGTTTCAAACGTACTATTATATATAAAGCAGTAAATTATAATTCATTATTAAATACCCACCCATGAATACTTTATTTAACATTGTGAAGAACTTCTTCATATCTGTATTTAGCCGATCTAAAAAGATCGTTATTGTTCCTCAAAAGGAAGATGAATATGACGGATGGTTAGGAGTTTAATGTATTAGAGATAATCTAATTGCATAATTTCACACCATGTCTACTGGAAAGTAGATGTATTGAAAATTGATTTTCAATTTTCTTTTAGTCATTCCCCAACCATTCTTTATTAGGCTACGTCTTATTAATTAGGAATTACGGTTTTTTTTGTAATTTCATTAATAGAAAGTAAACTTAGTAGAGAATGAGAGTATTTCCTTTTTTCATTATTACTTGTTTTTTAGCCTTGTCTTGCGACAAGAAGACACCCTATGGTGACGATGCTATTTCTGGATCTCCATGTACAGCTGTCATTATATCTAATGAAGTATATCAGGATCTAGATCCTAATCAAGCTTCTGTTTCAGAGCTATCGATAGAAGGTGATTGCCTTAAAGTGAAACTTGGAGTTAGTGGATGTGATTCAGATCATATGATCAATATGATTTCAAATGGAGGAATAGCGGAATCAAATCCACCACAGATTACTTTTGACTTCCAAGACGAAAATCCCCAAGTTTGCCTAGCTTTTTTCATGATAGAACGAGAGTTCGATCTGGTACCTATCAGAGATTTGATAGAAGATGATATTATAATCAGGTTTAGAAATTCTGAACACTCTATACTTTACATAGAATAGGTGGGAGATAAGTCAACATATAGCAGATTGATTCAAGGTTGTCAAGCCAATGATAGAAAGTGTCAGGAAGAACTCTATCTCATGTTCTTTGATAAGATGCTGAGCATGTGTAGGCCATATACTCAAGATGAGGATCAACAAATCTCCATCATAAATGATGGCTTCTTAAAAGTATTCAAGAAAATAGATCAATACAAGTATGAAGGGTCATTCGAAGGGTGGTTGAGGCGATTGGTTTTTACCAGTTTGTCTGATTACTTCAGAAAAGAGAATAAATATTTGAAATTTATGATCTTCGAAAAAGAAGATACGCCTATCGCAGCACAGCCAGAGGAATCGCTCTATTTTCAAGATATTTTGGAATTGGTAGACCTACTTCCTAATAAGACAAAACAGGTGTTTCACAAATATGCGATTGAAGGATATACACACAAAGATATAGGGCTAGAACTGGAGATAAGTATAGGAACATCAAAATGGCACCTCTCAGAGGCAAGAAAAAAGTTGCAACATCTATTAAGCAAAAGAAAGATATATAATAGTAATGTCAGATAAAAATAAAATAATATTGAAAGATAAAGGATGGAGCCAAATGGCTACAATTCTTGACAAAGAGATTCCTCAAGAGAAACGGAGCATGAAGTTGATTTTGTGGTTTTTCGTTGCTGGATTAGTAGTACTGGGAATAGTGTATACTACGAATATTGAAAATAGGATGGTCGATAGGTCATTGAAGGAATCTATAGCTCAAGTAAACATTGATATTAATGAAGGTACAAACCAGGATATTCCTTTAGTAAATACCCAGGATCTAAATGATGTAAATTTGACTAAGGCAAAAGATGCGCTTAATTTACCTTTGTCAGGAGAAGAAGGTCATAGTGTTATTGCGGGACCTGTTCCACAAGAAAATATTGCTATAAATCTAAACAATAAAGAGGGAAGTAAAAGAATACTTATTGATACAGAAAAGCAAAATAAGCATTTCCGAGAAAAAGTATTTTCTACTGAAATTGTTAAAAAAGCTATAACCATAGCAACTTCAAGCTCTACGATTAATGTCAAAGGCTTAATAACTGCTGAAGAAAGGCGTGGTGGGAAGTTTTTCCCATTTCAAACAAGCGTAGCTGAGCTAATGATTGAGCAACCTATAAGAGATCAATACACTATTGATAAGTTACCAGAAATCACTAGGTTTATTAATTCGAATAATGGACAAATAGATGCGTTTCACAGAATGTCTATTAGCCAGAATAGAACCTTATCAAAACCAGCTAGAAAGGACAATAACTATTATGCATTTGCAGGAGGGAATATTGGCGTCAACCAGAATGGTTTAGGGTATCAGGTAGGTGCAGGCAAAAGGTTTGGTGCTTCAGGATTAGGTTTCTTTGTTGAAGGCGGCTACGGCCACTTTAACTATAAAAACAAAAGCTCAAACTTGGAAGCGATAGTTGTAGATTTTGCTCCAGAAAATAGCACTGGTGTTACTGGATTTGACATCTCTGAAAGCCCTGTACTACAAGCAGCCATAGAAACGTCTCAAAACAAAGATATTGCTGTTGTAAATAATCTTAGTTATGTGTTCTTATCAGCTGGGATTGAGAAAAAGATATCAGATAGAATTTACATCATAGGAGGATTGTCATATGCTCGATACCTAGAAATTGAGAATCCGGGAGTTAACTTCACATCAAGTGATGGTTCATTTCAGTCTGATCTTAATCGTTATAATATCTCAAAAACAACCTTTTTTGATAATGGAGATTTTAAAAAGTATGAACTGTCCTCATCATTTGGAATAGGCTATCAAATTAACAATAGGATTACTGCCTCGGTGCAATATAGGCTAGGGCTGACAAATCTAAGTAATCTTTCACAAGACGATCTTGCTCCAGAAGTAGTCGCTGCTAATGAAGTCTTAAAAGAGAAGCAATTTTCCAATTCAATTTTTAGAAAAAATGTAGAAGTGAGAGTCGATTATAGTTTCTAAGATTAAGCGTGTAGTCGCTCTTGTCTATCTTGTAGGATCTCTTGAGCTTCTTCCCGATCTGGATCAGGAACACAACAATCAACGGGACAAACAGCGGCACATTGAGGCTCTTCGTGGAATCCTACACACTCAGTGCACTTGTCTGCAACTATGAAATAATAATCTTCGTATATAGGCAATTGGGGGTCCTTTACACCTACTTCTTGATTCGTTTCTAACGTGTATTTGCCTGTCAATGTAGTTCCTTCTGCCATATTCCATTCAACACCACCTTCGTAGATAGCATTATTAGGACACTCTGGTTCGCAAGCGCCACAATTGATACATTCGTCAGTAATCATTATTGCCATGGTGTATTCTTTTTATTACAATTTGACAACAGAAGCTGTTGCCTGAAAGTTTCGTGCTGTAAAGGTAATCAATAGAAACTACGATAGAATTGATTTCTAAGTAAAGTTTACTTACTTGACCCAATCTTGACAAATATTTCGTTTCCAAGCCGAGGTGCTATCGAAGTAGTGCATTTCTTCATGCTTACAAGGTCAAAATATTTTGAGAAAAGAGCTCGATAATCTTCTATATTTCCGCCAAATGGAGGGCCGTTGAATGGAAAACTAACATCGAACATAAGTCCAACTAGCTGTCCGTTCGGATTAAGTATGGATTTCATTTTTCTTGCATATTTTTCTCTCAGTGTTGGATCAATAGCACAGAAAAAAGTCTGTTCAATAATTAGATCAAATTTTGTATCAAGATCAAAGAAGTCTCCATGAATTAAGTGGCTATCTGGAAAAGCAGGACATCGTTTTTTGAAATTTGCTAGAGGTTTTTCTGATAGATCGCAAACGGTAACATTAGTGAAGCCTTCTTTATGTAGATACTCTGCTTCATGAGCGTTACCTGCTCCAGGGATCAATATTGCAAGTGCTTTATTGTCTACAGTGTTGATAAACTCTTCAATTGGCGGTGTGATCTGGCCCACATCCCAGCCTGACATATTGTTATCATACCTGGATGTCCAATAATCTTCAGTCAAAAAATCATTTGCAGCGTCGTTATTTTCTGTAGGGACAAACAGAGGTGTTTTGTAATTTCCTCTTTCAACCAAAGGATGATTGTCAAATAAATAATTTATCGCTGCCCGACCTTCGCTACCTATATTGGCTGAAAAATCATTGACATATAAATTGATATGTGATTTCATAACGTCGATATCCATCTCTTGAGCATGTGATCTGATATATTCATTTCCTGACTCTGGATGCGCTTGGGCGTATGCTACACTGCGCGCTATTACCCTGTCTATCTTTTGTTTTAGGTCTTCTGTAAATCGCCTTCGTGTGACTATACCGCCAAGTGGGATTGGGTAGCCCGTTTTTTCTTCCCAATGCTCACCAAGATCTTTGATTTGAACCAATCCTCTATCTTGGAAAGTAAATCTATTTTCATGGATGATCACTCCAGCATCAGTTTCTCCTGAAAGTATTGAAGCCTCCACTTCTGAAAATATCATTTCTGACTTATTCTGGAGATCAGGGTAAGCAAAGGATAAAAGAAAATTTGCCGTAGTGTTTTGTCCCGGAATTGCAATTTTTGCATTTTTTACATCTTCAGAATTCATACTTTTCTTAGAAATTAACAAAGGACCACATTTTCTTCCAAGAGCGCTTCCAGCGTTTAGCAGTTGATATTGATTTGTGAGCCTTGTGTATGCATTGAAGCTTAATTTTGTAATATCATAGGTATCATCAATAGCGCATCTGTTAAGTTCTTCTACATCTGCGAGATGCATCTCGAACTTTAATCCTTCTGTATCTATCCTTCCAGAAACAATAGGCTCAAACATGAAGGTGTCATTAGGACAAGGGGAATATGCGAATGTTAATTTCATAATATAAATTTAATACTTAAATTCTCCGATGCTTGCGTCGGGGTCATAAAAAAGATGTTTTTGGATAAAAACGCCTTATCCCAAAAAGATCCGATTTCCGACCTTTAGGTTGGAAAAATTTTGGCTAATGCTCCATCCGCTTGCGGTGGGGTAGTCAAAATTTAGGATCTTTTTTACTAATCATAAGAATGGTAGCCATGAGCATATTGAGCTTGAGAAAGCTGCAATGTTTACCACTTTAGTAAAACAAATATTATTAGTATTGTTTCAGCATCCAATTTTTGAATAGAAAAAGGCATTATCTATTTAGAAAAAAGTTAGCTCGTGCTTCCGTTAATGGAGTGAGATGAAAATTTAGCAAGTTTATATTTATTGTTAAATTTGAATAACATTATAATTGCACACAATGATAACACGATCCACTTTTACATCAATACTTTTTTCAATAAGCATAATCTCAACTTTCAGTCAAGTTCAGAATATAAGATATGGGGTCAAGTATATTCCTGGAACTTCAGATTACAACTGCTATTTTACGGTATCGAGCGGCTTTGCGGAATCTTCCGAAGATAGAATATTGAATGATGCGCAGTTTTCTATTAAAGTGGAGACAGGGGCCTCTATATCATTGGTGGCTTCTAACTTGCCATTCTTAGACAATGAATTTTATAATGGGACTGAGCCTGCAGTGTGGAGTGTTTCACAATCAGTGATTTCTCCAGCATCAGATCCAGAATTCGATTATTATTCGTTTGAGCCTGATCTTTCGCAGACTTGTCGATTCAATGATTTATTTCAAAATACAGAATATAATTTATTGAGAATATCCGTAGAAGGGAGCTGTGTGAAAGGGGTGCAAATATTTAAAAATGGTATAGATCCTGGAGCTAGCGGATCAGGAATGGGAGGTAAGGATTTTGCGAATACTATGAGAATCAACTCGTCTTCCAGTTTGTTTTTAGGGTTAGATGCAGGTATAGCTTTTGGTGCGGATTTGATATTGGATGATGTGTTTTCTTGTGATGGAGATTGTGTAACTTTAGAGGTTGGAGGTAATTGTGATTTGTCAAATTATACTTATTTGTGGAGTGATGGTAGTAGTGGGTCTTCTATCACAATATGTCCCGATTCGACTATGGAGATGTCGGTTTTGGTTGAGGGGACGAATGGGTTTAGTGGGCAATTTACTGGATCGATAAATTATGTAGAACCTTTTATTGTGAACTCTTATAATGATTTTGCTTGCATCGGGAGTGATCTCGGCTTTTATTTAGAGGATTATATATGGAGAAGTGGAACTTGGGAGAGCAATAACCCGGATGTTGCATTCGTGAATGAGGAAGAAGGTTCTTTTGTCACTATACTTAAAGAAGGTCTTGTATCTTTTACGTTCACAGATGAAGAAACAGGATGTACGGCAGTGTCATCAGATATACAAGTCTTGCCTGAATTAGAAATTATTCCCGTTGATGGGACTAGCTTAAAAGTTGGTGAAACCTTATCTCTCGACATCTCAGAACTGTATGGTGCAGGAATATATTGGAACGTCTATCCTGCAAATATTGCAAGAGTATATGATGGGGTTTTGTATGGTCTTAGACCAGGTGTTTGTGAAGTAAGTTTTGATTTAAACTTAGAATTTGTATGTGAATCAGAGTCAATAACAATAGTAGTTGAAGATAATGTTATTTGCAATGATGAAGGGATCAAGATTTGGAATAATGTAAAAATCGGAGATATTAATACAAACTATGAAATAGAGTCGAGTGCTTCTTCAAACAAATTTTTCTTAAATGACATACAGGATTGTATTATTGTATATGACGGCAATTCTGGATCTATGATTTTACATACATTGGATGTTGCTGGGCAGATAATTGAGGAAGTAGAATTGTTTACAAACAGCAATCATGACTCTGAATATGATTATGAGATTGAACTCCATGATATGGACTTAGATGGGTTGATGGATGTTATATTAATTGGAAGCAAGTTTTCGGCAGAAAATCGATTACAAGTATATAGAAATCTTGGCGATAGTAGTTTTGAATTGGAAATAGAAGAATCGTGGTGTAATTCTAATATAAATGACGATGTAATAGAAGTTGCTGATTTTGATAATGATGGTTTCTTAGACATATTTTTTACATGTAGAAATAATATTGGATATCAAGTTGTATTCAACGACAATTGGACACCAGTATCGGTGTATGGAAGTGAATCAGTTCGTTATTGGATTGTGCCTCTTGATATTAATAATGATGGGTTTTTGGATTTGGCCTTTGAGAACCTAGGAATATTAATGAATAACGGAGATCGATCTTTTACTTTTGATTCAGAATACCAAATTTCAAGGGGTTTGTGCTCTTCCAATAGCGTTGGTAAAAAGGGAAGACTAAGGTATGAAACGGAGAGTAATTTATTATATGGACACAATCAAATCTATACTCCTATAGATGTTCAAACTGGCACTTTTGGAAAATGTGCAGATTTGTATTTTAATGTATCTGTTTGTGATAATCTAATGCGTGAACCAAGATTCAAAGCTAACATCAATTCACTTACAGAAAAGGACATTGTAGTTGTTAGTAGTGGTATCTTTATGGCAGTCAATCCATCAATACCTTGCTATGGAATCAGCAACGGATTCAAGCATTTTAATTTCGGCGGAGTAGCTAATAAGTATAAACAAATAGACATAGGGAATGACGGATATACTGACTTTTTCTACTTAGAAGGTAATGAAATATTTGCGTCGCTCAATCCGAATTCTAGTACAGAACATATTATCAAAGGGAATTGCTACATTGATGAAAATGACAATGGTCTATATGACACAGATGAAATACCTCTCCGGAATGTAAAAATCAAAACAGATCAATCTTCTGTTGTTTTTCTTACAGATGAAAGTGGAAAATTCGCATTGCTTCCGCCAACCAACGACTATGTATTAAGTGCTTCGGTGACAGAGGGACAGTGGGAAGAAAATTTCATGTCTCTTGCTTCTGCGGATGTATTAAATGGATGTTCTGAGTCTAATAACTTTGGATTTGTTCAAGCACCTGGATTGCCAATTTCTGGAAATATTTCAATAAGTAACTCTATCACTCGATGTGATTTTGAAACAAGATTTTTTATCACAGTTGAGAATACTGGAAATGAAGACGCTGTTTTTGATTTATCATTTGAATTTGATGACGAAACAACTTTTATGAGTTCTGATATTCCTAATTATACCATTGCTAATCAAGAACTCACAGCTAGTCTTGGTATGTTAGCTCCATTTTCTCCTGAGACTTACTTGGTAACTTTAAAAATGCCATCAGGGACATCTAACTTGCCTATGTTGAGTTTTGGTGCATCTGTAACTAGTGACGCTCAAGAGCTAGATGAATATTCATATATGGAACAGTTAAGATGCTCTTATGATCCAAACGATAAAAGAGTTCATCCGGACAGAGATGGCGATGACAATCTCACCCTATTCGATGAGGAATTGGAATATACTATCCGTTTTCAAAACAATGGAAACGACACGGCCTTTGTAGTTCGAATAGTTGATCCATTAGATCCTAATATTGATCCGTCTTCTATTAGTGTGATTAGTTCTAGTCATCTAGTAGAAACATGCATAGATCAAGACACACTAATTTTCTTGTTCGAAGACATATATCTGGTGGACAGTATGACAAATTATGCTTTAAGTCAGGGCTATGTAACGTACAGTTGCCTAGCGAAGGCTGGCATTGATGAAAATACTATAATAAATAATACTGCTGACATTATCTTTGATAGTAATAATCCGATAATAACGAACACGACCACCAGTACACTAGTGAGCATGTTTTGTACTGACTTGGAATATAATTTTTCAATTGAAATTTGTGTTGGTGAATCAATCAATGGACATTCAGATTCTGGAAATTATATCGATAATTATACAGACTTCAATGGTTGTGACTCTATAGTGAATCTTGAATTACAAGTCTCATCATATATGACAAGTAATGAGAATCTATTGATTTGCGATGGAGATGCTGTTTTGATTGGTGGAGCTTTAATTTCTGAACCAACTACTGTAATTGATACTTTAGAAAGCAGCACAGGGTGCATTGATAGTATAAGGGTTCTTACTGTTCAGTTTGTGGATAAAAAAGAAGTTGAGATAGATGTTGAGATTTGTGAGGGAGAAGATTTTGTAGGGCTTACCGTTTCAGGGCAATATACCTTTGATTTATTTAGTGTCCTAGGTTGTGATTCTATTGTTACAGTGAACTTGGATGTAATCACTCCTGTTTCGGAAGATTTGGTATTGTCTGTTTGTGAAGGGGAGTCGGTGACAATATTTGATAACGAATATCAATTTATTGAGAGCACTGAATTTATTGATACGGTTTTTAATGTTAATAATTGCCCAGTCGAATATATAAATGTTCAAGTTGCAGTCATTGATACAATTGAAGCATCAATCGACACTAGTATTTGTGATGGCGAAGAATTTTTCGGGCTTTTAGTATCTGGTAATTATATTATAGATACCATTGATCAGATAACAGGTTGTCCATTAATAATCGATGTAGATTTGGAAGTATTACTAGCTTCGGATCCTAGTTGTATTGTGGGCACTAGCGAAGAGCAACGTTTTAAAATTGAATTATTTCCAAATCCTGCGAGTGATCAAATAGTTATTAAATCAGATTACAATATAGAATCTATAGAAATTTTTGATACGCAATTAAGAAAGTTGTTATCGATGGATACTAATGCTACCTTTGCAGAAATAAGTGTAAGAGAATTGAATTCGGGGGTCTATATTATTAGATGTGCGATGAATAATCAAGATGTCTATAAAATATTGATAGTCCAGTAGAATTTGCTTTTATATCTTAAGTGGTTAAATTGAAACTTTATAGCTCTAAAAAACACTTTTATGAGGTATCTAAGATAAAATCAAATGGCATACAAGAGAAAAAGAAAGGAGACGGAAATAGAAATCATCTATGAGGACAATCACTTTATTGCGGTAAATAAACCAGCGGGAGTACTTGTTCATGGAGATGAAACTGGAGATGAAACATTGGTTGATGCCATCAAAGAGTATATTAAAGTCCAGTATAAAAAGCCAGGAGAGGTTTTTCTTGGTGTGATCCACAGGATTGATAGACCAGTAAGTGGAGTGGTTTTATTTGCTCGTACTAGCAAAGGATTGGCTAGGATGAATAAGTTATTTCAAGAACGAAAAGTATCTAAATCTTATCTTGCGATTATCAACAAAAAACCAGAGCCACTTAGTGGGAAAATAGAAAACTACCTCTCAAAAGATGGTACCAAAAATAAAGCTCATGTCCATACATCTTCCAAAAAAGGAGGAAAATTATCTACCACAGAATACAAATTGCTAGCAGGACTGAATGGGTACTATTTTCTTGAAGTAAACCCAGTTACAGGACGACCTCACCAGATTCGGATTCATCTTGCTTTTAATGGCACCCCAATTGTAGGAGACTTGAAATACGGTTATTCTAGACCGAATCAGGATAAATCCATATGCTTACACTGTCAGTGGTTGAGTTTCGAACATCCTGTGACAGGCAAACAAATGAAACTAAGAGCCGATATGCCTACGAAGGAATATTGGAGTTTCTTTTGTTAAATGATGTATTAGGTGTGAACTCGTTCACGTAAGTATTACTCTAAATCCTCATCTGATCTCTCAATAAAAGAAATTTCACCATCACCTAACAAAATCATTTTCTCCTTATATAGTTTACCTACAGCTTTTTTGAAAACCTTTTTGCTAACACCAAAGGTTCGGTAGATATCCTTTGGGTCAGATTTATCGTGGAGAGCAACGGATTTATTTTCTTCGAGATAGTCGAGTAAGTCGTCAGAGAAATCTCTTACACTACCATATCCTTCTTCTTGTAATGTGAGGTCAATCTTACGATCATCTCTAATTTTTTTGATAAATGGAGATATACGATCACCTATACGAAGATCTTTATACACTTCATTTTCATACAACATACCTAGGCATTTGTTCTCTATGATGCAGAGATAGCCACTAGGCGTTCTTCGATATACTAACGCTTTTACTTTTTCTTTTTCTCGAAAGGGACTAGAGTCATGACCAATGTAATCTTCTATTTTTGTTGAGCCTGTGATTCTGTTTGACAGTTCATCGATGTATACATGGACTATATATGATCTCCCTTCTCGCAACTCCGACTTTTGTTCTCTAAAAGGAATGAAAAGATTTTTGACCAATCCCCAATCTGCAAAGGCGCCATGGTCACTGATTGAAACGATCTCCATGAATGCACATTCTCCTACTTCAGCCAATACATCTTCTGTAGTAGCGACAAATCGTTCCTCACCGTCCAAATGTACAAAAACATCAATCTCATCACCTTCTTCATAATCTTCGGGCACATATTTCATAGGAACTAGGATCTCTCCCAACTCTTCACCATCCACATATGCACCAAAGTCAGTAAACCTGTTGATCTTTAAAAAATTATATTTGCCTAATTCTGCCATTATTATAGTATTCCAAGTTCGTTTAATTCAGAAAATAGCTGATCTGGATTCTTAAATCTTATTCCAGAAATGCCCATTTTCTTAGCGGCCTCAATATTACGGAGATTATCATCAATAAAGAGACATTCTTCTGCTATTAACCCATATCTAGTCAGGATGAGTTCATAGATAGCTGGATTTGGCTTTTTTATGCCTTCTTTTCCTGAAACTAGGATGCCTTCAAAATGATTAAGAAAATCATAGTTGCGTAAAGCAACGGGCCATGTTTCTGCCGACCAATTAGTAAGTGCAATAAGTCTATTTTGATTGTTATCTTTTAGTTTTTGTAATATCTTGACACTTTCGGCTATAGGGCCTCCAAGCATTTCTTCCCATCTACCATAGAAAACCAATATTTCTGTTTTATACTCAGGAAATTTTTTAATTAGCTCAGTATTTGCATCCACTATCTTTCTACCAGCATCTTGTTTCTCATTCCAATCAAAAGTGCACACATTTTTAAAGAAAAAATCTAAAGATTCTTGTGTTTCAAAGTAGTTTTTGTAGACATATTGAGGATTCCAATCTATCAAAACTCCACCTAGATCAAAAATGATTGTTTTTATCATGGTTCATTTATTCGTATTGCCAAACTTATTAACTGGAATGCTGAGATTTTATTATCAACATGTTGGTTTTATCTCTTTTTTGTGAGATATTAATTTGTTTTTTCCTGTAAAGTCAAATAAAATAATTGAAAAATGTATTTTGCGGTACTTCCTGACTAAAGGGAAGTGTAATAATCAAAATCTTTACTAAACTTAACACAATGAAAAGAACTTTACTTTTAGGATTGTCGATGCTATTTATGACATCATTAGCAATAGGACAATCATTTGCAGATGACTTCGACTCATATACTGCTGGGGACTATCTCGCAGCAAGTAATTCAGAATGGACCACTTGGGGAGGAACAACTGGAACTTCAGAAGATGTGCGAATCACAGATGAAAACTCTTTTAGTGGAACCAATTCTATCAAATTTGTTGGTGTTGGTGCTGGAGGACCACAAGATGTCGTGAAATACTTTACAGGAGAAAAATTAACAACTGGTGTTTTAAAAACCAACATGCAACTGCTCGTAGAAACAGGAGCATATTTTAATTATCAAGCGGAGGTGACTATTGGCACAACATGGGCTATGAATGCATTTTTCGAAGCGAATGGTCAAGGTCGAATTACTGGGTCTGGAAATGGAGATATACTAACATTCGAATATCCTACAGGAGAATGGTTTGATTTCAAAATGAATATTAACTTCGATGCTAATAAATGGCAGTTAGAAGTAAATGGTATATGTGTGGGATCATTTGAAAATCCAGATAATTCTATTGCTTCTATTGATATATACCCTGTAAGTGGAAATTCATTTTTCGTTGATGATTTTGGGTATGAGTACTCTGAAGAAGCTCCAGAAATCGTAAATGATGCAATCGTTGGAATGAGAACTCCAGAGGCGAGCGCACTTGCAGGTAAGGAAACGTCTTTCACAGGGGAATTAAAAAATGGAGGACTAACAGTGATAGAATCATTTATGCTTGAAGCCACTTTAGGAAGTGATGTTTATCCAATAGAAATGTCAGGATTAAGCTTAGCAACTGGAGAAACGACGACGTTTAATATTTCTGATGCTTTTGCAATTCCCGAAGGGAATTCTACGGCATCCTTAGAAATAGTGAGTATTAATGGTGGAACATTTGCAGATGAAGACCTTTGTAATGATAAGTCTACTATTGCATTGTTTGGATTGGTGCCAGCTGATCATAAAAAAGTTATAATTGAGGAGGCAACAGGTACATGGTGTGGATGGTGCCCAAGAGGTACTGTCGCTTTGGATAGATTTTCTGCAAGGTATCCTGATCGATACATAGGTGTCGCTGTACATAATGCAGATCCTATGGTGAATGCTGATTACGATGATGGATTAGGTGCTGGAAGTTTCCCTAATTCACTAGTAAATCGAGGTGATTTTATTGATCCAGGAGCTACAGAAGCACCATTCTTAGAAAGAGTAGTAGAATCTTCAGCAGCTTCTATCTTACAAGGAGCAGAATGGGATGCTGACACGAGAGAATTGAAAATTTCATTGGTGTTAACTGCTCAAGAAGCAATATCGACTAATCACAAAGTAAACGTAGCAATCACAGAGGATGGAGTTTCTGGAACAGGGACTGGTTGGGCGCAAGTGAATTATTACTCAGGGGGTGCCGATTTGATAGGTGTAGATGGCGTAAATTGGGCAGATTTGCCTGATCCAGTACCAGCTGCTGATATGGTATATGACCATGTGGCTAGAGCTATTTTGGCACCATATACTGGTTTAGAGAATAGTTTTACTGAGGATATGGCTGTTGATGATGAAAAAATATTTAATTTCTTCTATACAGTTCCTGCGGATTTCAATATTGATAATATTCACATTGTTTCTATGCTAATTAATCCAAATGGAACGATTAATACAGGTGAAGGAGATCCGTTAATGGAGGATATCGATAATGGATTCGTAGAAGCTCCAACAAGTACTTATGATCCTGAACTGAACAATGCAGTAAATGTATTTCCTAACCCAATGACAAATTTCACTAATGTAAGAATAAACTTAAGTGAAAGATCAGATGTAAGTCTACAAGTAGTGGATATGTCAGGAAAGTCAGTAATGAATAAGGTTTATGAAAATCAAAATGGCTTGTTTAGTATTGTATTGGATGCAAATTCACTTAGTAACGGTACTTATGTGTTGAAGATTAATGCAGGAGATAAGTATACTACAAAGAAAATAACAGTAGTTAAATAACAGAAGTTAAATAACGGCAGTTTAGAAATACTTAGAAATAAGATTGATAGCCACTTCAATTAAAATTGGAGTGGCTTTTTAATGTTCAAAGTAGTATTGTGTATTTGGTTATTTTACTAGCTTACAAAATTAAACTCGAAATTTAATACTTAAATTCTCCGATGCTTGCGTCGGGTTCATAAAAAAGATGTTTTTGATAAAAATGCCTTATCACAAAAAAGATCCGATTTCCGACCTTTAAGTTGGAATTTTTTTGGACAATGCTCCATCCGCTTGCGGTGGAGTAGTAAAAATTCAGGACCTTTTTTACTGACTAAGATAATTTTGATTTGGCATTTTCAGTTCAAGACTCCTTGCTTACTTTAGTATTATTTATCATATATTGGCAGCAAATTGAGAATAAATGAGAAGTGTTTTAGTCGGATTATTATTGATATTAATATTGTCATGTAGTTCTAAAAAGGATCAGACATTGAGCGATGAAATCGATAATAAATTAGCCATTACTTCATTTTATGTGGGGACATATACCAACGTAAAATCTGTTGAACAAGGCGGTAGTGAGGGCATATACCATTATACCATTGATGAAAGTGGTAAATTGGCGAAAATAGGATTGGCGGTAAAGTCAGAAAACCCCTCTTTTTTGGCCAAAACGACCGACAATAAGTATGTGGTTGCTGTAAATGAAATCGATACCAACGAAGGGAATGGAACAGTAGAGTCCTATCAGGTAGAAGGAGATAAGTTGAAAAAAATAAGCGGCAGCTCTTCTGGAGGTGCGCACCCTTGCCATATAGCTATAAATGACATTGGACAAGTAACAGTAGCTAATTATACTGGGGGGAATGTTGGTCTGCTTAACATTAGTAAAAACGGAACATTGTCAGACCTACTTGATGTGCATCAGCATGAAGGAAAGGGCAGTCATAAAAGACAAGAAGCACCACACGCACATTCTTCACGGTTCAGACCAGATGGTAGGGGAGTTGTCTCTGCAGATCTCGGTAGTAATGAGCTGTGGTTTTCAGAAATAGAGAATAATAAGTTTATTCCTCAAGAAGAATCAAAATTGGCTATGAGGCCAGGAGCCGGTCCAAGGCACATTGATTTTCATCCAAATGGTAAGTTTTTATATGTGCTAAACGAATTAGAAAACACAATCGGATTAGTTCATTTACAGAAAGGTGGAAGTTATATATTGGGAGATACATATTCAATGTTGCCTGATGGTTTCACTGACTTTAGTAAAGGGGCAGACATTCATATATCTACAGATGGCAGATTTCTTTATGCTTCGAATCGAGGACATAATAGTATAGCTATTTTTAAGGTTAATATCCTTGATGGAAGTTTATTTCTGAAAGGTACAGAATCAACGAGAGGAGATAGTCCACGAAATTTTCAGTTGGCTTTAGATGATAAATACCTAGTAGTTGCCAATCAAAAAAGTGATAATATTGTGTGTTTTAAAAGAGATAATGAGACAG
The DNA here is from genome assembly GCA_963975265.1 of uncultured Saprospirales bacterium. GTDB lineage: Bacteria > Bacteroidota > Bacteroidia > Chitinophagales > Saprospiraceae > CAJXUU01. The sequence continues at coordinate 15,793 of CAXBGT010000068.1, forward strand.
GAAAGCTGACTTATGTTAGTGAAGTAGATGCTTCAGCTCCAGTATGTCTTTTGTTTTGAATAATACCTAACTAATCGAATATAACAGCAAATGAGTAATGAATCTAAAGTGATTGAAGGAAAAGCAAAGCCAAGAGGGAAGTATCCTCACTATAAGAGAGTTGGTGATTTTATCTATGTATCAGGGGCTAGTTCAAGACGAAAGGACAATACGTTTGCAGGTGTCAATGTTGATGAAATGGGAACGACTGATCTTAATATCAAAGAACAAACAGCAGCAGTTCTGGATAATATAGATAGTATCCTTCAAGAAGCAGGTGCATCTATCAAAGACGTAGTGGATGTAACCACTTTTCTAGTGAATATGAATGACTTTGGTGGTTATAATGAGACCTATGGTACATACTTTGATTATGATGGACCAACAAGAACGACTGTTGCTGTACATCAACTCCCACATCCACATCTATTAATTGAAATTAAAGCGATAGCATATAAGCCACTGACTTAAGTGGAAATGTAAATATTAACAAGTTTTTATATATTGAAAAGCTACATATGTAATCAATAAAGTTTACTTTTACCAACGAACCCTCACAAAAATAATTTGAGCAGAGCAATAGTAATAATTCCTACGTACAATGAGATTGAAAATGTTGAAGACATTATCAATGCAGTATTGTCACAGAATGAAGAATTTGATGTGTTGATTGTAGATGATGGATCTCCTGATGGAACAGGGGCTAAAGTCAAAGAGATGATGATATCTAATTCACGAATTTACATACTAGAGAGAAGGGGAAAACTTGGTCTGGGTACTGCATATTTAGCGGGTTTTCGTTACGGTTTAGATCAAGGATATGACTTTATATTTGAAATGGATGCAGATTTTAGCCATCCACCAAAGGATCTAAATAACCTTTATGCAGCTTGCAAAGAAGGAGCGGATGTAGCTATTGGAAGCCGATATACCAAAGGCGGAGGAGTGAAAAATTGGTCAAACTATAGACTTTTGCTATCAAGAGGCGCATCACTATATGTGAGGATGATCACATTCATGCCAGTCATGGATCCAACTGCGGGCTTCAAATGCTATCGACGAAAAGTTTTAGAAACCATAAACTTAAAAAAAATCAATTCTGTAGGATATGCATTTCAGATCGAAATGAAATATGCTGCATACCAAAACGGCTTCAAAATCGTAGAAGTCCCAATCATATTCGCCGATCGAATCAAAGGAACTTCCAAAATGGACGGATCAATCATCACTGAAGCTATTTGGGGTGTTCTGAATATGAAGCTTAGGAGTTTGAAAGGGTATTATAAGGTGTAAGCATATTACGTTTCTACGAAACCACTTTAAGTACTGCAATAAATTGCAGTAAGCCATTAAAATGAAGTGCCATTTTAGTCATTTATGCAAATATTAATAAGGGTGTACAGCAGCTAATGGTGCTTTTAATTCGTTGCAAACTGCAAAAGACTTTGTGCTCGCAAAATTACTATCGAGACGTAACATGTTATAATTACCACGTTGACCGATATCTGTCAACATTAAGTTCGACTAGGTCTCCAGACCTAGATGCAATATGATTGTCATGTTTAGGAAGATGTCACGGTTAGTGATGCAGAATAATCTGATATATGAGGATATTAGATAATCATATGGAATCGATGTCAGGAGACATCGACTAGCTTGGATCAAGATATATTGGTTAAACATAACGCATGGTCTGCATTATGATCGTCTAAGATTGTGTACTGCAAGATTATATTGATTCGTAACTTGTCATATGCATGGTCACAAAATCGTAAATCAAAATCATATTCATTTCATCACTCCTACGGTAGTCGAGTGGATGGATATATTCTCTAGAAAGGTATATCGTGATATTATCATTGAGAGCCTTCAGTATTGCAGAGAAAGCAAAGGACTTAACATTCATGCTTATGTAATCATGACCAATCATTTACACTTGGTTATTTCTGCTCGGGAAGGATACAACTATCAGATATTATCAGAGATTTCAAAGGATTTACAGCAAAGAAAATCATAGAAGAAGTATTAACAAACCCCGAAGAAAGTCGACAAGAATGGATGCTTAAGCTGATGAAATATCATGCTAAATATAACAAGAATAATAAGCTTCATCAGTTTTGGAAAAGAGATAATCATCCAGTAGAATTGATAAGTAAAAAATGGATAGGAAGAAGAATTGAATATACACATAATAATCCTGTCAGAGCTGGTTTTGTTGATAATCAGACAGCATATATTTATAGTAGTTCAAGAGATTATATTGGAGAGGAAGGGATTCTTGATATTGATGTATTGGATATGGAATCTTTAGTGTGATATTGCTCTTGCAGTCATACTAAATAATCGTACGGAATCGATGGCTGGAGCCATCGACTAACAAAAAGAGGAAGTTGCTTTTCTGCGAAACAACATTAAGGTGTCAAATATGATGATCTTCTTTGCTATGTTTTCAATGATCAGCTATCGCCTAGCTTAAGTTTGACATGGTCCGCTATAATCTGCAGATTTAATGAACGTAATCAAAACAGCAACCTACTTCCCACCTTGCACCAAGTTATCATAGACCTGCACTTTCTCAAATAAGGACTTATACTTTTCCACAAATTCCACATGAAGGGGATCTACTTGATATTTATCTTGATCAACAGCATTCTCGAACGTTACAATCCATGAGATATCGTATGAGTTATCAACTACATCTCTTGGAGTCCCAGCAGGAGGTCCCCAGTATACATTTTTGATTGACGGAACGGTAGCCAACTTTGGAAGTGCCACCTCTTTGAGCTCCTTGAGTAGTGCTGGGTTGTCTTTTTTGAGCCAGAAGTATACTGCATGTATGAAGCCAGGGTTTGTAGCTTTAGTCTCAGGTTCCTCAATGAAAGTGGTTTTAGTTTCTGTTTTAGTAGTACAAGAGATTGCAAGAAAACAAATAAAGAAGATAAAAACTATACTATTTTTCATATGTGAAGGTTCAGAATCAAAGATAGTGCTAAAGAAGAATACCTACAAGTATAATAAAGAAAAATGCCGCTTAATCAAGCAGCATTTTTCAATTAATTTGAATGCTTTTAGGGGGTTAGCAAGATACATTGTTGTATACAGATCATATGACCTACTTATTCAATAAGGGTGTTTTTGAAGTGGTGCATTTCATTAACAATACTAACAAAGCAGAAAGTTATGAAATGTGAATTGAATAATGCAACAATTCTAAACCAAATTCTAATGAGTTGGCTAAATAGGGTATTTATACCTGTATGATTGTAAGGTGTCAATACTTGGTTTTGGTCATATTTACAATTTTTGTGCGATAAACATTGTTAATGTCTGCACTTCAAAGAGATTTCAAGTTGTGGTAAAAAATGAGATTTAGTGCTATTCATATAACTTGTTTAGCATTTTAAAATGCACTTTACAGTAGGGTATCTTTCGTTATATTTGTCATATTAGAAACAGTCATTTATGAAATTCGTATCGCCAATCTTAGTTTTTATTTTCTTTCAGGTAAGCATGGTAGCTCAGACAACTTACTTTCCTCCTAACTTTAGTACAGATTGGGAGACAGAAGAGCCGTCAAGTTTTGGTTGGTGTGATAATGGTGTTGAGAAAATGAAAGTTTTTCACGAAGAAAGTAATACAAAGGCATTTATCATTCTGAAAAGCGGAAAAATAGCTATAGAATTTTACTATGATGACCATGAAGCTACTACTCCTTGGTATTGGGCTTCAGCAGGGAAGTCTTTGACAGCTAATCTCATTGGAATCGCTCAGACAGAAGGGCTTATTGATATAGAAAATGCAAGTAGTTCCTATCTTGGAGAAGAATGGACCAGTTGTACCGAGGACCAAGAAAGTCAAATCACTGTGAGGCATCATTTGACCATGACTACAGGTCTAGATTATGGAGCTTCCGATCAAAATTGTACTGACCCATCATGTTTGATATTCCTCAATGAGCCTGGAGATGAGTGGTATTATCACAATGCTCCTTATACCTTACTATCACAAGTAATATCAAATGCGTCGGGACAAACATATACTAGCTACACGAATGAAAGACTTACCAATAAATTGGGTTTTCTAGGCTTGTGGTCTGAAGCTGAAGGTAATCAAGTGTTTTTCAGTACTGCTAGAGGAATGGCAAGGTTTGGTTTATATATGCTGTCCAACGGGGAATGGAATGGCGAGCAAATATTTTCTGATGAGGTTTATTTTCAATCTATGACAAACACCTCTCAATCAATAAATGAAGCATACGGATACTTATGGTGGCTCAATGGGAAAGACAGTTATAGATTGCCGGGAACTACTTTGACTTTTAATGGGAGTTTGGTGTCGGATGCACCAGATGATATGTATGCCGCTATTGGTAAGAATGGTCAGATTTGCATGGTTGTACCCTCACAAGATCTAGTGATAATTCGGATGGGTAATAATCCAGATGCATCACTCGTACCTATAACCTATTTAAGAGATTTGTGGAGTCAATATGAACAACTCAGTTGTAGTAATTCTGCAGAACAATCTGCTACTCCTTCAGTGACTGTATGGCCTAGATTAACTTCTAGCTATTTACATTTTAAAAGTGATCTGTCTATCGAAAGAGTGGATATAATAAATAGAAGGGGACGGATAGTAATGAGTGTCGCTGATGTAGATGTCTTGGATATTGGATTATTGCAAAACGGGATTTATTTTGTAAGGATAATAGTCAATAACCATGCAATCACAAAAAGAATAATGAAAGTAGATTGATATTCTAAAACCTTGTTTGGTGATTTTAGTTTATCTTCCTGTAATAATACAATGTGATATTGGAATCAAATTCAATCAATTCAGAGAATACTAAGAATGGACTAGTAATAGAATTAGTGTCATTATTTATCGTAGTGCCTATTATATTAGCGCTCCCAATCCATATCGGTATCAAACTATTTGCTGCTGGATTAGGATTGTCATATTCGATTTTCCACATTGTGAAACAGGAATTATATAAGAATATTTTCACTTGGGAATCGCCCAATAAATCATTCCTACAAAGGATGTCTTTGATTGGTCTCTTTATCTTTATCGCTGGTGCTATCATGGTCTATTTTTACGATTCATCATTATTATTCTCAGTAGTAGTTAGTAAACCTCATGTATGGATTATCATTCTTTTTGTTTATGCCTTTTTATCTGTGGCTCCTCAAGAGATCATATACAGGCACTTCTTTTTCAAACGTTATGAGTCTATTTTTGAAAATAAGAATATGTTTCTGTTGCTTAACATGTTTTGTTTTTCACTTTGCCATCTTTTTCTAATGAATGTCATGGTACTTCTATTGACATTTATTGGCGGAGGCTTATTCGCATATAGCTACCAACAAGAAAAGAGCATGCTGTGGGTTTGTATTGAGCACACACTATATGGATACCTAATTTTCACTGTTGGTGCAGGGGAAATGCTAGCATTCCCAGCCTGATAATTTCTCAGCAGTCTTGTATATAAGGGGATATGCTTGCATTCTCAGCCTGATAATTTCTCAGCAGTCTTGCAAAGAAGCGGAGATGTGAGTAGAACATATTGCACTTTTAGCCTTGTCATTCTGAGCGAAGTCGATGAATCAACAAGGCTTTTAAACCTTCAATTTCGACCGAAGCGGAGAAATCTTCTATGTTTTACTTTTTTACGAATCCATCAAGAATAATTTTTCATGACGTCCCATCTCGGATCTTTTATTTTAATTATTGCACTCTTCTATTTTCCTACTCACTTTTTTAATTGCTTTTCTCTACACATTGCTTCATCGATGTATTTGAAATCTTCAAAAAAAAACCAAGTTATAACAATACTACATTCCAGAAAATGCTTAGAACACGACAACTATAAATGATTCAATTTAGGTGCAATTTGTAATATACACTGCGAAGATGCTCACATCCCTACATTGATTTTTTAGCTTAAATTCCGGAGAGATTCATGTCACCCGTGAAGTTATTAAATGAGTGCCGAAAATTTATAATGTTTAAATATCAATTTAATACTATCTTTTTGTAATGTAATTAATTGGTATTCAGAGACTTAAATAAATATCGCAGCAACATTATTTATTTCAATTTTAACAATACATTGATATAAAATAACGTACAAAACGCTTACTTTTACATAAGAGCGAAGCACTAATCATTAAACCTACTTACTATGAAACTTAATTACACAATTATTTTATCTTTTCTAATCAGTACCATTTTATTTTATAATTGTGCTCCGGTACCTATTGCGAGAGTAAGTCTTGATAAGGAGGATGTAGGTTATTGGCAAAGAGGCACTGCAATAGGAGAAAAAATTGGAGATGATCTTATTGTTGAAGCGGTGTACAGTCATTCAGATAAAAAGTTTGATTACTTTGACATAGCAATCGAAAATACTGGAGAAGAAAGAGTACTTATTGATCCAAAGACATTCAGGTTACTAGATCCAGTTTCTGGAGGGAAATTTAAAGGAGTTGATCCAGAGCTTATGATTCTTAATCTTGAAATGAAAGATTCAAAGCGGAAAGCTAATAATAAAACGCTAGCGATTGTAGCGGGTGCTGCGATTATAGCTGGTACAGCTGCTGCTATTGCGGCAGATGGAGGCGGTAGTTCATCAGGGACTGAAACAGATGATGAGTATTTTTACTACGGTGACACTTACTTGTTTACTGATCTAACTTCGCGTAATCTACCACCGATGAGTTATCAATATTTTGGACAAGAACCATTATTATCAACTAATTATCAACACTTACCTGATTCTAAACAAGTAGATTTTTGGAAAGGATATACATTTAGAAAATCCACACTTTTTCAAAACCAAAGGATGAGAGGACTCGTTGCGTTTATGAAAGATAAGAATCGAACAAGTTCTATCTTAGTGATTCCAACAGAAACAGAAGAATTTACCTTTGGATTTGTGCACGAAAAGCATAAGCCGTAGATATTGAAAGATAAAAGATCGAAAAGCCAGGTAATCAATTAAGGAGATTATCCGGCTTTTCGTATTTGTAGCTGTGAATAATATGTGATTTATTCTTCCGCCTGATCATTAAGTTTAGCAAGTTCAATTATTAAATGACTAGTTGTTTGTTCTTGTTTTTCTAATCTTGTAATCAATTGACTGATCATACTTTTTTGTTGATTGATCAATTCTTGCTGTTCTTGTATTGCTGCAACTATTACGGGAGTGAGCTTACTATAATCAACCATCATAGGAGACTCTTCAACATCGTCTTCTGGATTGCCACTTACCGCTTGAGGTAGCACTTTTTGAAGCTCTTGAGCTATGAAACCTATTTCATCCTTTGTAGGATTTGACTTCATTTGATAGATTGTTGGATTGATTTTATTTATTGTTTCAAGACCAAGATTGAATGTTTTAATATTCTGCTTGAGTCGTCGGTCAGAAGTTGTACTGTACATTGTGCCGCCAGCTCCATTTCCGCGAATTCCTCCTATATTCGTACCATTTCCATCAAGGAATATTGCAAAATAGGTCGAAGAGGTTGGATTAGTATTTAATCCTGCTTGAATAATAATTCCTTTACTATTGGATGTATTATGTGCATTATGGAATCTGGCTACATAGCCATTGTTTACATTATCTTGAACATCAAAGCGGTAAATAGCATTACCTAAGCCAAT
>CAXBGT010000069.1:0-23489 GCA_963975265.1 uncultured Saprospirales bacterium
CAAAAAGTGTTTGAGGATGCACCAATAATTTTAATTCAAAAGATAAATGAATTACCTTGATCAATATTTAGTGCAAGAAACCCAGTTCCGATTTTTGGTGTTTGAGACAAAATGACCTAAAATACGTTAAGAACTTTGTGAAGCCTTTATTTTAGCCTCTTCTGATCTAAGCAAAAGAAAAACCGTCGGGAGAGAAACAATGAAATATGCTGCGAGAATTACTCTTGAGGACCAATTATAACTACTTAAAATAATACGAATTAAAATGAAAAATGTACTTGATAACTTATTCCAAATGTCATTGGCAACAATCCTAATCCTAACCCTTACAAACTGCAATAAACAAACAACAAATAATCTAATAAAAACATCTGCCAAAACACCTAAAAACATAAAAATCGCTTCTGGTAATTCAGGTCTAGGCCCTTGCGAACCTTCCATCTGTATCAACCCATCGAATCCACAAAATATAGTAGCTGGATCTATCCTTAACCGAACTCATATATCTAATGACGGAGGTGAAACGTGGACAAACGATGTAATGAAATCTAGCTTTGGTGTATATGGAGATCCAGTTGTAAGAATCGGACCCAAAGGAAATGTCTATTACTCTCACTTATCAAATCCCAAGAATCAAGCTTACTCAAGTGTAGAATTTCTAGATAGAATAGTTGTGCAGACATCCAAAAATGGGGGAAAGACATTCAGTGATGGCACAGCCCCTGCCAATGATCGTACAAAAGACCAAGACAAACAATGGTTGTACATCGATCCAGTAGATGGGACAGTACTGATGTCATGGACAGAATTTGATAGCTACTCAAGCAAAGACCCAGAAGATAAGTCGAGAATCCTTTTTTCGCAAAGTAAGGATGGCGCGGATACATGGAGTAAACCAGTTGATATTTCAGACATAGATGGTGACTGCATAGACGATGATGACACAACAGAAGGTGCGGTACCAGTGAGAGATAAAAACGGTAATATTTATGTCACATGGGCACACGGAGATAAAATTTACTTAGACAAGTCGACAGACGATGGGCAGTCGTGGTTGCCCAATGATATAGTTATTGCAGATCAATTCGGAGGGTGGACACTCGATATCCCAGGAATCAATAGATGCAACGGAATGCCAATACTAGGAATAGACAGATCAGGCGGCATGCATGACGGCACATTATACATGAATTGGAGTGACCAGAAAAACGGAACGGATGACACTGACATATGGCTAGTGAAATCTAGAGATGGAGGTAAAACTTGGACAGACAGAAAAAGAGTCAACGATGATGGTCCAGGAAAACACCAATTTTTCTCATGGATGGATGTTGACGTAAAGACAGGATATATCTACTTCATCTTCTATGATCGAAGAGCTTATACAGATAATAAAACAGATGTTTATTTAGCATTTTCTACTGACGGAGGTGACACATTCACCAACCAGAAAATAAGCGAATCCCCGTTCTTGCCAAACGATAAAGTCTTCTTTGGGGATTACAATGACATCAGTGTGTACGATGGTATGGTACGACCGATATGGACAAGGTTGGACAAAGGAGAACTGAGTGTTTGGACTGCATTGATAAGTATGGAGTGATGGGCATGAAATTGGCAATAGGAGATAATTACTAGCATGACAATGACCTAGAAGTAGCAGCAATAAAATTAATGGAAATCTTTACCGTATGAATATTAGATAGAGCTATTCAATGATCTATCAGGGATGAAAAGTAATCGAAGAATTATGTATGTATGGTATTTTTTGAATGCGGTTTGAGATTCGTTTTATGCTATATATTAATTAATTATATTACGTTGCATTACAATTGAGATCAGGATTGATGAGCCATTTATAAACGTTTTTATTCAGATAGTACACGGGTATACACGGTTAGGAATAAGAGATTTATTTGTAAAATGCTGAATGCGAGTATTTTATGAAGTATGCGAAGTTTTTTGCTGTGATTTTGGAATGGGGGAAAACTATGTAAGTTGATATGGATGTATGCGTTTAAAAGATAGTTATCTCTCATTACAAAAACAAGAATGATCCTACTATTTAAATCATATTATGTCTTCTGGAATTCCCTCTCTTTCGGAATGAAAGGTATGCAATACAGAGCCATAGGATGTTCAGTAGCATTATTGTTGGGGATAGTCAATTTCATTAATTCAAGTTTCGAATTAGTCGAATTACCCTTTCAACCAAAAAATTATATATTACTTCTCCTATTCATTTTCTATTTTTTAGGAATATGGATAGTTGACTCAAATAAAGATCGACTTGAAAAATATGATATAATTGGTGGTAAGGAACAAGTAACTCACGTTCTAATTGCATTGGGTTCAATTCCATTGATTATCTGGCTCTTTAGTAATTGAATATGATAATAGTGAAAACTAAAATTAATGCTCCAATTTCAAGATGTTTTGATTTATCAACATCAATTGATTTACACAAAATATCGGCTTCTAAAACAAAAGAGGAAGCTATTGAAGGAATCACAGAAGGATTAATCAAAATGGGCGAAACAGTGACATGGAAAGCAAAACATTTTGGGATATGGCATAGAATGAAAGTCAAAATCACTAATTATGAAAAACCTATAACCTTTACTGATGAAATGGTAAGTGGAACTTTTAAATTCATGAAACATAAGCACGAATTTAAACAAGAAGGAGATTACACAATAATGATTGACTATTTTGATTTTCAGTCTCCATTAGGATTTGTAGGTAAATTGGTGGATATGTTGTTTCTTGAAAAGTATATGACAAAGTTCCTATTAGAAAGAAATATGATAATTAAGGATTTTGCGGAGACTGATAAATGGAAACAAGTGTTGTGACTGAATAAAACGAGAGCTAACATGTGACATGACGATCATGCTTCCTTTGGTCGCACGCCGCATATCACAGAACCGTTGTGGGTAAGCAATCTTTTACTGAGAAAAAGTTGAGTATTTAGGCAAATATGACAAACAAAACTTGGAAAATATTAAACAATCGACTATCTATAACAAACATATACCGTTGGTTAGAGCTTATATCCATTCTTTTGCAAATGAAATATAAAAAGTATACAAATGAAATATTGTAAATTAGTTTTCATTCTTGCTTTGATTGCTTTGTTTTATCCAGACAAAGTAAATGCAACCAATTATTATATATGTGATTGCGCTTTAGAGGCTGACCCAGACTGTGTTGCTGGGGATGACACTAATAGTGGTATTAGTATCAATTCTCCTTGGAGAAGTACAACAAAGGTTAATTCAGTGATAAATTCATTACAAGCTGGTGACCAAATATTATTCGCAAAAGGTGGTGCCTGGACTGATGCCACCATAGGTAATGTATATAACTACAATGCGACCGCGTCAAGTCCTATCGTGTTTGATAGTTACTCTCCAATATGGGGTGGGGTAACTAAACCTATCTTAACAGAGTCTAGAGTTAACACCAACCTTTTTAATTTTGCAGATGGGGGAAATGCAGATCATGATGAGGGTTATATCATTCGGAATTTGGACCTAAGAGGTGGTGGTACTGGACAGTGGGGCGTCTTTGCTTATAATGATGCAGATTACATTCAAATGGAAAATCTCGATATTTCAGATTTTGGGATTGGGGTTCATTGCGCTAGCTCAAACACACCCAACCCTGGAGCTGATTATCAAAATCAACATATGAGATTGTTGAATTCAACGATAACCAATTGCTCTCACCAAGGTTTTCTTGGCGGTGGGGACTATTTACTACTAGAGGGCTGCCTATTTGAAAACAACGGATTTGCTCAGGCTATTTTCAATCATAACATCTATGTAAGCAGCGGCGACCATGTTATTATTCGAAACAATGACCTTTACCGATCGGCTGTCATTAATGGCATGGCAGATGGCGTTTCACTAGTTGTGCATGGTTTGCTTGACGACCTACTCATCGAAGGAAATTATGTTCACGAAGACGCTGGAATGGTCACTGGGAATGCTTGGGGGATTGCTGTGGATCCGGGTTATGACTCTGCTGAGGGTTTTACAAATCTCATTATCAGAGGAAATTTGTTAATAAATATGTTTAACACATGTATAGGTGTAGCCTCTTCCCCAGGGGCTATCATCGAGAATAATGTGATCATTAATGAAACTGCAGCAGATTTGATTGCTATTGCTGTCCCTGACCGTATAAGTGGCATTAATGATATGGAAATGACAAATGTGATTGTACGAAACAACTCTGTTTATTTGCGGAACGCTAACACTTCTACGAAAGGTATTTTTGTAGGTGAAGAAGGAAGTGGACATGAAATCGTAAGTAATATTATATCAATAGATAATGGCAATGGTTTTTCGTTGAATCTAGGTGATATGAACTATACGAGTGTGGATTACAACATGATGGAACTTTTGAATAATGCAAATTGGGGAGCAGGACAAAGCCTTACTTCCTGGTCATTATCACGGGGATTTGATCTGCAATCCTTCGTAGCTAATCCGCAATTCACTTCTCCGGGATTACCCAATTATAATCTCATACCTTTGTTCTCTTCACCTGTTATTGATGCCGGGCACCCTACAAAAAGTTCACCTACTGATTATACTGCTGCCCCACGAAATGGGATTGCCGATATCGGAGCATATGAAAATTTTATTTTATCCATATCTGATGACCAAACAGGTTTTAATAGGAATATTATAAAGTGCTTTCCAAATCCAACCAATGGTCAAATCACATTGAAATCAGATATTTCTATGGTTGGTACAACTTACACTATGTATAATTACAAAGGTCAATCTCTTCTTAAAGGAAAAATAATTTCTGACGAAATGGTAGTGGAATTAGGTGAATTTTCTGCTGGAAATTACTTCATCATTTTTGGAGAGAAAATGAACCAGATATTTAAAATAATAAAGAAATAAAGCCAGCCCATAACAATTAGCAACAAATGACTAAAATCGTATACAACTTTGACATTTTTGGAAGTGTCCCGTTTAAAACGGGAGAAATTTAACTTTAGAGCTATTGGAGTTCTCTAGCACCTGTGTAAATACAAAGTGATAGGGTAGTGATGTTTAAGTTCGATAATTTTTCAATTTTCGAACTACTCTATTAAAGATGGATGGATTCCAGATGACTTTGCTTTCAAGATTTTATAAGAAGCTAGACAATGGTGTATAAATGGGTCAAATAATTCATAATCGCACATAGATAACCCATGTCAGTCTAGGTAAAAACCTCATCCTAATTTCACTTTTCTATTTTTTGGCATAAATCGTAATCCATGCTTAGCGGGTGACCCTCTAATGGAAGGAATTATAGTTACGATAACCATTACTGCGATTTCGCATTTTTGGCAAATGTGCGGATCATTTCCAGATGGTGAGTTTGATAAACTACCTAGTTGATAATTTCTGTCTTGCAACAGGAGGATAAGCACCAAGAATCTTTATAGCTTGACGGAGATCTTGTTTTTAGTATGAGAAGCTAAAATCCAACATGTCGAATCTTGACAAAACACTTGTGTAAAATATGCTCGGCAAGAGTTTCAAAAAATACGTTCCTCGGATGGTCTTGCTTGTAGCTTTTTGTCCTTTCAAACTAAACATTTAAAGGTGTCATTGGTTTGAGTAATTTTGAGAATGCGATGGATACTGATACATATTTTGTATGTATATTTACTTAGATCTGCAAGGACCTAATTGGGTCCTCCGAACGCTTTTTCAGAAAAAAACAAATTTCTTTTCATGCTGTTTCTTTCTTGATACAACTGATTGAATTTGTATTAAGAACTATTTTTCTTTGGGCAGTTTCTAATTTCATATATTGTATTGAAATTACAAGTAAGTTCACCTTCCGAAACTTTCTTTTTTACCCGTTTATATTCAGATAATACTCTTGGATATGCGAATAGTTTGGAATTATCAATTTCTAATTAACTGATAATCTGATAAATTTGTTTTTTGGTGTAGAATGAAAAGTGGGAAGTGTTATGTAGGAAAGGTGCCTTACTAAGTAAGTTAGCAGAAACTTTTAAAAGATCTTAAAATGAAACTGATTACACAAATGCTATTCTTATTAGCAACCTTATCTATGTTGTCATGTGAGTGTGAAGAGGAAGCGATGGTGAATATTGAATGTCCTTGTCTTGATAATGATGAGTTGCCTCCATACTATAAGTCTTGCGAAGAAATGGGAGAAGACGATGAGCGCTGGAAGTGCATGGTAAATGTAATGTTGTCAAAAGTGTATAAGCAATTGAGATATCCAGAAGCGGCAATAGAGGAATGTGTAGAAGGATTTGTAGTTGTGGCGATTTTAGTAAATAAGGAAGGCAATGTTTTGAAGACTGAAATTCGGAATGAAACTTTACTAGGATATGGTCTGGAAGAAGAGGCCTTGAGGGTGGTTAATTTATTAAATGATAATTGGTGTCCAGGACTGATGAACTGCGAACCAGTGGAGAGCGAGTATGTACTTCCAATAAAATATAAACTTGTTAAATAAATGAGATAGCTTTAATAGATGATAAATCGGAATTCTCGCAATATCTATATCTTTGTTTATCTGAACTGTTAGTTAGAATTAGAATAAAAAAAAACATTCATAAGGTAATGATAATACCTCTGATAATTATTCTTGCGTTAACAATTCAAAGTTGTATCTCAAGTTCAGGTGGAGGTGCAATACCACTACTTATGGATGAATTTGTGTCAAGTACAAATGATAGATGGTTTGAACTTAACGGAGATCTTGAAGGACTTATCGTAAAATATCAAAAATCCCACGACTGTGATCATGAATTCTATAAATACAACGCTACTGCAATTATAAGTATCAATGCAGAGTTGATAACGATATATGAATATTGCCAACAACAAAATTTCAAACCAGGGGATAAGGTTAGAATTAAGAACCCTCAAACTGTGAATGCACAATGGTCAATTAGAGAAATTAATGAACCACTACCTAAATCTATCGAAAACTATGGCTATTGGCAATGTATATCTTGTAAATATGCGAATGCTTTCGGTACAATTGAGTTAATTGAAAAGCAATGAAAAGTAAACTAAACTAAACATATTGGCGGTTTGCGGTAGAAATAAGAGACGTAGTAAGACTGCAGAATCCATCTGTAGACAAGAAGTTGGTTTCGTTGTTCGATCAGCTGGATTAAGCCATAAAAGCCCAAGCCAAATAGGTGATAGTAAGATTGAATGGTCCGATGCATTTATGGATATGGAAGCTCCTCATCAAACTCGAATAAGCGGACAGTATCGACACATTAAACTACCTCCAATATTTGTATTTCTTATTGAATATGAGTTCGAGTTTATGAATGAGAATTTAGCAAACATGTTAAAAGAGAGAATACCCGATACAATCAAATACGAAATATAAAACTATGCATAACAATTAGCAACAAATGACTAAAATCGCCTGCGACTTTTAGCATTTTTGGTATTGTCTAGTTTAAAACGGGATACATTTAACTTATTAGCTATCGGCGTTTTTTAACACATGTCTAAACTCAAAGTGATAGAGTAGTAATGTTTAATTTTGATAAGTTTTTATTTTACGAACTACATTATTGAAGATGGATGGATTCCAGATGACTTTGCTTTACAGACCTTTTAAGGAGCTTGATAATGGTGTATAAATGAGTCAAATAATTCATAACTTACTTAGATGGTTTTAGATTTTATTCTTTCATTGGAAAACCTTTGGTGATTTTTTAATCAAAATGTTTTAATTAAATCAAATAGACCATAAGTATCATTTTTGATTAGTGTACGCGGGGTTAACTCTAGTAATATCTAGCCGCTGACCGTCCTGTCCAATACATAGTGACCACTGATCAACAGGAAAAGCTTGAGTAAATATCAAATATAACTTGACTGTATTTGTCTAGTGACAGTTATTAATCGTTAACCTCTTATTGTTTTGTAAATGCAAAAGCTTTTTTGCTTAATGCGAATCCTGATTAACAAAAACTTTGAAAATGAAATATATATTTATCTTATTACTACTGGTAATCTGTCAATCAAGTTTTGCACAGAAGTACGGTAAAATATCGATTTTTCATAGATTAGTTATTAATAATTCTGAAAATGAGGTAATGGTGGTGAACCTTAAAGACACGGATGTCTGGGAGACACCTGGCTTTTATCAAGATAGTGTTCAATTTACTAAAGAAGGACTTCATGAAATAGCCATGACTTATGGAATGAAAATTTCAAACCCAGAGCTTAGCGGGATGTTCTCCACGAGACGCGAAATTGAAGATAAAAGAGAAATGCTAATAAGAAATATATACCACAGCAATTACCTAAGTGGTGAGATTCATTTTCCTGAAAATCAACCCTTCCAAATCGGAGAAATAAAATGGTTGCCTATAGAAGAAGCCCTATCACTTATATCTTTCGAATCCATCCGAATGTTTATTAAGCCAACTTATGATTTTCCTAATGTGGTCTGGGGTGGCTCAATAGCTGCAATAAGAGAGGATGATAAATGAAAGTATGAAATAAAGGAAGAATTTTATCCATTGAATAGTCTTAATAAAAACGAGTGAAACAACATTGGAGAATTTAATAATAAATGCAAATATCCATATCATTTAATTGTCAAGAGTTAACTCACCTATTAAAACCTCATCCAACTTAATATCATGATCCTCCGTTGGAATCTTTTCAACTTCTTGAAATGGATAAAATATTCCAACCGTTTTGGCAAGCAAGTGATTGACCATAAAATTGTCATAGTAGCCACCACCATATCCAAGTCGATAATTATTTCTATCAAATGAAAGTCCTGGAACAATTATCAGATCA
Source organism: uncultured Saprospirales bacterium (assembly GCA_963975265.1). Lineage (GTDB taxonomy): Bacteria > Bacteroidota > Bacteroidia > Chitinophagales > Saprospiraceae > CAJXUU01. The sequence continues at coordinate 8,835 of CAXBGT010000069.1, forward strand.
TATTCACCAATATAAATATCTCCTCCAGCAGGATGGACGGTTCCGAAAATACCTTTCTCTAGTTCATTTAGAGATTTCAAAACTAGGTTTTTCAACTTTCTTTTTGGTAGTGTCTTAGGTGTAACCACTGTTAGTCCTTTCTCAAGTAAATTTTCAACCAGTGGAAAAATGTTTATTTCATCTCCCAAAGGAAGATAACAGTGAATAGTCTTAAAATCATGGTTTTCTATCTTGTCCAAAAGTAGATCACAAATCCACTGATCATACTGTACTTTTGCTGATTTGGGCAATTTAGCACGTTTGATTAACATTTGTTTTCTTAAATCTTTCTTTTGTTCTGTAACAGTCATTGGATTGTGAAATTTGCTATTTATATCAGACAAATTTATCTATTATTTTTCTGAAACATTGTTTCAACTGTCAAAGTATTTGTAACTACTCAAGTATAATTCTATCACCTACCCAGTCGGTTATCCTCTGTGAATTAGAAAGGCTTAAAAAGTGCCTACCACTAACCTTGTTCATTTTCACCATATGAAAAAAGTAACAAAAATGCTACAGGAGCAGTATTTGTCGATGAATTCCATTTGTTGTTGAAGCCCTATAGAATTGCACCCCTCGTGGTCCACACTCGGTTCTCTCACTACCCCGATGCCATCGGGATTCCTGCGGATCGATTGTTCTTATTCGCTCCTATTTATTACTTCCTTTATATACCGATTATCTTTTATGTGCAATGTTTTAAACACGCAAAAATACCAATGCTATGCACACATATATTATGAGCTATAACGATGCAGTTAAATTCCTGAATAATCCTGAAAAGTGTGGTCAGAGCTTGAAATGAAAAATATTGAGGTAAAACAGCTGGAATAATAGTTTCAAGTGCCAATTTAGTTTGGTTTTGATCACAGGGGGTCTATATTTCAATTCGTATTGCTATTAATTATGGATAAGGCTTTAAATAGCAATTTATAATCATCCTCAGTTTTAAGCTTACACCACTAGTTATAATGGAAATCTCTACCGTATGAATCGCTATCCCATATACATAGAGATATTTTATGTTCTATCAAAACATAAAAGTAATGGAAGAATTATGAAGGTATGGAATGGAATTTTTTAATGTGGTTTGAGATTATTTTGTACTAGATTTTAATTAATTATATTACGTTGCATTACCATTGAGATCAGGATTGATTAGCCATTTATAAACGTTTTTATTCAGATAGTACTCGGGTATACACGGTTAGGAGTAAGAGGTTGATTTGTAAGTTATTGAATTTAAGTAGTTTATGATGTGCAAGAAGCTTTTTACTGTGATTTTGGTATGGGGGAAATTACGTATATTGATATAGATGTATGCGTATAAAAGATAGTTAGCGGTCATAAATAAAAAAATGGAGCGGTATAAAAACATTCAATTAAGAGTCGCGGAAATTTTACGAAACTTTGATAGGAAAGAATGCTTTGAAAAAGCAAAACTTCTTGCGAATTCGGAGAATGAAAGCAGTAGTTTAAATTTACGAAATTTAGGTTTAAAGGCTACTGAAGTTTTGGAACTAGCATATATTTTAAAAGATATTGAAAATAAAGGAGGTTCTACAATTGACTCTATTAGTTTTAGTTATAACAGTAAATTAGAAGATAAAGGTGCAATTACTTTGATAAAATATCTGCCAATTTCAATTCGTGAACTAGGGTTTGTAAATTGTGGAATTGGAGAAAATGGAGGGCAAGAATTATTAAATTGGATGAGGAATGCTCCAAGTCTGAAAATGATATGTGCTGAGCAAAATTTATTTTCAGATAAACTAAAATCAGATTTTATAAAGTTTAGTGCTGAAAACCCACAAATCATAGTTGTAGTATAAATTTAAAAGGCGTAATTGGATTTCAAATAATGTAGTGTCACAAAAAGAAACGAACCGCTAACAATGCGTACCATGCCAGAGTCGCCTATCGGCAGACTCCGTCAGGTATGCTTGGACGTTACATCAAAAACCAAAAATTGGAAGAATTATTAAATAAAATAAAAAGCAGCATACATCTAAGCTCAGCAGCGGAAGAATTTCTTTATTCCATATCGAAAGAGAAAACACTTCCTAAAGGAGAAGTTTTAATCCGTCAAGGACAAGTGGTAAAGAAAACATTCTTTGTTACAGAAGGCTGCTTAAGATCTTACTGTATTGATAAAAACGGTAGAGAGCACACCTTACTATTCGCAATCAAAAATTGGTGGATTAGCGATTACATAGCTATTCTAACTGGGGAGCTCGCAACGCTTACCGTAGAATGTCTTACCGAATCGAAAGTTATTGAATTCAATGCCAAAGAACTAGATGGAATTCATGCATTGTTCCCAGAATTTGAATCTTATCAAAGGCATAATTTAGAGCGTCATGTGGTTAGTTTGCAGAAGCGTATTTTGAATCAACTACAATTAAGTGCTCCTGAGAGGTATGATTTATTTTTGAATCAATATCCCGACATAGAGCAGCATACTCGAAATTATCACATCGCCTCTTATTTAGGAATCACGCAACAGAGCTTGAGTCGAATAAGAGTAGAAAAAGCTAAAAAATAGCTTTCTTACCATAGGGTAATTTTTCCTTGGAATGCTCACATTACCTTTGTATCGAATTAATAATCAAAGTAGTCGATACAGATATGAAAGCATTACAAATAATAAAATATGGTGAAATTAAAGACAGCTTAGCCTTTAATGAAGTTGGCCTACCGTCAGTTCAACCAAACGATGTACGTATTGAAGTTAAGGCTGCTGCCATTAACCCGATAGACAAAAGTATAATCCTTGGAAACTTAAAAGGTATGCTTCCTATTCCATTGCCAAGTACTTCCGCATATGATGTAAGTGGAATCGTCGTGGAAAAAGGAAATGAGGTAAGCAATTTTGAAATTGGAGACTTGGTTTATTCTAGAGTACCGCAGGAGCAAATGGGGACATTGGCTGAATTCGTAGCTGTAACTAGTGACGCAGTTTCAAGAAAACCTGGAAATATTTCTTTCGAAGAAGCGGCAAGTTTACCATTAGCAGGACTTACTGCCTTGCAATCACTGGAATACGCAGGTATAAAAGAGAACGATAAGATTCTTATACATGCAGGTTCGGGTGGTGTTGGCAGTTTTGCTATTCAGTATGCCAAAGCAAAAGGAGCTTATGTTTATACTACCACTAGTACAAGCAATGTAGAATGGGTTAAAGATCTGGGCGCTGATAGAGTAATTGATTACAAAACTGAAGATTACAAAGCGATTGTTAAAGATGCTGACATCGTGTTTGACACACTTGGCAAAAACTATACTACAGAAGCTTTTGAAGTGGTTAAAAAAGGCGGAATGGTTGTAAGTATTGTAGGACCGTTAGATGAAGAAAGTGCGAAAATGTTTGGAATGGCCGATTACAAATTACCAACTGAACTGAGCAAATTAGTACGTGAGAAAGAGGCTGCTTACAAGTTTATTTTCATGCACCCAAATGGTTCGCATTTAGCCGAAATCAAGGCCTTGGTTGAGGATGATAAAATCAAACCAATCATTGATAAAGTATACCCTTTCTCAGAAAGCATCGAAGCATTCACCCACCTTGCATCAGGAAGAGCAAAAGGGAAAATAGTAGTAAAAATCAGTTAAGTATTATTCTAACAAAAACATAAAAACTTAAAAAAATAAATCATGTTGAAAAAAATATTAATAGGATTAGCAAGTGTTATTGTACTTTCATTTATTGTAATATATTTTATGACTCAACCTACGCTAGAAGAGGATGGTTCTTATAGCCCTTCAAGTTTAGCGCTAATTCTAGGCACTGTTTCCATAACGGATTTTGAGGACATCAAGTACACAAAATACCAAGGAGATAAATCGAAGATTTTGGTGATTTTCACTGAGCAAAAAAACTTGGAGATGAAAAATGGTAAGTTCTTTTCTACAGGAAATCACCCAGTAGAAGCGCTTGTGCCAATGTTACACCTTAAAAATGCAGGATTTGATTTTGAAATAGCTACCCCTACTGGTAAACCTGTTGTCTTTGAAATGTGGGCTTTTCCTGAAGAAGACGCAAATGTAAAAGCAATTTTTAACGAGTACAAATCGAGTTTTGAGCAGCCTGTAAAGTTAGCTGAATTTATTACGACTTCATTTGCAAATGATAGTTCTTATGCTGCTGTATTCGTACCAGGTGGACATGGAGCAATGATTGGTATTCCAGAAGATAAAAACGTTGCCAAGGTTTTGAATTGGGCTTATCAAAGTGACTTGTTTACAATAACACTTTGTCATGGTCCAGGTGCATTATTATCTACTACACTCGATAATCAAAAGTTTCTTTACGATGGATACAAAATGGCTGTTTTCCCTGACGCTGTGGATGAAATGACACCAATGATTGGTTATTTACCAGGACACATGAAAAACGGAGTGAGCGAAAGATTGAAAAACTTAGGTGCCACTATCGTAAATACAGAATCTGATAAAACCGTTTGTGTTGACAGAAAATTAATCACAGGTGCAAGCCCTTTAGCTTCTAATGAATTGGGTAAACTTGCAGCCAGTACTTTATTGAAAGAATTGAAGTAAAAACTACTTAAAACAGTGCAAAAGCATTAGCGGTTTGGGTGTATACTCAAACCGTTTTTGTATTAAATTACGTATCTTGCTACCCAAGACTAATAACCGGCGTTCCTAACCTGTCTTGATAAACCAATTACTTCTTATTATAACTATTTAGTCAGTAAATCCTTTAAGCACATACAGATCATTTTGTATGTCTTTAAAACCTATAACACCATATGTTGCGTTGTAATATATCTCACGAAAAGATGTAGCATTTGGATTAATTATATTTGAAAAAACAGCTTCAAATTCTTTATCAAGTAACTGTATATTATTATAGTATGTCGCAAGTACAGGCGTACCATCTTCATGTATAGTAAGTAAAGAAACTCCTGGCACTAGAAACTGATTTATTCCTGCGGTAACAAATAAATTGGATTCGTCTTTATAATAGTTCCCACTTCCTACAAAATAAAGAGAGTAACCAGGTATTGATTCGTTTATATAACTCCCTGATATTTCTTCAGCAAAGTAGGTTTTTGAATCTACTTTCTTTTCTTTAAGTTCCTCTTGCAGAATGAAGTCAAATATTATTTCATCTCCTTTATCATTATAGAAAACTGTTTTTGTCTTAAAATTACTTGCAACCAAAGGAAGCAGATTTTTGATATTATCTACCTTTAAAATTTGTAATTCGCTTGAATTCTCTGCTACTGTAACCTCTTTCTCACACGAAGAGAGCAATACTATGAATATAAAAATTAGTATTTTTTTCATTTTGAATCCTTTTATTAAAATATTGACTGCCTACAAAAATCGCTACATATTCCGTCATTATACAGCACAACCACCTGATAATTCATACAATAACTAATAGTCCCACTACTGAAGTCCTGAGTAGAGTTATGCACAGAGTCTGTACCATCACCATCTAATGTTCTACTAAGAAACGTTTCATCTGGCGGACTGTTCGACGAAGCTACTAAACCGCATACTTGTACTTAAGTAGAAGTGTCATAGTGGTAGCTTAGATAATTTGATTATACAAACTTTATAACCACATCAGTACAAATACTCCACTCGACTTTAGTTGTGAATCTCATTTGAGTAAATATAGTCAAATATATTCTAAGAAGTGAGCAAGATAAAAATAGGTCTATACCATTATCAGCAGACAATCTTAAGTTGCCATTATACAATAGAAGTATGCACCATCGAATATTTTCTCGGATGATAATGTCATGGCTGTGGAGGAAGATTTGGAGTGATGATTTATAAATTCAAGACATTAGATAGTATAAGTATATTTGTGGTGTCAATAGATATTGGCACAGTGACCACTATTGTAGAATGCGTGGAGTGATTCAACTATTCACCACACTGCCACAAAAAGGAATCTACATATGAACGAATATTCACCTAGAGAAGAAAGCTTAAACATTGTTTCTCATGCCATTGGGTTCTTGTTGAGCACTATTGCTCTGATTCTACTGATTATACGTGCAGCGGCAACTGGTAGTGTTTGGAATACGGTAAGTGTCATTATATTCGGATTGAGTTTGATGCTACTATATGCGGCTTCTACATTATACCATAGCGCTAAAAGGAAAGAAGTAAGAAACAGGTTGAAAATTTTTGACCATGCAGCTATCTACGTTCTCATTGCAGGAACTTATACCCCTTTTACTCTGATCACTCTAAATGGTACTTTTGGCTGGATAGTTTTTGGGGTTTCTTGGGGAATGGCATTAATTGGAATCATATTGAAGCTTTTCTTTACAGGGAAATACGGTGCAATTTCTACCTTGATGTATGTACTTATGGGATGGATGATTGTATTTGCTATACAGCCATTACTTAATAGTTTACCATTAGAAGGTGTGCAGTGGCTTTTTGCAGGAGGGGTGTCTTACACTATTGGCGCTGTGATTTACAGCATAAAAAAAATAAAATTCAACCACGCTATCTTTCATTTATTTGTCTTGTTTGGTAGTTTTTGTCATTTTTATTCTGTGTACTTTTATGTACTGGTAAGTAGATAATTAGCAGCTACTAAGGTGTCCCGGATTTTTTTGCACTGTTAAGCGCGTAGAATTTCAATAAGGGTAATCCGAGCTGCGTCCTAGTTTCAGAAATTAATTAAGGATCCATTTTTGGCGGAATTTATGATCAAAAATGATGACAAAATTATCCATTGCTTTTCCATTATTCATCCTCCAGAGGAGTTGCAACAATTGAATGGAATTATTAAACACTAATTTATCACAAGGAGATACAAAATTAATATTCAGTTTTTCACAGTTTTTGTATTAATAGGGTAGCGCAAGTGTTTATCTCTGTTGAGGACACAGATATTGTTAAAATAACATCAAAGCATAAAACACATGGAATGGTGAGTAGAATGTATATCACATGTCAGCTGATTTTATTAAAGAAAGAAGAGCTAAGAAGATTGGAAACGGGTATGCCTCTTTATGGTTGTAAACTGATTAAAATATTCAATTTACAAAGTCACAAAGACCGATCCAACACACTTAATTTTTTATCTTAATCATAAGTCACATGATACTGATAGAACGAAATATCTATCAAATTAGCCAAGTGAACTAAAACCACAAAGAACTAAGTTAACTCTATAATAGCACGCAAAATATCCCGCCTACTAATTTGTCCGACCAATTTATTGTTTTCATCCATGACCAATAACCTCTTAAAAGGCGAGGAAATGAAAACTGACGCCACATCCAAGATATTCTGATTGACACTAATGGATTTCATCACGTTTGACATATACCTGGATACCGTATTTTGCGTTGTGGGCAATTGATTGTAGACATTTCCAAATAATACATTTAAGCAATCTTTATCGTCAATTAATCCGATTACTTGACCAGCATCATTGAGCACAGGGGCACCTGAGATTCTATTGTCTAATAATGATTTAATGACAACGTTAATGTCTGTATCCTCTTTGAAAGTGATCAAATCTCGTGTCATATACTCCTCCACCGATGGAGTTTGATTTGCAGCTTGCTTGTTATCCTTCTCTACTAATTTGTTTTGGAAATTTTTCATATCTCATTTTTGTGTCATCAAGAAAAAGTAATATGTTTTAAGGTTAATAAATAAATAATAAATAATGAAATATATTTAAATGTCTTTTAAAAATTATCCTATTAATTGAATTGATGTAAGATTTTTGATAAATAGGTTTACCAATGTATAAATAGGTCATTAGGTCAGACTAAGTAATAGTTTTGTGAGATCTTATATCAGTTTTGGACAAGGGTGGACAAATCTAATCGGATAAAAGGGACTATTGTAATGTGTTATTATTGATAATTTGACACCTTTGGTGGCGTAAGCTTTAAAATATGTAAATTCTATGGAAGATTATAAATTGCAATTAGTTGAATCAGCGGTATCTATTATTATCCTCATATTCGTATCCAGTTCTATACAGCAATTAATTGAGAAAGCCGGTGTGAAATTCTCCTACGATAAGACAAGGGTAAAATTAGTGAAGAAGATGATGTCTTTGATAATATTTTTGATCTTTATTGGGATCTTCTTATTAATCTGGGGAATAGCTCCGTCGCAATTAGCCGGATATCTCGCTTCACTATTTACTGTTGTAGGAATTGCATTTTTGGCGCAATGGTCCATTTTGTCAAACATCTCTTCGACTTTAATTATTTTCTTCAATCATCAAGTAAGTATAGGAGACACCATAGAGATTCTAGACAAAGATTATCAGATAGAAGGAAAGGTAAGCGACATCGGGATATTCTTTATTATTATCAAGATAAGTTCTAATGAATATGTATCGTTGCCTAGCAATGTATTTATGCAAAAAATGGTGAAAAAGATAAAAGATAAATGACTTATCTAACAATAACAACTCATCTAATTACTAGCGGATAAAGTCATGCGATCCCTTATATCTTAAGTTATCTTGGTTCCTCAACTTAAGTGGACATTTAAAATCATTAGCTAAGCCCTCTATTTTTTTAATTCAACAAATCAACAACTCATCAATTGAATAACTCCACAAATTACGAAGTGTACTGAAAGTTGCAATGGCCATCATTCTCCCATCAAAACCATCTTCTTTATAATAACCATCTGCCCAAAGTGATAATAACAATGCTCGATCATCGCATTGATATTCGTTCGGTAGGATCCATAATCCTCCTTCACAAAAGGACTTTCTAGTTGCTCATCACTCATATTATCGATGTATAAACCGAACTTCTCAGCATTGGCAAAGAAGCTAGTTCTCAATGTTTCCCAGTCTTCTTCGGAATTGATAGGTTCCATATCGAAACTAAATTTGTCACGTATTGTCAACTCCCCACCGTCAAATACTTCAAGCACCCCATGAACGTAATAATTCAGATGGAAAGTAAGTGCAGCAAGCGTGTTCAGTGAACTTATTTTGGTAGTTGCTTGCTTCATGGTCAGATCAGAAATTTGCTCTTTGATATTGGTAAAAGCAATTGACTTACCATCAAGGATAACTTCTCGGAAGCGCTTTGCTAGGTCTTTTGATCTCATAGATATTTAAGATGTAGTAGATTTCATAGTGGTTGCAAAGTTATGGTTTTCTGAGGTTGTGTAAATAAGAGCAACTGCATGTTTTGAAAATAGGCTTTTGAAATCATTTTTGTATTTTAGTGTAGTGATTGTTGATTACCAATATTATATAGTTGTGTAGATGTATCTTTCTGGTATAGTGGGTTTTATGATTTTATTATTTACGGTGAATTATGATGTATATTTGTTTGTGTGATGGATGTATAAGTCGGTGGGTGCCATTAAAGCATACTATTCTTGCATTCCCTTTGAAGCATTCACCATTGGAAAAAATCCAAACAACAGTTTCTAGTCATCTGTATGTAAAAAAAGAAATACTCTAACAAGTGTGATTTATAGACAGGTCTTGCGAATAACTAGCTAAACAAGTTTCACTACATAAATCGCATTATGAAAATTATCAAAATTTGCACTTTTCTATTTTTTTCTGCGCTGGGGAGCACCTGTTGATTATGTCGCAGGTTTGAAACCAATAGGTAGATCGATGATTCTTTTGATCGGAAGCGAAGACTTAGCTTTTTCGTCCAAAGCAACGACAAAAGTCATTTTAGAAAACAGTAATGCAGAACTTCAAATAATTATTCTGGCTTCACAGAATGGTGTAAAACAAAATACGTAATCCCTTATTTTTTCAAGGATTCGTTTAGAAAATAGCAATGGATAAACAAGAGCAAAAGCAATTTTTTCAAGAAATTATTACACAACATAAAGGTATTCTGTTCAAAGTTGCCCGTGGTTACTGCCCACAAGAAGATGAAAGGAAAGACCTTATGCAAGAAATGATGATTCAGATATGGCTGTCTATTCACAAATACAACGAACAGTATAAAATTTCAACGTGGTTATATCGTATTTCTCTAAATGTAGCTATTTCGTTTTACCGAAAGAATGCCACTCGCGTTACTAAATTTAGCGTATTGAATGAACATACCGTAGATCTACCAATTGAAGATAAAACGGAAAATGAACGGGAACTCCTCTTATTGGAGCAATTTATAAGTGAACTGAAAGAGATTGAGAAAGCATTGATGATACTGTATTTGGAAGATAAAAGCCATAATGAAATTGCCGAAATATTAGGGATTTCCTTAAGTAATGTTGGAACAAAAATAGGACGAATAAAGAATAAATTGAAAAAGAGATTCTCACAATTAAAAGCATAGAATAATGAACGAATTTGAATTAAAAAATCTTTGGCAAACAGCAAATGATAAATTGGACGAAAGTCATTTGCTAAATAAGAAAAATACGGAGGATATAACTCGAATTAAACTTTATAATGTTTTAGGTGCAATGAAACCCGTTAAGATATTTACGATATTGATTGGTTTTTTGTGGGTAGGTATTGGTGCAACTGTATTGAGCGGAATTTATACTTACGCATTTTCGGAAGCTAACAAATTTTTTCTTTTTGCTGCTACTGCGCAAATCTTGCTTACCGCTATTGCATTGTTTATTTACATCTTTCAACTGACCAAAATATACCAAGTTGAAGTTGACGAACCAATTCTGCAAACACAAAGTAAATTGGTACAACTAAAAATTTCAACGCTCTGGGCGACAAGGATTCTACTCTTACAGCTTCCTCTTTGGACAATCTTTTGGTGGAACGAAACTTTGCTGACTGACTGGAGTTTTTACCAATGGTTAATCACATTATCTTTTACAGTTTCATTTACTTTTTTTGCGATTTGGCTTTTCTTCAACATCAAATATGAAAACAGGAATAAAAAATGGTTTAAGCTCATCTTTAACGGAAGAGAATGGACTCCATTAATGAAGTCAATGGAATTGTTGGAGGAAATAGATGAGTATAAGAATGACGCAAACACCAGTACTTGATAAACGCGATGGTGACATAGGGCCTGCCAGGAGGAATTTCGCAATGCAAGAACTGTTTACCAACTTTGTAGAGCAGTATTTCTTGGTAATTATTATAGGACTGATTAAGTAGTTTATGGAAAAATGTTTCTTTTTGTTGACTACTGCTAGGAAAATAAGCAAAAAAAAAGCCATCTCAGACGAGATAGCTTTCTTTAAATTTTGTAATTATAAACTAAGTATTTCTATCTAGTTTTAGTTGCTGGCGTAGCAGGTGCTGGTACCACAACTGTTCTTATAAATCTTCTCTTAAAAATCATATTTATTTATTTAATTATTGTTCATATTGTATTAAGGTGCAAATATCAGATTATTAAACGCACAATACAATAGTTTGTTCAAGTTTAATTTATTTAATTAATGTTTTGAATTGTCCCTATATTTAATGATGTGCGGAATTAAATGCGTTAGTTGTGTGCTTTTCGTATATTTATATTGTGTATGGTGATTTGGGCAATTCAGTACACTGCAGATTGATTTAAACGGAACATATATGTAAAAATATATGTCGTATCGAGTCTCCAAACTTTAACATTTAGCTAAGACTTTATTGTGTGCGAGTATGAAGATAAATGTGAAATACTTGTAAGGGATACCATTATTAATGCAAAACCTTCTCAATCTTGTTTTGGTTTGAAAACCTTATTATTTATACCTTAGAGTCAGATTGCATGCTAAGATCATTAAGTTAGTAGACCGATTGTGCTCATTTTTTATATTGATAATCCAGGCGAATAGTGGTGTAGTTAAGTTACTAATTAGCCGTTATTAACCGTTAAGATCGTCTAGAGGCTGATGTTTCGAGGTTGTTGCTAAAATGATTCTGATAAGAGAATTAGCAAAAGTGGGAAGTTTTATAAAGAATGGGTACGGTTATAACAAAGTTAAGCTCCAGAGGTCAAGTAGAAATGTTGACGAATCGGTAAATAAGAGAAATCGAATACTGGCTCGATCGGCAGAAACTGACGTGATAAAGATTAAGTTTTATAGTGCTCAAAAAGTGATGATGGTAGAGATCAATAGTAAGGGCTTAAAATTTCAAACAGTGCACGGTCGACCCGACCTAATTGCAAGATTTGAATATCTGCAAGCGGGACATCGGCGATGCCAACCGGACTTCCTCACAATCATGCGACGATCGAATGTTTAATGATTAGGATCGAATACTGGCTCGACCGCCAGAGATGAGATTGAAAATGTTTCCTATATTGAGATGAAAATAATATCAATTACGGGATCAACAAAGTCATCAGAATCGATAAATGGAGCACGGTTCACGGAACCTAATTACAGATCAAAAATATCTGAAATGATAAAATTTAGATTTGGAGTTAGAGGAGAATAAGATGAACCGAGATGATAAAAGTCCGTAGCTTAACAATGGATAAAACAGAATATAGCCTTGTCAGGCTAGACTCAGTTTATCCTGAGCCGTTAGCTTCCATATAAATTATACCATAGGCTTCTTATTTCAACACCGTTAGCAATTACAAAATTGAGGGTTTTATTTGACAGTAGGTCCAGAAAACCACTTCATTGTTTGATCACTTTATCTACCCATAGGAGTTGCCCATTTTGGACTGCTTTCAATAGATATATTCCTGGGGGATAATCATTCCCGTCGAAAGAGATTTTACTTACTTTATGGTTCAACTGTTGACTGCTTAATAATTCACCATTTAAGTTGAACAATTGAATACTTAACTCCATATTATCTGCAAAATCAAAATATACATCAATATTGCCTTGCGCCGGATTCGGATATACACGATGGTTTAGATCATGCAACTTTATATAAACATGGACAATTTTCGAATATTCAAATTGTTCATCTTCATCGATTTGCTTTAGGCGATAATAGTTATTATTTGTCTGTGGTTTTTGATGTACAAAAATGTAGGATTGCCCATTTCTGTCAGATCCCGATGCTTCAATAGTTCCTATGGTCTGAAATGTTTTTCCGTCGAAGGAATTTTCAATTTCAAAATGCGAAGCCCCTATTTCAGGTTCTGTTTCAAAATTTAATTCAATCGCAGAACCATTTTCAATCACTTTAGCATCGAATGAGGAAAGTTTAATCGGTAGTGGACTTAATGGCTCATCTATTGAAACACGAAACCACCAATCCAGGCCATAACTGGCGCAACCATCCGTTTTGTCAGCTCCAGACGGATAAGGATCAACCCAGGAAAGATTCAGTTGAAGAAGTGATCCTGCAGGACCTATGAGTTGAAAGATGTAGGCAGTACCTGAAGTTACAGTCCTGCTAGTGCCAGAGCCTGTTGCAAGATCCACAGTGACTTGATTGCCCCCTGCCAAGTTAACATTGTTAACTGTCCACATCGTCACACAATTAATATCTGTTAGAATCAAAGTGTGAAGTCCAGTTGTATTCCATTGTGGCCAAAAGGCAATTTCCCAAACATCTCCATCTTCGCAAGCAACAAAACCTTGTCCCCAGGTCGGTGCTGATTCAGGCCAGTTTACACCATTGTTGGTTTCTGCGACTAGTTGATCAATAATACAGGCTGATACTGTGCTTGAGAGTAACAGACAAAAAAGAATATTCATTAATTGTCTCATAATTTTAACTTTTATTGATTAATATTCAGTTAAAAAACACACGTGAAAGTTACGTAGATTTTATGACTTATGCAGAAATTAAATTTTCTCTAAACCTTTGAAGTCAAAAAGGGTAATAAGGTGCTTGTCCAAAACTCAACACTTCATAAACCAACTATATTTACACATAAATGACCAAGTAATTAACACAACCTTAAAACGCTGTATATTTGATTTTATAAGAAAATAGAGAATATTAAAAATTGCAATAAAAATGCTAGCTGTCCAGACAAGTAAGTTATGTAAATATTATGGAGAGGAATTGGGAATAAAGAATGTTTCCCTTGAGATTAAATCAGGAGAAATATTTGGTTTTATAGGTCCAAATGGTGCTGGAAAATCGACCACCATTAGAACTTTGCTGGGCTTATTAATCCCCACGTCAGGGTCGGTTCATGTTTTTGGGCAAGACATGAATCTTTTTGGTCACGAGATTAGGAAAAACATAGGCTACCTTCCGTCAGAGGTAAATTATTATGATGAAATGTCCTCCCGAGAATTGCTAGAATATCATTGCAGATTTTATGGAATATATGATTATTCAGAAATTAAGAGACTCGCCGATCTCTTCGAGTTAGACCTAGATAAGCAGATCACAGATTTATCATTTGGCAACAAAAAGAAATGTGGTATCATTCAATCGATGATTCATAAACCAAAACTATTAATAATGGATGAGCCTACATCCGGGCTTGATCCTTTGATGCAGAATGTATTTTTTGAGGTACTGGAGGAAGAAAATAGAAATGGAACGACCATATTTTTTAGTTCGCATATCTTATCCGAGGTTCAGAATATATGTCATAGGGCGGCGATCATCAAAAATGGTGAAATTACAGCAACTGAAAACATTCAATCGTTGCTAAAAAAGCAAATGAAGAAAGTAACCCTAGTCTTCAGTAAAAAGCCTGAGCAATTAGATTTTCCCAAGGGTATCCAGCATGAGTATTGGAATGGCGATAAACTTACATTTGAGTATGT
>CAXBGT010000070.1:0-23451 GCA_963975265.1 uncultured Saprospirales bacterium
TTACTGGTATTGTACTTAAATCCGTGAAATCAACTTGATCAGTACTTGTATTTGTACTATTAAGCGTTACAATTTTTGAAGAAGGTAGGAATTCATGTCCTGTAAAAATAAGATGCTTAGAGTCATTAGCCCAACTCGCATTTTCAGAATAACCTACCCCGCCAGATTCACTTAAGTTGTATAAGCTGTCTCCTTGAGCTTCATTGAGTGGGTAGTTCACATAAATTTCAGGATTCCCTTCGTCAGTTCCGATATTATTACTTGTTTGTATTTCAGACAATGTAAGCGCCTCTTCATATGCAACCAATTCATCAATAAGACCTGTGAAATATTCTGTTGGAGGATCATTACTAAGATTGGCACCTAGTGCCCAAACAGTGGTGCTATCTGAGGAGGACAATGTATTGCTTATCGTTTGAATAATACTTCCATTTAGATATACCGCTATTTCTGAGTTCGATCCATCTTGTCTGTTTACCATGATTATCTGGTGCCAGCCTAATGCTACCGCCCCTAAATTATTGTCTACACCATCTATGTACAAAATCAGTTCACCGTTTACTAATTTAAGATTAATATCGTTACCTTTTGATAATAACGTTTGTGTACCATTAAGATCAAATAAGTTAAAAGAGTAACTAAGTGTAGATGTGTCAGTTTCAGAAATATCAAAATGTGCCAAAGAAGCATATTGCTCATTTGCAGCATTAAATTCTATGGACACGCTCTCGTATATATTTTTTGCTGGACGAACAGTAAATGTTTCTCCTGATCCATAATTGATCCCTTCTAAAATGTAATATCCATTCTCATCGGTGAGGCTACTATTGGTTATTGGAGAATTAACTTCTGACCATGAAGGCCCACACATATAAAGGCGATTTTCATTTTCTGTTAAATCATAAGTAGTCGTCCCTCTTCCTTCATCCATTTTCCAATAAGATACTAATCCATCAACTCTCGAGGAAATAGACTTATTCATTTGTCTTCTGATCTCTGTTTGTGTGAGCTGTTTGTTATATATGATTACTTCATCAAGCAGTCCTTTATAGTACCCCGTACTCTCAGAGGTAGCACCAATATAAACAGGAAAAGAATCCGTTGTCATACTAGTTACCATAGATCCACTTAAATCACCATCTACATATAGGAGTAATGTGTTTCCATTATATGTAACTGCCACATGATGCCAATCTAGTTTTGTCTCATTCGGAAAAATATAATCTATTGATCCAGCCCCACCGCCTACACCAACATTTATACCTCTTCCTGAGATTGCATCCAATGTATGAATGTACCAGTTCTTATTAATCGAAGACCCCAAATCAAGAAGTCCCGCTATATCATTAAGACTATCCTGTCTTACCCACAAGGTAGCGGAGAACTTAGTTGTATCATACAAAGGGCTGTAATCTGCAAAACACACGCCATCACCATTAAATCGAAGTGAAGAACCTAAAGTTGGGCTTAGATCTATCGAGCATTCTGATACTGGATTTCCATTTATTGTTGTCACTTGTCCTGTAATAGTGCCATTAGGATTAAGGAATCCTACGGAAGAACCTGGTTTTCCAATTCCAGCCTTGTTAACACCTCGAACTGTATAAGTATAAAATTCACCTGCAACAACATTGTAGTCTACATAAACCCTTTCGTCATTTTCAACCTCATCTAAAAAAGTACCGTTTCTGTATACTTTGAATACATCGGTGACTACAGGGCTCAAAGCACTGATATCCCAAGTGATCTCTACTCTATCGCCTAGGTTTCCTTCTGAAGCTTGAACATAAGGGGCCAATGGAGGTAGTAAAAACTGGCCCCAGAACCCTAATTCACTTTTGTAATTCAAAGAAAACATATTGAGCTGAGTGGATATTTGACCAACCGTAATAGTTGCTGTTTTTTCAGAATTATATAGATCACTGGCAGATCCATAATTGAAGAATGCAGAAGCAGAATAGGTTTGAGTAGAAGAGGCATCTTCGCAGTTGATATTAACTTGTGCATGTATACGTTGCACATTAATCACCAATAGCCAGATAAGAATTCCAAGCCTACATAGAGATGTATTGATATTTATCTTACAAATCATGTTTCATTTATTTGATATGAATAATAGTAATGTCCTGTATATTTACTTTTTAGTAAAAAAGAGCGAATTACAATTTTGAAACTGATTGTATTTGTAATATTTCGTTGAGTTTTATTTCTAATTGTGATAATCTTACATTAGTGGCGTTAGATTGTACCTCGAAAGCTTTTTTGAGACCTTTATTATCAGTTACAAAATCATCAATCTGTTTTTGAAGTTTAATACTAGTCTGTAAAAGTGCCTCATTCTCTGCTTTCAGTTCCTTAGCCGCCTCAACAAGTAATGGAACAATTTGCATATAGCTTACACCTAAATATCCATTTTCTTCATTTATTATTTCGACTACATCTGGAAATACTTCTTGAACTTCTTGTGCAATAAGCCCATATTCTCTATCATCATCTTCATTTTCGATCATATTATAGGAATATGCATTAATCTTGTTCAGTTGTTGAAGCACATTTGAAACCGATTTAAAATTTTCTTTTAATCGCTTGTCTGAAGAATGTATTAAGGTGCCATTTATATAAACATTACCAGCATTATTTACTCTAAATTTTGATCCACCTTGCATAAAATTTATAAAATTAAAATTTGCGTCAGGACAAGCCCAAACGTCAGCACTAAATATTGTTTCACCACTGTTTAAGCAAGAAGTTACATAATCAAAAGCTCTGTTAATACCAGACGTTACCCAAAACCCATTATTTGACCTTATTTTACCATTTACATCTAATTTGTATGAATTACTTGGATTATTTGTGCCTATACCCACATTGTCGCCATCAGCATAAAAAACATTTGAATTTATGTCAAGATTTCCATTAAATTTTGAATTGCTATTTACTTGAAATGGAACCAAAGGGTTATCTACACCAATTCCAATAGTATCAAATGTCGCCTTGCCTGCCACTTCTAGTTTACTTGTAGGAGTCAAAGTGCCAATACCCACATTACCTGAAGATGGAAATACATTATCAAAACCTAGCACCGAATTTGAATAAGGTGCAGATGTAAGCGGAGCGCGAGGCAGTAATTCTTCCCCTTCTACAGTAAGACTTAAATAATAAAATTCGTCAAATTCAAGATCGAGGGGAGTCACCTCTCCTAATATTGTAGAATAAATACCACTAGTAACTTTCAATTGAGTTTGAAGTTCTGTCCAAAGCAGGTTTCCACCTACTATAGTATCATATAATTTAAATGTAATGGGATACAATCCATCTTCAATAGCATTTCCGTCTGATAATCGGATTACACCTTGAACGGATAGTTTTGTTTGAGCTAAAATTTCTGATGAGAAAAATGAGATTACTAGTAAGAGAAAAAGGGATTTTAAGACTGTTTTCATAAGAGTGTGCTTTTAATTTATTTCATCGTTAAGAATAATGCTAAGGTAGATTTACACTCCTATTATTTTTCTTATTAGAATCAATGATATTTCTATTATTTCAAGCTGGATGTAATTACTATCAATAAGGAAACTGTGGTTAAAAACTGGTTAATGAAGCTGAATAGCCGCAATACTGCTCTAATTTAAAGAGTGAATTAATAGGATTTGAAAAATCTACTACTTATTGATACTAATAACAAGATTATGCCTATTCTCATTAATATCACTGATTATAATAATGAATGCTTATTATGCTTGGCTTACTTTTGTATTATTGATAATATAACTATGAAATACTCATTTTTTGAAATTAAATGTTTAGAATAATATTTACAATTCTGGTCATTATTACAGTAGGTTTTGTCTATGGGCAAGAAGCTCCTAATTTGTCATTTACTCGATATGGCATTGAAGATGGTTTGCCAAATATGACGATGAATGTATTGGGTCAGGATAGTGTGGGTTACATCTGGTTAGCAAATCCGTTGACAAGGTTCGATGGTAAAAATTTCAAGACCTTCAGAGAGCAACCAGATTTAGCATCTTCTAGTTTGATTACCGCAGTCAGCATGTTTGATGATGAGGAAGGTAATTTATTCTTTGCAAGCAGAGAAGGTATATATTACTATGATTCTAGGAAGCAAAATGTACGTAAAATCCCAAGTACTCCATACAATTATAGCAAACGTTCGATACTAAAATCAGATTCTTCAACTTTTTGGGATTTTAGTCCAAAAAATCTATTTAAGATTGAATTGCCCAGTTTTGACACCACTCATATCTATGTCAAAGAAATGGAAAATGCTCACCATATTTTTGCTCAAAGTGGCGACGAAAACATATGGATTATTCATAAGAAAAAAGGAGTGATTCAATTGGATCTTAAAACACTTAAAAAATACAATTATAAAATTGAAGGTCTGAAAGATTTATCCAAGGCATTTTTTGTGAGGGACAAGGATAAGGAATTGTGGCTCGTTTCAGATCTTGGTTTATGGAAATTCAATGAGAGTGCAAATGAATTTACCACCGTTTTTATTTTTAAGGAAAATCCTAATTTTAATAACATAAGTATTGAATCCACTTCATTTCAAGTTGGTAATAATTGTTGGTGGGTTATAGATCGGCTTAACGATATTGTATACCGATATGATATTAGTACCAATGATTGGAACTCAATAAAAATTGGTCTAGATATTGATTATGATTTTAAAAGATTAACTCCTTTTAATGCTATTGAAAGCCCAGATGGTAGTCTTTTGCTAGGTACTATCAGAGAAGGTTTTATTGCTATTAATCCACTCAACGGTCTCATCAAACAATATTTACCAGAAAGAAATAACACGAATTCATTATTTAATAAATCAGCAATACCAGAGCTTTCAATAGACAATAGTTCTATTATTCTTTCTGGAGTAGGACAAGGAATTATAAAAGCTGATTTTCAAAACCCAATTTTTGACACCTTCATTCTTCCTGAATCAAGTGTAGATCGATCTTATGCAAAAAATATTCGCGCATTATTGGAATGGAAAAAAAAGGTGATTGTAGGTTCAATTTCATCAATAAATCTCTTTGATAGGAATGAAAAAACATTCGTAGCATTTCCTATGCCAGGAAATCTGCCATCTCCACATCCTGAGAGGGGTGCTTCAACAATAACAAGCGACAAATTACAAAATCTACTCATCATATATTGGATTCCAAAAGAAGATGCTGAGATTTTCTATTTAGACTATTCAAATAATAGAACACTTAATTTAACGGATACATTTTCTGAGACAAGTTTCTATGCTTCTAATGTAGTATTTACTGATTCAAAAAATAATTTTTGGATAGCAATTCAGAGTGGAGTGATAAAGCTCAATGCTGAAGTATTAGCCAAAGGAAATCTTGAGAATATTAGAGATCAAGCCGACTTCTATAGTTTTAAAAAATTTCAACCAAGTGTAAATGATCTTCATAAGATCTATGCAATTACAGAAGATAAAAAAGGATTAATTTGGGTAGGAACCAATTCTGGTCTTTTCAGAATAAGTCCAGCGACTAAATTAATTGAGGCATTTAAAAACTCACAACAAGAAAAGACAAGCCTGAGTAGTGACGATGTTCGAAGTATAATCGCATCATACGATAGTCAAATCTGGGTTGGCACTTCCAATGGCGGATTAAATAAATTTGTCGAGGAAACAAATTCTTTTGAACGGTATTCAATAAATGATGGTCTGCCAGATAATACAATATATTCGATCGCAGAAGACAGAGAACAAAAATTATGGTTAGGGACAAATAAAGGGCTTTGTTGGTTTGATCCCATTACACTTCAAAGTCAACTATATTCGCCTGAAGATGGTGTGCAGAGTTATGAATTCAACACGAATTCTGTTTGTAAAACAAGTGATGATTGGTTGCTTTTTGGTGGGGTCAATGGATTTAATATGTTCTCTCCAGCAAAGATTTCCTCTAGTGCTTCTTCAAAAAACTTGGTTTTTACATCCATAAAGGTAAATAATCAGGAGTATCCAATTACGGACGACCAATTAAGCCTGTCACACAATGAAAATTTTATTTCTTTTGAATTCAACTTGTTAGACTTTTACAAGAATGACAAAATACAATATGCTTATAAACTTGATGGATTAGAGAAAGATTGGAACTACCTTAGAAGCGCTCAAAAGGCATCTTACCCTGGTCTAAATCCAGGCAATTACACTTTTATGGTTAAAGCTGCCAGTCACAATGGTTTATGGTCAGACGAAGTGACTTTACTGCATCTATATATCGCTCAACCTTGGTGGAAGTCATTGTGGTTTATAATTCTATCTGGCAGTCTGTTCGCTGCAATTATTTATACCTTCTATAAAAATAGGCAAATCCAAAGAGAGAAAATAATTGAACTTAGGCATCGAATCTCTCAGGATCTACATGATGAGATCGGATCAACCCTTTCTAGTATATCACTCTTCGGAACAGTAGCGCATAAATTAGCGGGAAGTAATCCTGTAGGAACTCAAGATATGCTCACAAAAATCAATGAAAGTACTACTCAAGTCATGGAGTCTATGAATGATATCGTCTGGGCTATAAATTCCGATAACGACAAAGTAGGCAATCTCCAAAAAAGGATGAGGGCTTTCATATCCGAATTAGATGATGCTTCTGATGTCAATATTTCATTGCAAGTAGATGAAAACCTGAAGGATACATTCATAAATATGGTGCAGAGAAGAAATGTCTACCTCATATTCAAAGAAGCTACTAATAACGCATTTAAATATGCAAATGCTTCACAGATAAACATTACCTTAAGTCAAAGCAATAACTTGTACAAACTTTTGATCCAAGACAATGGAATAGGCTTCGAGCTAAGTGAGCTAGCCTCCAAAACTTCTTTAGGTGGAAATGGGCTAAAGAATATGAAACAAAGAGCAGGTGAATTAAATGGAACATTAGAAATTATATCTAGTAAAAATCAAGGCTCAGAAATAAGTTTTTCTTGGAATCCAAAAAGTAATCCAGCATTAAGTCACAATAAATAAATTATCGTATGTATAAAGTAGCTGTATTTGATGATAATCTAGCTAGAAGACAAGGCCTAGAATTGCTAATCAATGCGATGGATGAAATGCGTTGTGTAGGAATATATCCAGATTGTACGGATATTGTGCATCAACTAAAATCAACTCTACCAGATGTCATACTTATGGATATCAATATGCCAAATGTTGACGGAATCGCAGGTTTAAAATTGGTTAAAAAAGTATATCCAAAAATAAAGGTAGTCATGCAGACAATTTTTGAAGAGGAAGGGAAAATATTGGAAGCGATCAGTGCAGGAGCGGATGGATATATTATCAAGCAAAAGTCCCCAATGAAACTAATCGAAGGTATTACTGAAGTTATGGAGGGAGGAGCTCCTATGACTCCTTCGGTTGCATTCAGAGTGCTTAAGTTATTTAATAATTATAAGAAAACTGAGATCCCTTCTTCTATAGTACTAACCACCCGAGAAAAGGAAATTCTCAATTTATTAGTGGACGGATACAGCTATAAAATGATTGCCGATAAATGTTCCATTTCTTATGCAACAGTGAATAAACACATCTCCAATATCTATGCAAAACTACAGGTAAATTCTGTGGCAGCAGCTGTTTCTAAGGCACTGAAAGAGGGTTTGGTCTAAATAAATAGTCAAAACAACTGAAATTTCGCCCCAAAGGTCATTTCTTGTACATTCCTTGCCATTCAATGTTACCTATCTATTACTATAATTCGTAACATCTCATTACCTTAGCATCAACATTAGGCACAATCAACAAACACAGGGATCTTGAAGACAATTAACAATGTATTCTTAATAATACTTCTATTTACCATACAATCAATTGCACAAAGTTCAGAACGTTTCTTTCCTCAGCCTAATCATCCTGAATGGTTCAAGGCTATACCGATGGTGGACTCTTCTACTCCAGAATGGGCAAGAGTGATGTATACGGAAGATGATAATTTTGTTAAAATAGAATCACTTAAAAAGGAGTATTATAAAAATAGGAAATGGGAGAAAAACATCCATGTCCAAAATTATAAACATTGGCTCAAGGCAGTTCAAAATCATGTGGGAGAAGATGGTAAGGTGCAAATTCCTTCAGCAAAAGAAGTATTTAAATTAGCCAAAAAGAAAAGAGGACCAGATTCAAAATCGAGTAGAAATAGTACTAGTTCATGGATTAACATTGGGCCAGACAAAACGCTCAATTCTGATGGAACATCGAGACCCACTCAAGCGAATGTTTTTTGTCTAGGAGTATCTCCTTCAAATCCTTCAATCGTATACGCTGGAATGGAAACGGGCGGAGTTTATAAATCAACAGACAAGGGTCTCAGTTGGAATCCTGTTAGTGAAGTATATGCAATGGGCAGCCCCGAAGAGATCAAGGTCGATCCAAATGATCCAGATATCGTATATGTGGTAGATGCTAATCTAATGTATAAAACCTTAGATGGAGGAACTACCTGGGATCTACATTATACCTCAACAGGACATATTGAACAACTATATATAGATAACTCAAACTCATCAATCATATATGCCGCCACAAGAAGCGGATTACTTAAGAGTACTGATGGTGGATCTTCGTGGACATCAAAATATAGTGGCTATATATTCGATATAGAAGCCAAACCAGGTACCAATGACACCTTATACATCTCCATAAAAAATGATGTAGCTATACGCCCAGAGATTCTAATATCATATGATAGCGGAGATAGTTGGACTCTGAAAGACATCGGGTTTTATGTTCCTTCTGATTTAAATGCTTCAACAGTTTATGGCTGTAAAATAGGAGTTACTCCTGCTGATCCCGATCGAATCTACGCAGGAATAATAGCTTCAGGAAAAGAAGGTGATAATGGGTGGATTGGAATTTACTATAGTGACGATATTGGGGAAACATGGCAAAACGATTCTGGTACAGATGGTGCTTCCATAGATAATCAAGATGGAACTTGGTCATACCCTTCTGGAAGTGACATGAATACAAACTGGTATGTTGGAGGATATTCTAGTGGTTATCATCAAGGATGGTACAACTTTGACATTGATGTATCGCATAATGATGCTGATAAATTGTGGATTGGTACAATCTGGTTTTGTGAGACTGGAAACAAAGGTCAAAACATAGAATATATAAGAGGCACCAGGTCTCTTGAAATGCATGCAGATGTACAAGATATTGATGTAGTGGGCAATGACATCTGGATAGCTTCGGATGGAGGACTAAATTACTCTAATGATGAATGTCAAACGATGGAAACTAGAATGGATGGAATGTATGCCAGTGATTTTTGGGGATTTGGTCAAGGATGGAATGAAGACATTTGGGTAGGCGGGAGATACCATAATGGAAATGCAGCTTTTCACGAAAACTATGGCGTCGGAAATACGCTTTTCTTAGGTGGAGCTGAAAATTCTACAGGATATGTAAACCAACTAGACAACCGAAAAACATACTATTCTGATATTGGTGCTCGAAGAATAAATGATAGTATAAGTCAAGGCGCACAAAGTATAGTCAACTTATCATTGATGCCAACAGAAGCCTACTACCACTTCTCATACAGTGAGGTTGAATGGCATCCCTACAAAGCAAATGTTGTTTACGTGGGAAAAGACACACAACTATACAGATCTACAGATGGCGGAAATGCATTCACACCTATATCCTCTCTACCAGGAGAAATTCGCCGATATGAAATTAGCAGAGATGATCCTAATTATATTTATGCTATTGCATATGTAAGTTATTGGGACTGGAGAGTTTTAAAATCCACAGATGGAGGCGAATCCTTCACAGAATTGACTGCACCACCTTTAACTGGTGGATCTTGGAGAAATCTCTCATTTACATTGAATCCTTTCAATAAAGATGAAATTTGGTTGGCTTCAAATTCTTCTTCAAATGGAAATAAGATTTTTAGTTCAATTGATGGAGGAAGTAATTGGGTCAATAAATATGGAACCACAATAGCAGACGAAGCCATAAAAGATATGATCTATCACGGATCGACCGACGGAGATAAAGTTTATGTCATGACAAATGACAATTACTTCTTCTACGATATCGATGCTGGATCTTGGAATTCATTTAATGATGGTTTACCAGTGAAACATACGGGATTTATGACCCTTCCATTTTATAGAGATGGTAAGATTAGAATGGCAAGTGCAAAAGGTATCTGGGAAACCCAGCTAGAAGGTCCTAATAAAGTACAAGCCATACCAATGATCAATAATGCAGATGTGATTTGTGCAAGAGATACCAGTTTTTTAGAAAGTTATTCGATTGTTAACCAAACAGGTGTTTCATGGCTATGGTCCATTTCTCCTGCTCCTCAATATATTAGTGATATTACAGCTAGAAACCCTAAAGTTGTATTTGGTAATCTAGGAAACTATGATGTTACACTTACAGTAACTGATGCGAATGGAGCAAGTGACACTAGAACAGTGATCAATCTTGTAAATCTGACAGATATTTGTGCCCCCGAATCTGTAGCTGGGAAATCACTAAAAACAACAGACAATGGTGAATCTGTGGTCATCAGAGATGCAAATTTAAATGACATAACTCACTTTACAGTAACAGGTTGGTGGAAACCAATAGGAGCACAACAAGCTTATTCAGCATTGGTTTCTAGTGGTGATTGGTGTGCACATTGTGACTATACAGAGGGGCTAATATATGATTATTATGCAAGTAAATTATGGTACAAATGGCCAGGAAATGCAGACAACTGGGGTAGCAATAGTGGAATGACTATACCCCAAGATGAATGGAGTTATGTAGCCTTAGTGATTACACCTACTAGTGCTACAATGTATCTCAATGATCAAAAATATGTACACAATAAAACATTACAGCCAGGAAACATTACTGATCTATACGTTGCATATGGTCACTATTCTAAATCATTCAAAGGAGAAATAGATGAAGTAACCATATGGACAAAAGCACTATCTGATGATGACATTTACAGGCTCAAGCACATAACCAAAGGAGACGAAATAGAAAATGATCCTGACTTGATTGCCTACTATCAATTTAATAATGCGATGAATGGATCCATTATAAAAGATATGGCTGGAATCCGACATGGAGTCCTTGACTCTGATGCAGAACTAGTAAGTAGTAAAGTACCTGTTGGTGGCGGGTTATCGTCGATTATCACCCTAGATCCCAATGTTACAGAATATGATCTACCCGATGTTGGTGCTAAATTATTCCTGTCTGATTGTGACGATCCAAATGGAAAAATCGTAGTCTCAAGATTAGATGTGTCACCTGACACTGTCAATGTAAATGAACAATACACAAATCAATACTGGATAATAAATAGTATTACAGATGAGGGTGAAGGATTTGCAAATTTAGACTCAATTAAAATTACAACCACAGATTCAGATTTTATATCTCAATTAGGTGGCCAAATTTCAGCTGTCATATATACACGAGGTGAGCATTCTGAAGGTAATTCTTGGGCTGTACAATCAAAGTCAAAGAAGATTATTGGCAATGAGATTACATACCACAGCGAAAGTAAACTCAATGGTGATCAGCAAATTATCATAACAAATGGTGCACCTGAATTTACAGAGGTTAAACCAAATAAACCTTGCGAAGTTGATACTATTCCTGGAATGATGATAGAATTTCCAGGCAATGCTGGAGATTATGCTGAAATTCCGGCTTTAGACTTAAATACCAATACGATAACCATGTCAGCTTGGGTAAAACCAGATGGAGCTCAAAATGACTGGGCAGGAATTCTATTTTGTCGTGGTGGATCTACTACTTCAGGGCTGAGCATAAGATCTGATAATGAACTGAGATATCATTGGAATGGAGGTGAATATGGATGGTCAAGCGGCGCTTATATAGAGTTGGATCAATGGAATCATGTAGCCATGGTCATCGAACCTACACAAATGACAATCTATCTAAATGGTGTAGCTTATACAAGAACGGTCAATCATTCAACAGAAGCATTTGATGCACCAACTAGGATAGGAAATGATGCTTCACAATCGAGTAGAACTTTTGATGGGCAAATTGATGAAGTGTGTATCTGGAATAGAGTTCTATCTCAAGATGAAATTAGAACGTTAAGGCACCTAACTAAAGATGACATTCTCGAATCTGATGCGGATTTAGTAGTCTATCTTCAGTTCAATGAAGATGAAGGTAAAATCTATGATAAGACCACTTACAACAACAATAGTACCCTATTAGGAAACACCACAAGAATACTTTCTGATGCACCTACTGGAGGCGGCACAAGTGATATCTACAATGTAACGACTGCTACCACTATCAATTCGATTACAGGAATCGATCTTGAATTTGGTGCTACTGGCACATATCCTGATGGTGAATTAGTCTTAACAAGAATCAATCAAAGACCAGACGTGATACCTGGTGATTCGCCAGTTGCAAAAGCATATTGGATCATAAATAACTACGGAACAAATCAGACTTTCGACGCATTAACTTCAATGACTTTTGATGATACAGGACTCTTGACAGCATATAGTACTGCCACTGATTTCCCTCTTTCTTCAAGACCCGAAAATGATTTTGGACTCAATTGGGTTGAGCTTGCTACTTCTAATTCTATTAATCAACCAAACAAAACAATCACGTTTGATCAAAATCTAACTGTTGGTTCATTCGGTCAATTTACTTTAGAACATAAGACAGCTAGAGGATGGATCGGAGTTGATAATACGGAATGGAAAAATGAATTTAACTGGGGAGGCGGAATTGTACCAACACCTTCAGACGAAGTTATAATTCCACCATTTACACCATTCAGCCCAGAAGTTAATTCTGATGTATTTATCAAGAGTCTATTTTTACAAAGTAGGGCTGTTGTAAAAATAGTAGGAGGTAAGATAGTGACGGAATAGAAGTGGCTTTATGTTACTTGATAGGGGTTTTCAGAAGTAAGATCTATTATTAAATTCTCTCGCATATTTTCTAATTATTTATTTACAGTTTAAAAGAAGTCCTTAGTCAGCATAGTTTTTTAGGATCAAATTTCCGTTAAAAACAGATCTATGTCTGAGCTGTAGCCTTAGCGGAGGTGAGTTTAGATATGTTTAGGAAATTTTATTCTAAAACGCGTTAAGTGCTGGGTAAAGACTTGAATTCTTTGGTTCGTTTCTTTTTCAAGAAAGAAATGAACGCCGGCAGCGGCGAGCGGCAAAGAAAGTTCAAATCTCATTGCACTGTTTTTACGAGAAAATATTCAAAAATCGAGTAATAATTCAGGAGTAAAGTGATGGGAACTATTAATCTATGAGGGTTTTCGCATTTTGCGAATATCCCTTGATACACGTCTGATTCACAATTAACATCACTCCATTAACCATGGATATGCGAGTGCAAAAGATTTTCGCCAAGTAGGGTGCCAATGTGCCTCATCAAGAATCATTTCAAAATTTAATTGATCATCTTTTAATCCTTGATTTTTGAATTTCTCGTACACTTCTTTTGCATGAGGAATCATAATTCCACCCTCATATTCTCCTACGCTAACGAATATTTTTTTGTTCTCTAGTTGAGTTTCTGTGAGTTCCATCTCAAATAGACGATCATGATCTACCCACATAGAAGGTGATTGGATTATGGCGTTCCCAAATACATCAGGGTGTGCCATCAACATATAATAAGCCATCATTCCACTTCTTGAGATCCCACCGATCCCCGTAAACTCTGCCTCTTTCTTCGTCCTATAATTAGCGTCAATTATATTTTTCAGATCAGTTGTTACCCATTTCGAGAATTCCGCTCCATGAGCATCTGGGTTATCTTCATTTACAAATGGCGTGTATTCAGTATCTCTATCTTCAGCTTGCTCTATTCCTATCACTATAGCCGTTTGTTTACCAGCTGCTGACGCTTGATTAATCACTTCATCTATCTGCCATTCTGGAGCCATATTTGCCATGTCATTGAATGATGATTCACCATCCATCATGTATATCACAGGGTATTGACTAGTACTGTCTGAATCATATTCTGGTGGTACATAGATATGGATCGTTCTCTTATCATTTTGATATCCTATAAGAATAGAATCTTTTAATACCGTAACCGTGGGAGAGGATGTATCTACTATGGTTTTAAGATATTCTTCATATCGTTGCTCTTCTTTATATTTGTTATATTTTTTGTATGTTACAAATAGTCCAAACAGAATTAGGCCAAGCAATAATAGACGGAGGAGAATCTTTTTCATGGTGAGTTATTTTGTAATTCAGACTAAACATAATTTGTTATTATATATATTTAAACAAAATAACTGGATCATTTCAAACACTAAATACCCTCTTAATAGAACACCCATTAAAAATCAATTCCATTTTCTTTAAGATACATCTCATTGAAATCAATTCGACTTATCCATCTAGTTCCTCCTTCTATCACCATAAAAACAAACCTTTTATATACATTAATCGTATATTTAATACAAGATCCTACTATCAAACTATTACATTATGAAAATTAATTTCACACTTCTATTACTTTTTATTTCTATATCAGTTTTCTCACAAGAAATAGGTATCGGTACAGTATGGACTTATTCAAATTACAGTATCAATCCTTTCCCAGGAGAGATACTTACGGGTGATTATACAATTACTGGTGAAGAAGTCATAGATGGAAAAACATATTTTGCCTTTGATAATTTTGGTTCATGTGGCCCTTCTGCTAGTCACCTTAGGATAGAAGACAGGAAGTATTACATGATTATTGATGGATCAGAGGGGCTTATTCATGATTTCAATCTACTCCCTGGAGAATCATACTTAATAAAAAACTATGTGGGTTATGATACTGACTCACTGGAGATTGTCATAGATTCTATAGGAGAAACAATTGTAGATGGAGTGACACTTTTTACGCAATATTGTAGTATTTCTGAAGAAAACCTTGGAGTAGAATGGAACTTAACTTTCATAGAGAATGTCGGTTCTATTGGATTCCTCTTACCTCAATACGGAGCTTGTGATCCAGGAGCTGGAGGCTTAAGGTGTATCTCTTATACTGATGGCCAAACTATAAAATTTACTTCTGATGATCAATGTGAAATATTCTACGGCAATTCTTACTTCCAAGATGGTTCACAATGGTTTTTTGGAAAATGGGGCCTACCGTTAACATCTGAAATTGCTCAAATCATAATAGAAAAAGATACTATAACCAATTCAGGATATTTTCAAATAATGGAAATACTCGACGAAGATGAGAACTCTCTTGAAGATTCTCAAGTTTTGCTTACATCAGAAGATAACAGAGTATATTTCATTGAAAATAGCAACCTTAAATTATTGTTCGACTTTTCATATAATTTAGAAATTGGAGATACTGCTACATACTACCTTCCAGAGAATGCAAACCTTTATGACATAAGTAGTAACGGAGGCATTGAGCCAATAATAAATCCATACAGACATGTGATCAGCGGAATAGACACCGTAATTTCTTCCACTGGACAAGAATTGAGACGTTGGCAAGTTGATCCAATTGTTAGAGAAGTAGATGGTGAACCAATTGGAAATTGGGTAACAGAAATAATAGAAGGCGTGGGTCCGACGGGAGGCTTCATGAGAAGAGGATTGGCTCAGTTATTATCAGGAGAACCGGAATCATTCCGTTGTTTCTTTTCAAATCAATTTAACTATACAGAAATATCAGAAGGTGAATGTGATGGGCTCAGTGATGGATTAATATCAATTGAACCAGCAATCACAATATCACCAAATCCAGGATACGATTACTTTCAAATAAAAACTGAAGTACCTTACAAGCTTGTTTCTGTGTTCGATATTCATGGACAGTTAGTAAAGACATTTCAGCCTGGAGAAGATGCCAACTTAAATGGACTGGCATCAGGTGTCTATTTTTTCCAGATACATTTTGAACAAGGGTCAGTGAATAGGAAGGTGGTGAAGATTTAATATTCGTACTCATTTTAGAAAACCACCTATTGTTTTCATCTATTTGATCAATTAGTCAGGGCAAGGCCGCTCCTCAGTAATCAATTGCCCATTTTCATCAATATAAATTAGATAGCAAGCTCCATTTCTCCCTTTTAACAGTATCCCTTCTGCATCATCTTGATACAACACCCCTTGATCAATTATAACCTTGTTTTCTGGAGTATCACACAAATCTCCGATTCCGTCATTATCATAGTCAGCTTGGTTAGGGTTGATTGTATTAACACAATTATCTTGGGGATCATTCACTCCATCACCGTCGATATCATCAGGCGGGTTAGATGTATTTACGAATACTCGACTATCTCCATTATCATCATTGAATGTGACCATATAATCCCAGAAATCGTCAACAATAGTTGCATAATTATTGACAATCTCAGGAAGAACGGTATTCGGAGGAATGTAAGTCGAGGGCGCTTTTTCTCCATAGATTGCCATATATGTAGCCAATCCTGCCAAGAAGTAGATCGTCTCTCGCCCATGCGGTGCATTATCTTCGTAAAGCTGATTTGCAGGTATGGTGTTATATGGTGCTGTCCCCATCATCTCCGCAATCATAGGACCTACAGGAATCATTCTGATATTACAGGTTGGACGCGATGTTAGGATAAGATCATGAAGGTCTATCCACCAATCATGAAAATCGCCTAATGTATAGTCATTATAATCATCAAATTCCTGTGTTGTGGGATTGAATGGATTTTCATCAGCAAATGGACCCATGTCAGGCCAGTTTTCGTAAATGAAAATATTATTGTCACCTTGGTAAAGCTTTACAGAATCAACTAATCTTTCACTTGCTGTCAGCACAGAAGAAGGTAAGGTATAATAAACTACATCAGGTGGTAAATCCTGTACATAATTGTATATTGTAAACATGAAATTATTGAGATCCGCATTTGCATATGCTTCGAAATCTTCGTCCCATGAGGCTGGCACACTTGGTGATCCCCATTGTGTAGTTGGATTGAAATTTGCAAACTGCCAAATGCCCCCAAACTGACCCGCTGATTCATATACATTGCTGTCTTCTAATGCCAGTTGATTGATCCAATATGCTATTTTGGTCTGTTGGGTAGAGGACGCATGGTCCATCAAACTATGCCCCATCATATGGGATTGGATACTTGATTGCGCTGTCAATTGTTGACTAAAAACAAGTAAAAAAAGTAGGCTAATGATTCGATTCATTTTGAATAACTATTATGTGTATAGTTAGAAACGGAATCGTATGATAATACCCTACTTGCTCAATTAGGATAATTTCAATTCTAAGGAGCTAATCTAATAATATTCCACAATTCATCATTCTCAAGTCTTTGGTACTGTAATCTGTCATGTAATCTATTTTACGCCCTCGCCAAAATTTAAACTTTTCTGGTATAATCCTATATCCTACCCAAGAGTCAGGTAAAAGCACGTCCCCATTTTTGTATTTTTGCTTCTTCTTATTGAATTTTTGAATCAAAATACTTCGAGATTATATGGTTGAACTTTGATTAGAACACCAAGCTCCCAATTGGCTATCTCTTGGACGCGAGGCAAAGTATTTTAACGATTCAAGTTTTGATACTTTTTCACATTTGCCTTTTACTCGAATTTGCTTTTCCATTGCCATCTGATAAAATAGAATTTCAACAGTAGGATTTTCTTCTATTTCGAAGGCCATTTGGCTTGTATAATTTGTAAAGAACACAAAGCCACTATCATCAAAATACTTTAAATAGACAGTTCTAACAGACGGGAAACCACTAGAGGTAGGAGTGACTCATAGCGTTTGGTTCTTCTATTCCTGATGCACTGGCTTGTTTATACCTTTTGCGAACTACCTATAAGGATCTTCCTCTAAAATAGATCGATCTAATTCATTAATTTCAAATTGGTTACCAGTGAAAGTTTTCATACACTTTATTTATTAAATTTTGGTGTCTTGTCATAGCTTCAGGTATAACTCGGATCTTACTTACTACCGTTATTATTTTTGTTCCCAGCTTGATAAATTCTGCCAAAATTGATTCCCTATAATATTGGTATTTACATGAAAACAACTTATAATTTTATTATCGAAGTATTATTAAAAATCTTTTTTCTGCCCAACCCTAAACAGCCTCCACAATGGCAATAAAATCCACATCAAAAGCGAAACTGAGACCACAAACATCCCTGTTCCTCGTCCTAAAAATTTACTTAAGACTGCACCTGTATAACCCATCATTGCTGACATGTCCAACTTCATAAGGATGAGTATTCGAGCTAGGTCAATTGGGTTAAAAACAAGCATCGATATAGTAAACTTATCTAGTGGATAGTCTTTGAAACTTAGTAGTAAGAGCAAGAAGATTCCATCGTAAACAATAGCGAAGAATAGCCAAACGAATATTGATATACTTAGCCCCTTCACCTTATCATCATACTTCATGGCTATCAAAAAAGCAATCAATGAAAAGATGATGGATAAAACACAGCCCATTGTGAGGAGGAGGAGAAATATGGGTAAATCAGGTGACCCTAAAATTCCATAAAACACAAAAGGCAATCCAATCCCCAGTGATATGCTTATGCACAACGCTATGACCATGCCTGCGTACATACCCGAAAAGATCGACCATCTGGATAGTGCCTGCGCCATCAACAATTGAATAAATTCTTTTGAATTGTAATAGTAGATCGTTCCGAAAAGTATGCCAATGAGTGGCGTCAGTATAAGCGTGATATTTGTCATACTGATAAGAACCTTCGAGAGGTCATTACTAAGAAGTAGGAGAGCTATTGTTGCAAGCAAATAGAAACCGGTATAGATAAATACCCATCGACTTCGAATCATCTCATAAAAGCTATATTTTAATATCTTAAGCATGACCGTATTCTTTAGTAGACCTGAGAATATGTGCGATGGCTTTCTCTAAGCTATCTTCTTCCTGATCATTGAGTAAATCTTTGAGACTGCCATTGAAGTAAATATCACCTTCCAGTAAAAAGAGGATATCATCCGCCAAATCCTCTGCCAAGCTGAGAATATGGGTGGTTATTAGGATCAATTTGCCTCTTTCTCTTTCTTCTACTACAAATTTTTTAAGCTCTTGGAGAGAGAGCGGATCTAGTCCAGTACTAGGTTCATCGAGAATGATTAGCGGATCATCATGCATAAGCGCAAGTGTGATATTGACTTTCTGCCGAGTACCACCTGATAGACTACCCATCTTTTTATCGAGTTCTTTTTGTAAATTAAATACTTTGATAAAAGTAGCTTCTCTAGTTTCTCCTGATTTTATTTCTTTCATAAGAGTGATTAGTTCTCTTACGGTAAGATTTTCAGGAAATCTGGCAATCTGTGACAAGTAACTCACTTTAGTTCTGTATTCATATTGTCCCAATACTGATCTACCATCGAATACCAAATCGCCACTATCAGGTAGTACCATACCAAGGAAACATTTAAGGAGGGTCGTCTTACCTGACCCATTAGGACCAAGTAATGCCACTACTCCAGATTTAGGCAATTCTAGACTAATGTCTCGAAGTACATGATTCTTCTTATACGACTTATTGAGATTTGAAATTGTGATCATAGTCGGTTCATTTTTGGAGTATTGTCTAGTACATCTTTTGGTGTAAATACGGGACTTACTTTCTCAGCAAAATTTATGATGTCTACAAATAAGCTCCTCATCAACACTACCGACTCAGGGACTTGTTGATGAATGTAAGAGTAGAGCTTAACAGGATAATGTGGTATATCCCCTACACCATCCTTGTCCAAATCGTAACCAGTATATTCACTCCAGTAGTTACTGTTAAAAGTATTGTTACTCAATTTGCTAGACACCACCAGATCGATAGAGTTGTACAGAAAATTATTATTTTCTATCACATTCGTATCGCAGCCTCCAGAAAATTTAATAGCCCAACCATTTCGCCTGAACTCATTTCGTAGATAGTTAATTCTATTCGATCCCTCGACAAAAATACCTACTGTGTTCTCAATAAAATGATTGTCTACGATCTCTGCATCATAAATTTCTTTAAGTAAAAGACCATAAGCAGCATGTCCCCAATTGTACGCAAATGTGTTATTTTTCATAATGATTCGTCTAGAAAACATAACTGCTACTCCTACCCCATTTCGCTCTATTACATTCTCCGTATAAGTATCGTCATTGCTAAACATATAGTGTAGTCCGTATCGATTATTGAGATGGCTATAATTTTTATCTACAGAACTATTATTGACAAATTCTAAATAGATGCCATCTCGGTGATGGAGTACTTCATTGTTCTGTATTTCAAGCTTATCACAATGCCATGCATGAATCCCATTTCCTGATGCCGCGTCAGAACTAGCATTCCCATCAATCAAATTGTTACCAACAAACCCGTCCTTAGCTTTCTCAAGATATATGGCAAAGAAGCAATCGTTAATCGTATTGTCATTTATCGAAAATCTGCGACTTTTCCTGATGCGAATAGCTGCATTTTCTTTGAGATAGTTGGTCGTTACTCCTGAAAATGTCAGTCCCTCGATAGTAACATCATTTGCTGTTACTGTAACGATTTCACTTCCATTAGCAGATATGATGTGTGCCCCAGTTTCGCCTCTTACCGTGATGGCTTTATCTATTACCCAGGTTTCAATCTTATAATCGCCACGCTTGATCAACATAGTATCACCAGCTATGCATTGATTGTAAGCTGAATCAATGCTCTGATACGTGCACGTAGAACAAACATCAAGTGTGCTTGCTCGCGCTGATTGACAGACTAGAGATAATAAGAAAAATAATATTCCTTTCATTGGTAAATTGATCTATATTCATCCAGTAGCTCTTGAAAAGTAACAAGCTTTCCCTTCTTTTCATCCAAGGCAATTTCTCCTTGATCTTTGTGTTCATAAGCACTGAGATTACCACCCATCGGGCTTGGTTGATTCTCACTGATTAGGTATGTGGCTGTTGATGCATCTATTAATGTATTCGGACGAGCATAATCTGTTACTATCACAAATTTATAATCTGGACTCCTGTTCTCTATATAGGTCCGAACCAAGCATTCTGCAGAGTCATATTTATAAATCTTGCCCTTGCTGGTTACCATCTCCGCTCCAAATCTAACGTCAGATATTTTCATTTTACAGAAAGCACATTCATCTTGATTATAGTGGATTGGCTCAGGTTTAATATCACATGATGTCAAGCTCAATACGAATATGGTTAGGACTAGTAGGTATCTCATTGTGTACTTAGTTTAGAAGATTTAGATTTAAGGTATGTAGCTACAATACCAAGAAAGGCGGCCATACCAAGAAAATAACCTGCAATATGAGGCATAGATATCGCTGTAAAATTGATAATCTCTTTTCTACCAATTAGAGGTGGTTGAAATGACTCTCCTTCAAATTTCATGGGTGCTTTTGGGTCTAAGGAGTGACCGTAGTCATATTCCCAGAGGTAAAAATCATATAGGCCTATATTTAGAATAATTATGAGTGAAAACATCCAAGTCCAGTAAAGCCATTTCTTGTCAAGCCATGCTGCTAAGAAAGCTGTCAATATGAAAAAAATGACAATTGGAGGCATGTATTTTAATTCAGGGATTGACTCTGGAGTGATCTTTTTCATACCAATGTAATGGTTGAGTATATTGACATTTTGCAAAGTACCAGGTTTCGAACCACCAATTTTATTGATATAGATATGCATCTGTATTCCGTCAGGATATTGTGGAGCTAATAGGGTAATTTTCCACATTGGCCAGATAAATAATGACATCATAAAGACGCCAGCCAACAACATGAGTATTCTTGGTAATCTCATTATGATAAAACTCTATTATTTATTTGAATAAAAGAAGAACTGGCAACTTCGGCAGTTATCGGTAAGATGCCAGTTCTATATAGTTACCTTGGAAGATTTGTTAATCTGTTTCTTCTTCATCAGGTATGCCCATACTCCATTTTAGAGGCACATTAGATCCTTTTGGAGAAACTCTTATGTATCCTTGCATTTCTTGGTGTAGTGCAGAACAGAAGTCTGTACAATAAAATGGATAGACACCTTCTTTCTGAGGCTCCCAATACATAGTCTCTGTTTGACCAGGCATAACTAGCAATTCCGCATTTCGAGCGCCCATAATAGCCAATCCGTGTGGCACATCAAAATCTTGCTCTAAATTGGTCAAGTGAACATACACTTTATCTCCGACCTTTATTCCTTCTATATTATCTGGAGAAAAGGGACTTCGAATCGAGGTCATATAGATCCGTACTACATTGCCATCTCTTACTACCTTAGTATGTTTCTCACCAAGAGCTTTGTGTGGATGTTCGTTTTCTTCTAATGGATAGAACTTCTTACTCTTAGACATTATCTTGCTTGCCTTTATACCTTGAGCATAATGCGGCTCACCTATGGTTGGGAAGTCAAGTAGTAATTTCATTTTATCGCCTGAGATATCATACAGCTGAGCAGAGTGATTCATCTCTGGTCCTGTAGGTAAGTATCTATCCTTAGTGATTTTATTGAGTGCTACCATATATTTACCATCAGGTTTCCTAGAGTCACCACCAGGAATCATCAAGTGACCAACACTGTAGTAGGTAGGTATTCTATCCAATACTTCCCAAGTGCCTAGTTTCCATTTCACTATTTCAGATGAGATGAAAAATGTTGTATAAGCATTGCCCTCATTGTCAAACTCTGTATGTAAAGGTCCTAAACCTGGCTTTTTGACCACTCCACCTATTACTTTGTCATATTTCAATACTGGCACTCCCGCGATTGTCGTTTCAAATTCTTTATTCTTAATAGCAGCAAGCATATTGGTGAATGAGTGCACAGTTAAATCAGCTGAAAGCTTACCATTTCCTATGATATATTCTCCAGACGGATCTACATCCACCCCGTGAGGAGACTTTGGAGTAGGCATAAAATAGACTAACCCTGGGCAATCATCAGGAGTCAACACTTTCACTGTTTTTTGCAATTTTGAAGTTGCTATATGTGATTTTTCATCGTAAGTATTGATATGATGCTCCGCAGGGATCTCCTTATACTTGCCTGCTTTTATATATTCCTCCGCTTTTTTCCAATTGATTGCAGCGATAAAATCCTTGTCATTTTGTGAAGCATTTACTTCCTTAAGAGTATGGCTCTCTTCAGTATTATATGTAGTGAAGAATGTCCATCCATGAGATCTTCCTTTACCAGAGTGAGCAAGGTCATAGTCAAATGCAGGCAATAATACTTGGAATGCGATCTCCATATGTCCTTCAGTACTTACCTTGATGAAGGTAAGCACTCCCTTGAAATTCTCCTTATAAGAATCGATGGCTACATCTTGCTGAGGGTATGGCACTGAAAATCTAGTCCCAGCCACTATGTACTCAGTGTTCTCAGTGGT
>CAXBGT010000071.1:0-23235 GCA_963975265.1 uncultured Saprospirales bacterium
TTTTTTGATACAGAAGGTCGTATCAATTGCTTGTTAGACATACTTTCGCTCGTTGTTGTGATGGAAGAATTATTAACTCCAAAGAGCAAGGAGTTTTTTAGGAAGATCCTTAAAAGTCAGGAGTATAAGATAAAGCAGGTGGCTTGATAGGATTGTGCCTATAATGGTCCTATGTTATCAGTAACTAATTTATTCTAACTTCATCGAATCGTAGTCCGTCGAAATTATTCTCATTATAAATATGATAGAATTCATTTTTTATCAAAAAAAATTGATGTGCAATATGGCCAATGGCCACAATCTCTATTATCATTTACTATAATGTTTATCTTTATTAGCTTTAGAGTGGGTAGGCGTTGACCAAATACTTATCTTGAATTTTTCTGCGTAAACACATCATTTGCAGCTTGATTTTTAATCGACATGCATTTACTTATTCATATTTCTAGCCTTTTTTTTCGGATTGGTGGTTTGATGCCATAGCTATCATGTGGTGTGCTGCTTCATCTGGATTTTTAACCTAACAATTAAAATATTTTCCACTTTGGCTAAGAAAAAATTAAGAGGTAAAAATTCTTTTCATTTCTTAACTATGTTCATACCAGAAGGGTTGTCAGCCAAATTTGAAACCATCATTTACAGCTTACTTTTATGGGTTGAAATTAAATGAGGTGCCCTATAATAATTACTATCCAAACCCGATCAGCTCGTCTTAGAATCCCCATATCCCATTGACACCCGGGATTTTCCCCACGATAACCTAAGATATATCTTTTCTCAAAAAATATCATGACTTGCTTTATATTTGCACAATGTTATCAACTATTGTTATAATTTTAATCACTCTTCTACTCTCTGCTTTTTTCTCAGGTGCTGAGATTGCATTTGTCTCTGCCAATAAACTTGGGATTGAGGTCATGCGAAACAAGGGTGATAAAAGAGGCAGGATACTAGCCAACTTCTACGAGAAGCCAAAAGGGTTTCTCAGTACAATGCTCGTTGGAAACAATATTTCCTTGGTCATCTTCACAATTTTTATGACTAAGTTGATCGAGCCTTTACTGGCTCCTCCGTTTGAAGCAGAGTCAAAGTTCCTTCTTATTGTAGTTACACTCATTATTACGCTAGTAATACTGATATTCGGAGAGTTTCTACCAAAAACACTTTTTCGGCTTTATGCAAATGAAATTTTGTATAAATTCAGCTATCCACTTAGTTTTCTGAAGTGGATATTGATGATCCCAGCATCAATCATGACAGGTCTATCCAACTTTTTATTAAAATCTATCTTTAGAATATCTACGGATGAAGTAGAAAATGTTCTTACAAAAATTGATCTTGAACACTATATCAATGATTCTATCTCCGAAGAAGAGACCTTTGATAAAGAGATACTAACCAATGCACTAAACCTAAAACTGGTCAAAGTGAGAGATTGTATGATACCAAGAAATGAGATCATTCATATCGATGCAAAAGACAATCTTGATGATTTACTAGAAGCATTCCAAGAAGCTCGACTCTCTAGAATCATCGTAAAAGATGGTGACATCGAAAATGTTATTGGATATATCCATCACCAACAATTACTAAAAAATCCAGAGAATCTTAAGAAAATTATCATGCCAATCACTTACATTCCTGAGGCCATGAATGTGCAAGATTTGATGATGAATTTCATAAAAGAAGGAACTTCTATTGCTTGTGTCGTTGATGAATTTGGCGGCACGGCAGGTTTGATCACATTAGAAGATATCTTAGAAGAAATATTCGGTGAGATAGAAGATGAGTATGATGATGAGGATCATTCTGAAGAAGTAATCTCAGAAACGGAGTATAGATTTGCTGGTAGACTTGAGATTAGTCAATTAAATGAGAGATATGAAAATATCAACTTTCCTGATGGGGAATACCATACATTATCAGGCTATATCGTCATGACACATCAAACCATTCCAGATGAAGGCGAAGAACTTGATCTTGATGGATATAGGTTTGTATTCGAAAAGGTATCAGATACTAAGATCGAGACTGTAAAGGTCATTGTCCTCCCTCATATTCTTGAAGAGTAGCTTTTTTTCTTTGCTTAATCACTTGAGTACCTAAATCGTTTAACCGCTTTATTGGCGAGGCAAACAGAAACAGAATATGTTACTGTTGTTGAACCTAGATCAAACATAGAACCCAAAACCTAGAACCTAAGACCTGAATCCTAACTCATTCAGCTCCTTACTATCCAAAGAATTATATCTTTACGATACATCAAGCATAAACCCAATGTTTAAATGGATTTCTAACATAGGCCCTGGCACCTTGATAGCTGCTGCTTTTATTGGTCCCGGAACAGTTACAGTATGCGTAGCTGCGGGAGTCACTCATGGTTTTGATCTTCTGTGGGCAATGGTGTTTTCCATTATTGCTACCGTGGTACTTCAAGAAATGTCAGCAAGGATAGGTCTGGTAACTAACAAAGGGTTATCTGAAATCATAAGAACAGAAATCAAACAACCAATTTTTAAGATATTCTCAATTCTCCTAATCCTTTCAGCTATTGTACTTGGAAACGCAGCTTATGAAGCAGGTAATCTATCAGGTGCTGTGATGGGATTAAATGCAATT
Organism: uncultured Saprospirales bacterium; assembly: GCA_963975265.1. Lineage (GTDB taxonomy): Bacteria > Bacteroidota > Bacteroidia > Chitinophagales > Saprospiraceae > CAJXUU01. Next base: position 2,620 of record CAXBGT010000071.1, read on the forward strand.
GGACTTAGCCTGCCAAATTTAGGGTTTAATCCGTTTAGTCTTCTAGTAGGAGCATTAGCCTTTGTTATTCTGTATATTGGTAATTACAAACTGATTGAGCGATTATTGATAGCCATTGTGATATTGATGAGTATCTCTTTTCTATTTGCAGCTATACTGACTAAGCCTTCATTGGGTGAAATTATAGAAGGCATGTTTATTCCGACCATGCCCCGAAAGAGTACATTAACAATAATGGGCATAGTTGGCACCACAGTAGTGCCCTATAATTTATTTCTTCATGCATCATTGGTAAAGGAAAAATGGACTGGTAGTACTCATTTGAGTGCCGTGAGAAAAGACTTGTTTATTTCTATTTTTCTAGGTGGATTTATTTCTTTGATGATCATAATTGCCGCAGCATCACTAAATGGAAAAGGTTTATCAATCACAAGCGCATTAGACATGGCGCAAAGTCTGGAGCCACTTCTTGGAAAATCAGCACGATACATGATTGGCATTGGTCTATTTGCAGCTGGATTGACTTCAGCTATTACAGCTCCACTGGCAGCCGCTTATGTATGCACAGAGCTATTAGATTGGGATAGGGATCTCAAAAGCAGAGCATTTAGGGGAGTATGGATCTTTATCTTACTTATTGGAATATTATTCTCTAGCATTGGATGGAGCCCAATAGTGATTATACGATATGCTCAGTTTACGAATGGAATGTTGTTACCTATCATTGCAGGGTTTCTTTTGTGGATTGTAAATAAAAGGTCTGTACTAAAAAACCATAGAAATAATACCTATCAAAATATTTTGGGGCTATTTATATTAGTAGTGACAATCGCCCTCGGTGTTAAAAGTATTTGGGCAGTATTGGGTATGATTTGAATTTAAACAAACATTCGTTTCTAAATGAATTAAAATCAAACGACTATATGTCATTCAAAAACTACTTATATTTTATTTTTCCAATTGTGATTTTTAGCTGCACTCAAGAAAAAGATCCTCTTATAAAATCTTTTGATTCAGTATATCAACAAGTGCTAATGAATGACTATTCTAATTTTGATTCTGTCTTAGACGAGAAGTCTAAAGAATTATATTTAAAATTGATTGATCCAGATTACCTCAATATTGATAGTATGATCTCATTGGGAAATAAATACAAAATTAAATGTACACTCGTAGATTATCTGGCATTATCAGAAAATAGAATTAAAGAAGGTAGTTCAAAATCAGAATTCTATAGATATTTAGGAGCTAATGACATTTCATTTTTTAGCTTCATGAATGCATATTACGTAGATAAACCAAAACTTAAAAAAGGCAAAGAAAACTTCGTAGCTATTATCAAAGAAGAAATGACTCAAAGTAAAAGAACCTGGGTCAATTTCTATGGCAATGAATCTAAAGGATATAAATTAAACCTTCTTTACACACTCCAATTAGAGGAACCAAAACTGAAATTGCACTTTAAACTATGGCAAAAAGCTAGCAATTCTGAACTATCATTCGATGAATATATAAGATATTATTACTGGCAAAATAGTGGTAAAAACAGCTCAAGGTTTGAAACAGATATGCTCAATTTGGAAAAAAGTAAGAGAGAAGGACGTGCAGAAACTATCCGATCCTATGAAAATCGAGGATTAAAAGATAAAACTATACAATCCAATTAGCTATTTCTACTTAAAGATCCGTCTCAACCCAAATCTTATCCCAACTAATAAGACAACAAAGAGAATAACGAAATACGAAAATGGAATAAACGTAATGGCAAAAATGTGAGTCTTTTCAAGTATCCACATAAATACAATCAGCGCAAACAGTATCATAATAAGCCCTCCAAGTTTCTCAAAGCCGGGCACTTGATCCAATCTTACATTCTTTCTTATCAACCAAAGGGTAAGCACCATACTTATAATAGGTAGTACTTGAGTAAAAAGATTGATATCATTAATGGGTTGACGTTCAAATAAAAATAGATATACATTTAAAGTAATGGCGAATATCCCCGGGATACAGGTCAAATATACGAGGGAAGAATACAACTCTTTCCATGGACTAACTGCCCCTTCGTTCTTGCCGAATATTGAAGCTAAAAATGCGGAAAGTGGCATTGAAAAAATAAAAAACAGACTATCGCAGGATTTTCAGATAGTGCTTGAAAAAAATCACCTAATGTCATACTCTACTTTATTAAGTGTCAAATATAGTTTTCTTTCGGGATTGCAGTATAATGAAGTGATATTCTAAATTTCAATTATCAAAGAATTTCAAAAACACTATTAATAATAGCTATTAAGACCATCTGAACTCAAAGTTTCGATGATAATATCAAGCCAAAGCATAGTTTGTTCACTTACAATGGTTTAATGTTTGCAATTTGGATTACAAGCGGATAATTGCTAAGTGAACTTCCATTTGAGGTAATATAATTTCGATATCCATCGAAATCATCCATAGTATGAATGGCAAGTATTTTTAAAATATTGTAAATGAATAGGTTAATATGAAGATTTATCACTTTTTTATCACAAAAAAGTAGTGAATAGTTTTCATTATTCACTTTTATTGCGAAATTTGCCTCGCTTTAGAAAAAGAAGCAAAAATTTGGTCATAACTAATTAAAAACCAAAGTATTAATGAGAAAGGCAGATTTAGTAGCAACAATATCAGAAAAAACTGGAGTACCTAAGGTTGACGTTTTAGTAACTTTAGAAATGTTTTTTAAAGAAGTAAAAAACTCTCTTGCAGGAGGAGAAAATGTATATATCAGAGGATTCGGATCTTTCGTAATAAAGAAAAGAGCGAAGAAAATTGGTAGACACATCAAGAAGAATGAAGCCATTGAAATTCCAGAACACTTTATTCCTTCGTTCAAACCGGCGAAAGTTTTTGTTGAGCAAGTAAAGGAGAATGTAAAGGAATTGCCATCTGAAGCTGCTGACAAGTAAATTTGCTCTAATAGCAATCAATTAGCAACAGCAAAATTCTTTGACAATGCAAATAAGTAAATCACAGTCTATTCTTGTTGTAGCCACAATAGCTTTATTCTGTTTTATATATTTTGGGATGAGTACTATTCCGAAAGAACAGATAGCGGCAGGAATGTCTAGAGCAACTAACATTGAAGCCACAGGTATTCAAAATATAGTGACAAATGCAAAAAAAGCATTATCAAAAGATCAATTGAATATTATTGAAGCGCTACAAACAGAATATCATGATGCCGAATCGGATGATGATAAAATAGAGAGAGCCAAAAGTATGGCATCAAAATGGTACGAATTTGGTGTACCTATTGTATCTGGATATTTTGCTGAAGAGATTGCGAAGATTCAAAATACCAAGGAAGCTTGGTCAATTGCAGGAACTACATATCAAATTGGTATGAAAGGCAAACCCGAAGAGAAAGAAGTTCTTTTTGCAAAAGGTAGAGCAATAAAAGCATTTGAAAATGCTATCAGTTTGTCTGATAACAATATCAACGATAAGATCAATCTTGCACTGATATATGTTGACTATCCTGATACTAGCCCAATGCAGGGAATTCAAATGTTGCTCAAGTTGAACGAAAACAATCCTGATAACGTTCAGGTAATGAATCAACTTGCTAGATTGGCTTTGAGAACAAATCAAACCGAAAAAGCAATCCAAAGACTGGAAAAAGCTTTAAGCTTAGAACCAGAAAATAATAGCTCAATATGTCTTATCGCTCAAGCCTATGCACAAGCTGGGAATGAATCTAAGGCAAAGGAGTTTGAAAATAAATGTAAAAAATAAATTAATAATTTTTAAAACTGTAGATTATGCCGTGCGGTAAGAAAAGAAAAAGACATAAGATCTCAACTCACAAAAGAAAGAAGAGACTTAGAAAGAACAGACATAAGAAAAAGAGTAGATAATAATCTAGACAGTCTATATTGCTTGATGGTATAATAAATATACCATCAAGCACTTTTTCGTTATAACAAGTAGCTTAGAAGAAAAAAAGTGATTATTATTTAGGCTCAATTCTAAAGAGCAACCCTACGTAATATAATTTTTTAGATAAATTATATGTCTGATAGATACAGAGATGTATCACATTTAAATCAAATCGGACAAAAAGAAATCCAGTCAAATTCTAATTATAAGATCTTCCCATGAATGGAGAAGACAATAATTAAAATATTCGGCTTATTGGGTACGAATGTAGAATTAAAGACTACTCAACTTTGAAACTAGTATTGATAAAACCATAAAACATCTAGTTCCATATAGTTAATTTCACTTTTATAGTTTTATATATTCTTCACTTTTGGACATTTTCCGCTTTCTAAGTCACTATATATTGATCGACATTGATGAATAACAAATTAACTCGTATTAGAGATAATGTTATCAATGTTAACGTATCGTATATGATGGAATCACTATACTGGCTGTCCACCAAATCCTAATAAAGTGGATAAAGAATTAATAATCAATTCTTCCCCAACCGAAGTAGAAATCGCGTTGATGGAGAATAATCGTTTGGTCGAAATACATAATGAAAAGACCAACAGTAACTTTACAGTAGGGGATATTTTCCTTGGTAACGTAAAGAAGATGAGACCAAGTCTCAATGCTGCATTTGTCGATCTTGGTCATAGAAAAGATGCATTTTTGCACTATACTGACCTGGGACCTCAAATACAATCTCTCAAAAAATATACAAAAGAAGTGATGGGCAAAAGCTTGAATTCTCACCTTCTTGAAAAATTTGAGAACTTACCAGATAATCCTAAGAATGGTAAGATAGATCAAGTGTTTACAAAAAATGATTATGTGCTAGTACAGGTTCTAAAAGAACCTATCTCAACCAAAGGTCCAAGACTAAGTTGTGAAATTACTATTCCAGGCAGATATGTTGTACTGACACCTTTCAACAATGTTGTATCAATATCAAAGAAAATAGGTAACAATTCTGAGAGACAAAGATTAAAAGTCTTAGTAGAAAGTATTAAGCCTAAGGATTTTGGCGTAGTCGTTCGTACTGCAGCAGAGGGTAAAATGGTGGCTGATCTTCATTCAGAAATTAGAGGCCTAACTGATAAATGGAAGGAAATATTTGATGAACTAAAAGTAGCCAATAGTCCAAGAAAACTACTTAGTGAAATAGATAAAACATCAAGTATTCTAAGAGATATCCTATCAGACAACTTTAACAAAGTAGTTGTCAATGATAAAGACTTATATAATAGTAGTCGTGATTACCTCAAATCAATTGGATCTGAAAAAGTAAATATCATTCAACATCACACTGGTTCAAGACCGATATTTGATGCTTTTGGAGTGACTAATCAGATAAAGTCTTCATTTGGCAAGACCTACACTATGCACAGTGGTGCTTATCTAGTGATAGAGCATACTGAAGCTATGCATGTCATCGATGTGAATAGTGGTCCAAAAGCAAATAAAAGATCTCAAGAAGACGCTTCATTATCTGTGAACTTAGAGGCCGCAGAAGAAGTGGCTAGACAGGTACGATTGAGAGATATTGGCGGTATTATTATTATTGACTTCATTGACATGAAGAATACCGATCATAAGATCTCACTTTTCAATAAGATGAAAGACTTCATGAGGAATGATCGTGCACAACATACGATATTGCCACTAAGTAAGTTCGGCCTTATGGCAATAACTCGTCAAAGAGTGCGTGAGGAAGTAAAAATAGATACTTCCGAGACCTGCACTACTTGTTTAGGAACTGGCAAGGCAAAGGCTTCAGTACTTATCATTGATGATATTAAAAGAGATATCAATCATATTCTTTCTGGAAGACCTAAATCTAAACTAAAACTAGTCGTTCACCCATTCATCTTTGCATACCTCACAAAAGGTATCATATCTGAACAAGTGAAATGGTACCGAGAATTCAAGACGTGGATCACTATAAAGAGAAATAATGATTTCCAAATGCTTGAGTACAAGTTCTTCGATAATATGGATGATGAATTAAGAATGGACTAGAGTAAAAAAGATCCTAAATTTTGACTACCCCACCGCAAGCGGATGGAGCATTAGCCAAAATTTTTCCAACCTAAAGGCCGGAAATCGGATCTTTTTTGTGATAAAGCGTTTTTATGCAAAAACATCTTCTTTATGACCCCGACGCAAGCATCGGAGAGTTTAAGTATTAAATTGGAAATTTTGAATTGAGAATTGGAATATATTCGTTAGATAATTAATTTGGTTTTGTGAATGATGTTTTTGATACTAACAAATACAGTCCAATAAGTCACGTAAAATCTGTACTCCTAGATCGTAGTTCAGTATCTCTTTATGTCAAACGAGAAGATTTCTTACATCCGACTATTTCTGGCAATAAGTGGCGAAAACTAAAGTACAATCTCAAAGATGCCTTAGCCGATGGGGTAGAAACTATTGTCACGTTTGGAGGAGCTTTTTCCAACCATATTTATGCTACTGCGGCTGCTTGTCATGAGTTAGGTTTGAAATCAGTTGGTATAATCAGAGGTGAATATGATAAACATAACCCAACAACTAAATTCGCTAAACGCTGTGGTATGGAACTGCGATTTGTAGAAAGATCAGACTATAGAGAAAAAGAAAATAGTGATGCGGTAAAGTCAATCCTCTCAGAATATTCTAATTATATTCTAATTCCAGAAGGAGGATCAAATGATCAAGCGATAAAGGGATTACACGAACTATCAATTGAGATTAATGCATCCGATCATAATATTATCATGGTCTCCGCTGGAACTGGGTCTACAGCTTCAGGAATACTTCAAAATCTTGATTCAGCTAAAGAACTATGGGTTTTCTCTAGTATAAAGAGTGAATATCTTAAGGATGAAATACTTAGTAAAACGGATCCAACAAAACATTGTCAATTAAAATTTATCAGCAATTACCATTACGGAGGATACGGTAAAACTCCTCCTGAATTAATACGATTAATAAACGATTTTAAGGCACAGACGGAGATTCCTATTGACCCAATCTATAATGGAAAACTAATAGCTGGATTTAGCGATATGATCGAGAAAGGAAAAGTCAACAATAATCATTCTTATCTTTGGATTCATACTGGAGGCTTACAGGGTATTGATTCATACAACTACATGGCAGAGAAAAAGAAATGGCCAGAAATTGACAAATAGATAACCTGTTCAACCATAAAGTTGTTGCCATCTTACTGCTCCTCCTAAAAGGTTTCTAACATTCTTATAACCCATTTCCACTAAAAACTGTTTGGCATTTTCACTCCTAGCCCCAGATCTACAATGAATAACTATTTCTTTATCCTTATGTTGTTCAAGATCATTTAATGCTCCAGGAATTGTACCTAATGGTATCAACTGAGCTCCAAGATTAAATTCTTCATACTCATAAGGCTCACGAACATCGATGAATACAAATTCTTCATTGTTGTCCAATTTTACTTTAAGTTCTTCGGTTGTAATATCTGTCATTGTACTTCTAGTTGTATTTTCTAAATTCTTATCTACATTCATCAGGTCTTTCCTGAGTTATAGTAACTGCTATTGCTGAATTATGGCTTATCATACTAGTTCCATCAAAAGATGGTTGTTGAGAGACAACAAACGCTGTGTTCCTATCTGTTATTTTTCCAATTTCCGTTACGCTACCGATCTGAAATTTTGAGAGCATGCATTTTGACTCAGCAGCTATAAACTCTTGACAAACAAGGTTGGGAATAAAATCTCTGCCACCTTCAGGTTTACTAATTACAAATTCCAATTCTCCTCCCTTATCTATTTTAAGATCAGATTTCAAAATCTTATCATTAATTATCAGCCTATCATTGTACCAAACTTCTAATATGTGATTGGGTTCTCCTCTATCAAACTTTTCTGACTTTATTTTAGATGTGATATCTAGATATTTCAATTCGGTTCTCTTTTGATCATATTCACTACCATATAATATTGGTAAATCACCCACTTTGATCTGATCTGGAGAAAATTTTGTGACATTAACATATATCTTTCTCTTCTCCTTTACCATTGATCCAGGTGTCGGATTCTGGTCTATTATTAGTCCACCAGGCTTCCCAACTTTATGGATTGAATCAGTAATTATTATCTGAAAAGTTTTATCATTTGCATCTTCTCTAGCAGCCTCAATTTCTTGATTTATGTAGTTAGGTAATTCTAGTTTTTGTCCATGGTTTGTATAAAACCTTAACCATAATAGAACAAGCATCAACACTACTGCCAAAAAAATAAAAACATAAAGCAATTGCTTAAGAAAAGGCTTGCTTACTAAAAATCTAAAAAATTCTTTCATTGTATCTAATTGAATGTCTCGACTATAAGACATTAGTTAATTGCGAAAGTAACACATTTTGAATATATGTGATATGTGTTATCCATTTGTCTTATTATTATTCTTACCTAAAACGTGAATTTTAAATAAGTCAATCAAAAAAAGTACAATGGTTATTGTGCCAGAGTAAACTAGACCTATGTAAACGGACAATTTTCTAGCTGTATCATTTGATACTTTGCGCATCGCCTCTTTTTGTTGAGTTGCAATTTCTTGACCTATAAATATTTGATCGTTGTTCAAATCAAACTCTTATAATCTCATGTTTAGTATCAACTGTCCACAAAAAACCATCCATACTATTGCAATATATATTGCTACATGTCCAGTAATATGTATCCACCATATATTTCCTATTTTACTTAAGATGTGCTTCCTAAACCAAACCATAAAACCTACAATACAGGCACCAATAGTTACAAGAATCTAGTAGTGAGCTATCATTTTTCGAGTGTTTCCTCAATTCAAAAGTAGCATCTTTCTATTTAGAATAAAGAAGTAGAATAGTAAGCGTATCATTTAATCGATTTATTGAAGATACCCAGCAATTATTAGAACCATCCCAAAAGAAAAATCTATATATCTTGTCCCCGATGAAAAAACAGATCAATAAAGAAATCATAAAGCTCTCAATACCCAATATCTTGAGTAATATTTCTGTCCCACTACTATCAACTGTTGATACAATATTGATGGGTGGATTATCTAGTATACACTTAGCCGCTGTCGGCCTTGGTTCATTTTTGTTCAATGTCATTTATTGGAATTTTGGGTTCCTTAGAATGGGCACAACAGGAATGACTGCGCAAAACTATGGAGCAAATAATAAAGATGAAGTATGGTTATCACTTTTGAGAGCGGGTGTCTTATCTATTATTTTGGCTATTTTTTTGCTGGTATTACAATTTCCTATATACGAATTAGCAAAGTCAGCTCTTGTTGTGAGTGCCGAAAACGATCCTCTCATATTAGAATATTTTATGATTAGGATATGGGCCGCGCCCGCTGCATTGATGATGATGGTAATCATGGGATGGCTATTCGGTATGCAAAACTCGATCTATCCTCTCATTCTAACCATAATAATAAACATAGTAAATATAGTAACCAGTTTCTATCTAGTCAAAATTGCAGGTTTTGGTGTACGTGGTGTAGCATTCGGAACTGTCATCGCACAGTATACAGGATTAATTATTGGCTTAGTTCTTATTTTTAAGAAGTACCAATCCTATATTAATTGGTCATTAATTCAAAGATTATCCGTCCTTTCGGAATATAGTAGATTCCTAAAGGTGAATTTTGATCTTTTTCTAAGAACATTATGTCTTACGTTTTCATTTGGATTTTTCTATCGACAATCATCGAAACTTGGAGATGTTGTACTTGCAGTTAATGTAGTATTGATGCAATTTGTAAATTGGATGAGCTACGGCATAGATGGTTTTGCTTATGCAACTGAAAGTTTGGTGGGCAAGTATATAGGTGCTGAGAGACCCAAAGAAGTGAAAATGGTGATAGGCCAGTCTTTCTTATGGGGAGGAATAGTGAGTTTACTTTATGCAGCGCTCTATTTCATATTTGGAATAGAATTATTTGGATTATTCAGTGATGACCCCTCACTATTAAAAGTAGGTGAAGAGTTACTATATTTCATGGCCATTTTTCCAATTCTTGGATTTGCAAGTTATATATGGGATGGCATTTTTGTCGGACTTACCGCAACTACAAGTATGAGAAATGCAATGATCATGGCTCTTATAGTTTACCTTGTTTCATTCTATATGATTCCTGAAACAAGTAATGGGTCGAATGTTTGGATAGCGCTTTGTTTGTTTCTGGTCGCAAGAGCAGTCTTCCAATGGGGTTATTATGAAAAGTATGGACTTGACATGAAATAGTAGCTTATTAAAAAATTACGCTATCGATAATCTCAAATCATCATTCTATCTTGACTTTATCCATATCTTCAAATACTTTCAATTGAATTTCCTTTATCCGAGCTTCATAGGGCTTCCAATCATTTTCTAAGAAATTATTTACCGCATCAACTGTGATTTTTACTTCTCGCTTAGCGACTTTCACTACATTATCAGAGTTAGCTCCTGGCTTACCCCAACTGCCCCTTATAGATGACGAAGCGCTATATAATTTACCGTTTAGCAAGCCTGGTTTCCTTTGGATTCCTTTTAGTCCTTCTGGCATCATATAGAGCTGAGCTAGACTGTCCAATTCGGTCGTGATCAACTTACTAAGACTGTCTACTTCAGTTTTGATTTCTTTGTCTTGATTCTCCATCAACTCTTTCACTTTCTTAACTGTTTTTTTGGCTTTCAATATTCGGTCAAATGCTTCTCTAGCAGCAGTCACTGTTTTTTCAAAATCTTTCTGAGCGTTAATATTCGCTTGCATGTCACTTATGCCCATTTCTGATCTTGGGTCCATCTTCACTGTTATCATTGTAGAGTCTACATGGTCTCCTTTTTTCACAATCACTTTATATACGCCAGGCATGGCATCTACACCCCCTGGTTTGTCAGCATCTTTTTTCACTTCCCTTCTACTCGGATAGCTTACACCATCTTCATTGAGAGACCAACCGATTTGGTCGTACCCGCCTTTGATTTTACGTTTGAAAGTACGAATAGTATCTCCTTCAATATTCTTCACATAAACGATTACTTCCTCTTCCTTGTCTAATTCTTCTCCAGGTTTAGTCCATACATTAATCTTTGCATAATTGACACTTTTATTGTCTCCTATAAATTCACCTTGTGCATTAAATCGAATACCATCATATGATCTCATACTACCGTGATACCCCACTGGAGAATCAAATAACATTAGGTCTCTATCTAATATTATGACGCCATCAGTAGCAAGTTTCCTCAATGGTCGAATATCGTCCAAAATCCACAAAGCTCTACCAAAAGTTCCTATCACAAGATCATGCTCTCTTGGATGAATCTTAAGATCACTAACCTGAACCGATGGAAATCCTTCATTCATATGTTTCCAGTTCTTCCCTTTGTCAAGTGACATATATAATCCTGCATCTGTCCCCAAGAACAATAGATTGGGCTCTACTGGATCTTGTACAATTGAAACCACAAAGCCTTTGATCTGTCTATCGTCAGCTATTCTTGTGAAATTTTTGCCGTAATCTGTAGTATGAAATGCATAGGCAGAATAGTCGTTTTGTCTATAATTATTCACAATTACAAAAGCTTCTCCAGCATTTTTTTCTGAAACTACAATCTGCGGAATCCATGCTGTTTTTGGGACCCCTTTTAATTTTTTATTGACGTTGGTCCATGATGAGCCACCGTCCATTGTCAATTGAAGATTACCGTCATCAGTACCTACCCAGATCACCTTTTCATCGACTGGACTTGGTGCTATAGCTAATATCGTAGTATAGTTTTCCGCCTGAGTAGCATCAATTGTCAATCCCCCACTTTTATCAGCATGCTGTCTCGAAGTATCATTCGTAGTAAGATCTTCTGACTTGATCGTCCATGACTCACCACAATCATCTGTATAGTGCAGATACTGACTACCAAAATACATTCCACAAGGATTATTTGGATCTTGTGTAATCGCAGCATTCCAGTTGTATCTTAATGGCTCTCCTTCAGGGTGAGCAGGCTTTACAAACTTTACCAAACCTGTTTCTCTATCGTAAAAACCTACATTTCCTCCTTGGCTCATGGCCCATCCATATCTGCTATCATCTGGATATGGAACTACATCAAATCCATCACCAAAATACAGTTCTTGGAAATCATAATTTCTGATTCCTCCTCTTTTCATTACCATCGATGGTCCGACCCATGACCCATTATCCTGCATACCACCATATACATTATATGGCCAATCGTTATCGATATTTACGTGATAAAATTGACCAACTGGAATATTATGAACAAATCTCCAAGACGCTCCTCTGTCTCTAGATATATTCATCCCACCATCGTTACCATTGATCAGATAAGTAGGGTCATTTGGATCTATCCAAAATGCATGATGATATGGGTGCACCCCATTTCCATAATCCATGATTGTTTTAAAAGTCTTACCACCATCTTCACTTAGTGATACGTAAGACCACAGATTGTAAATCCTATTTTCATTTTGAGGGTCAACATATATTTCAGAATAATAGAATGGTCTATTACCAATATTTTTCTTAGAAACTAGCTTCCATTTTTCTCCACCATCAGTACTTTTGTATAGTCCATTTTCCTTTGCTTCTATTAGTGCATATATAATATTCGGCATAGATGGAGCGATAGCTATCCCCATTCGACCAAGATCACCTTTTGGTAAACCTTCTTTATCTGTTAGCTTTTTCCAAGTATCCCCACCATCGTATGTGATATGAAGTCCACTTCCTTTTCCACCAGAAAAGTAATCCCATGGATGGCGAATATGCTCATACATAGCTACGATTAGTTTATTAGGATTAGTAGGGTCTCCTACCATATCTGCAACACCCGTTTTATCATTCGTATATAGAATCTTTTTCCAAGTTTTACCTCCATCTTTCGTTTTGAACACTCCTCTATCTACATTTGGTCCCCACGGAGAACCCATTGCTCCAGCATACACAGTATTGGGATTGTCTTTATCGATAATGATTCTATGAATGACTTTTGTCTTCTCAAGCCCCATCAGCTTCCAAGTCTTTCCACCATCTATTGTCTTATAGATACCAGCACCTGTATTCAGTGAGTTTCTTGGATTTCCTTCTCCAGTTCCTACCCAAATCTCCGCAGGGTTATTCTGATTGATTTTAATTGATCCTATTGAAAGAACTGGCTGATCATCGAATATTGGTTCCCATGAGACACCCCCGTTTTTACTCAACCATACTCCTCCTGAAGCTGATCCAGCGAATATCCGATCCGTATCACTAAGATCTACATCGATAGCTGTAATTCTCCCACTCATCCCCGCTGGGCCTAGATTCCGAAAGTTAAGTTCTTTCCATTGGTCCAGATCGATCTGTCCATTGATAGAACTGATAAGTATAAGGGATAAGAATAGAGTAATGAGGCGAGCTAATTTCATGTTTTTAGAAGTTTTATTTTTTTAATTGTGAATATAGGAAATTGATTGACTTTTTGTGGAATGGAAGTAATTGAATATTTTGTGGTAAATAACCAGCTCCCCGATCGCAAGCGCTCAATGATCTTCCTATAGTGCTCCGATCCGTGATCATTGAGCTGACGCGCCAGCGAAGATCCCGATAAATACTGGACGGGTCGATGAGCACATCCTCAAACAAATATTACTATTTCAATGTAGCCTTAAACAAGAAAACCCATATCTTACAACTAAACTTAATTACAATGCCACGATACCAACGAGACACATTCCTACACGGCTACACATATCACATCTATAATGTAACCGCAGGTAACACAACACTATTCCGAGAAGAGGTCGACTACGAAAATTTCATAGCGAAGTACACTAAGTATTTAGCGCCATACTTCGACACTTATGCTTATTGTCTTATTCCGAATCACCATCACATCATAGCAAAAGTCAAAGAATCTTTTTTAGGAATTATTGATCAAGAAGACACCATAGCAAGTAAAAACTATATAGAAAATAAAATAACCGAAGGTGACTTCTTAGAAAATCAACTCAGTAGAATGTTTAGCAGTATTTCCATAGCTTACAATAATAAATACAAACGCAAAGGTCCTCTATTTTAAGAGGGAACTAAGAGAGTTATCATCAAAACACAAGAACAACTAATTGATCAAATATGCTATACACACAGAAATAGTATCCACCATGGATTGGTTGCAGATTATAAAGACTGGAAATATAATTCTTATAATAGTTTCCTATCCAATGGTAAAACGTTGATTAAGAGAGAAGAAAATTTAGAATTATTTGGTGGAAGGAAGATGTTTGAATTGACACATAAACAATATAAAGCAGGAATGAACTAGAACTTTTTTGATTGATGACTCAAACCCGTGATCATTGAGCTGATGCGCCAGCGAAGATCCCGATGAATACGGGACGGGTCGGTGAGCATATCCTCAAGTAAAATATTTTAATTTAAGCACGTAAGCTTTATAAATTAGTCCAGTAAATCATTGAAATATTTTTAGAATGTAATTGCGTGCCAACTAACCCAGCTCACCGATCTTCGTTACACTCAGCTCAATGATCTTTCAATTGTGCATCATACTTCACCACTCCATCAATAATAGTATACAACACCTCAGCTTTCAATATCTCTTCATCGGAACAATTGATCAAATCTTGGCTCATTATAGTGAGATCAGCTACTTTACCTACTTCTATCGAGCCTTTGATCTCTTCTTCAAAAGCTGCGTATGCGTTACCTAAAGTATATGAAAAAAGCGCTTCTTCTCTTGTCATGCTTTGCTCCGTAAAAAACTCCATTCCATTGTCAATTCTTTTTCTAGTCACGGATGCATAAAAGGATGGAATAGGATCTACATCTTCGACTGGAGCGTCAGTACCATTTGCTACGATTACATTCGCATCTAGAAGAGATCTCCAAGCATAAGCTCCTAATTTTGCCCTTTCAGTCCCAAGTCTTTTTTCTACAAAGGGCGCATCCGACGTACAGTGGATTCCTTGCATCGATGCTATGATTCCATTTTTTGCGAATCTTGGAATATCATTAGGGTCAATGTGCTGGGCGTGTTCGATCCTCCATCTTTTTTTATTGCCATTTTCAATGGGAGAAAGCATGCCTTCATATATATCAACGACGACTCTATTGGCTCTATCACCTATAGCATGAACACATAATTGCATATCGTTTTTGAGTGCCATTTCCGCTATTGTTTTTACATCTGTGATTTCGGTTGTGTTTTGTCCAGAAAATCCAGGCTTATCTGCATAAGGTTTTAATAACCAAGCTCCAAAAGACCCAAGTGCACCATCCACTTCAGATTTTATGGCATTGCAGGTAAAAAAATTATCCCCCGCTCCTATGACTTTTGCACTTGACACTTTTCCTTTCATTTCATCTACGGGATGTCTGAGCATTGCCCAAAGCCGGATGTCTAATTCACCTTTCTCAGCCATTTTTTTATATCGATCTATTTCGAAAAACCTAGATCCCGCATCTTGAAATGAAGTAATCCCTTTGTGGATAGACTCTTGTTCTGCAATTGTAATAGCTTCATACCATTTTGCATCCACTTCTTCTTTGCTCAACCCAGATTCATATTCTTTGAATGATTCGTAGATCAAGGACATAGCTCTCTCTTCAAATACACCAATGGCATCTCCATTTCCATCTTTGACAATCTCGCCACCCATAGGATTACCAGTTTCACGGCTTATCCCAGCTGCTTGCATTGCTTTGTCATTTGCAAATAGGGAGTGACCGCTTGCATGATAGAGTATTACTGGATTATCGGGACTTGCCGCAGAGAGTTGATCATGCACTGGATATCCGTGAACATCATTTTCAGGAGTTGTGTCCCATTTTTCTTGGTGCCATCCTCTACCTTCGATCCATTCTCCTGGTTCTAAATTTTCCGCCTTCGCTTTCACTTGTGCAATTACATCATCCCAGTTTTTCGATTTGAGAAAATTGAGATTTTGAAGACTTTTACCAAGACCTGAGAAGTGTCCATGACCTTCAATCCAACCAGGCATCACAAATGCACCTTTGGCATCTATGACTTCTGTCTCTTGAGTTTTCAATTTTTCAATTTCAGCGCTCTTCCCTAGCGCTATGATCTTGCCATCTTTTATAGCAATTGCTTCTGTATTAGGCTTTTGTTTATTTACTGTCCATACATTTGCATTGACTATTATGGAATCAGGTGATTGGTTTTCAGTGCATCCAATTAGGAAAATAATTATTGAGCAAAAAAAGAGCTTAGGCAGATGAGTCATAAAGTATAGAGTTTGCCACAAAATAATGAAATATAATGAGGGAATAGCTGAAAAATAAAGTAATATCATTTCGCCCCTAGATTGTTGTTTCATAGATCAGTCTGAGCCACTCCGCGGCTCATTTTCATTTTAAGAGAAAATTCAGGATTGGGTGTATTGACTAGCAAAGGTGTATTTCACAACTTCTTTTTTTGAAATCAGCTTTTAATTATCTTTTTGCGGTATCGCAGAATCGCTAAATCGTTGGACTGCTTTAGTATGTTGACATTTTAATACTTTCAAAGTATTATCATCACAAATATCAAATTCATAAATACGCCAATTTGAATTGTACCTAACTCCACGTTTACACTCAACTTTATTTCTACAAATTAATATTTACCGAATTGGAGGTTTACTAATCCCTCCCGATAGACATCATGATGCTTAGGAATCCCAATACAAAATAAGAAAGCCGTTCCAAATTAATGAAACGGCTTTTATATCTTTCTAAAGAAAATCAGTGATTATCCCACTTTCTTCTTGCTTGCACAACACTTTGAGCTTGCTCCTTTAGAACATGCTTTCTTTGCTGGTGCAGCTTTCACTTCACCTGTTTCTACATCTTTTTCCATTGAAGCAGAAGCTACTTTAGTAAATTTCTTTGACTGGTCACAAAAGCTCACTTGATCCCATGCTACAGCACCAGATTTTTCACAAACAGACTTCATGTAGTATGACTTAGTTCCACTTTCAGAACATGTTCTTGCCGTTACGTTTGCATCTGCCTCAGCAGCTACATCAGCTTCAGTCATTGCAGAAGCAACTCTTGTTAAAGTAGCATCCGCTGAAGAAGCATCAGTTGAAGCACTTGCCTTTTTAGCACAACATGCAGACTTTGCACCCTTAGTACATTTTTTAGCTTGTGCATTGGCAGCTACTCCTACCATCATAAATAAAGATAAAGCGATTAAAACCTTTTTCATTTTCTTATTGTTTTTTAGTTATGTCTTTTTTGATACAAATCGCAAAGACTAATTTTTAATATTTAACTCTTCAAGAATAACACAAAAATCGGGCTATTATTGTAAAGATACTCAAAAACAGTTCTTTAGAGTATAAATTCTTTCCAATTATAAGGTGATTTTATATTTATCTAATAATAAAAATAAGAATTTAACATATCTATATTATTATTCCTTCAATATTATCAGTCTTTGATCATATATTGGGATTCTGATGTGCTTTTTTAAACAAAAATCTTATGAACAAACTCTTATTTGTCTTTGCCCTGTCAATTTTCGCATTTGCATGTAAATCAAACAAAGTTGAATCTCCTCAAGATTCTATCGGTAAAAAATTAACATTCTCTCATGGAGGTGGATTTACAGGAAAATATAATACTTACTGTCTATTAGAAAATGGTCAACTTTTCAAAGCATCGGAAACTAAAGGTGTGATGGACAAACAAAAAAGTTTGCCACAAGATATTACGGATCAGATATTCTCAAATTATGATATTCTAGGGCTTTCAGAAATGAAAGTACAAACCTATGGGAACCTGCTATATTCCATTACTATGGAAGATGGAGATAATGACAATAAAATTAGCTGGGAAAAAGGCGATAAAGGTTCGGAAACACTGCAATTGTTCTTCAGAAATGTAATGAATCAAATCAAAAAGAACAACGATAATGATTCCGATCCTAAAAAGTCTAATATCAATGCCAAATTCTAAATCAGTACAATTAAAATTAAAAACATAGATGAAACATTTATTTATACTTCTGCTGTCTATTACGTTTTCAAGCAGTGCAATGGCACAATTAAAAACAATAACATCAGATAATAGTACCAGAGCATCACAAACTGTAATTGATGTGCCGAATTTCAAGAAAATTACAGGAGATAAAACAATAACTACTAGAAACTTTGTGCCTAGAACTTTGACTTATATGCCGATAGAGCAAAATGGCCTAAAAGTAGAAAATAGAGCAAAGAATAATCTTCCTATACTTATAAGTGGAGAACCTGAATTAAAGCTAAGAAGTACAGATACTAATGAAGGGAAAGCATTGAATTTCTTGGAAAATGCTAAAGGACTCATGTCTATCAAGAATCCATCGGAAGAATTCAAAATCTTAACTTCAAATACCGATGAGCTAGGCATAACTCATTTGAAATATCAACAAATGTACATGGGTGTTACTGTTTATGGAGCAGAAGTAATTTATCATTTCAATAATAAGTCTCAATGGCTAAATGGTAGATATTTAAGAACTCCAAGTCTGGAATCCGTAACGCCTAGTCTGGATCTGACAGCAATTAAACAACTTACTGTCAATTCCATAGGAGGAATTAAAGAAGTTAATAACGATCAGTTTAACTTATTTGATTTCGAAAAAATTACAGCAGAATTGATCATCTATGAAGATAAATTGTGTTACGAAATGACTGTCTATAAAAGCATCATAGACCGATGGGAATATATCATGGATGCTCATACAGGTGAAGTGGTAAGTAGACATCAAAACATGTGTAGATTCCACAATCATGATGATCATTCAACTTGTCGTCACAGTGTAAGCAAAAGTAATGACCAGGCAAAAGCTATTGAATCCACCATCGAGAACGAAATGTTGCCTCCACCCGATGGACCAACTGTATCAAATGCTCAGGATTTATTTGGATCTACTAGGCAAATCAATACATATGAATCAAACAATCAGTTCTTTCTTATAGATGCTGCAAGAACCATGTATGACAATGTAAATTCTAATATCCCAAATGATCCTATCGGAACAATTTGGACAATAGATGCATTTGATACCAATCCTCAAAACAGTAATTTCGCGTATGATCATGTTGTATCTAACTCTTCTAATTTCTCAGGGAAACAGACAGGAGTATCCGCTCAATATAACGGTGGGCAAGCTTACCAATATTTCAAAGTGGTCCACGGGAGAGAATCTATCAATGGATCAGGTGGTAATGTTATAGGACTTATCAATATTTCTGACGAAGACGGCAGTACGTTAGGAAATGCATTTTGGAATGGAATTGCGATGTTTTATGGTAATGGTGATAATGCTTTCCTACCATTGGCTAGAGGATTAGACGTAGCTGGTCATGAGATGTCTCATGGAGTAATACAAAGCACAGCCAACCTACAATATCAAGGAGAATCAGGTGCACTTAATGAATCATTTGCAGATATCTTTGGCGCTATGATCGATAGAGATGATTGGCAGATTGGTGAAGATGTAGTAAAAACTTCAGCATTTCCTTCTGGCGCACTGAGAAGTCTCCAAGATCCACATAATGGTGCAAGTACTGGCAATTTCAATGCTGGGTGGCAACCTAGAACTTACAGTGAGAGATTCACTGGAAGCCAAGACAATGGTGGAGTTCATATCAACAGTGGAATTGTTAATTGGGCCTTCTTCAAATTTGCTACCTCTTCTGATGTGGGTAAAAATAGAGCTGAAAAAGTTTATTATCGCGCACTTGATAAATACATGACAAAATCTTCTCAATTTATAGATGCACGTATTGCTGTTGTGCAAGCAGCTAATGATCTATATGGAGCAGGAGTTGCTAATTCCGCCAGAGCATCTTTTGATGCTGTAGAGATCTTTAATGGAAATGGCACAGTAGTAGAGACGGATGTAGAGACAAATCCAGGTGACGACCTTGTGTTGTTCACCACCACTGGTCAGCAAGGGCTTTATATCACAGATGCAAATGGGGATTTTTTCACTAATTCAAATGGAGATCTACTCTTCAATCCATTGACAGATCAAAATCCAGTAAGTGTACCAAGTGTATCTGATGATGGCAGTGAGATCTTATTTGTTAATCAAGATAAAGAATTGTACTACATATTGATGGATTGGTCAACAAACTCAATTGCTAATGAAGGGGTCATTGAGTCAAATGAAGAATGGCGAAATGCGGTCTTTTCAAAAGATGGCCTGCGCATGGCAGCTCTCAGAGAAATACAAGAAGATGAGATCTTCGTTTTTGATTTTGAAACTGGAGCACAAAAAGATTTCAAATTATTCAACCCTACATTTTCAGAAGGCGTAAGTACTGGAGATGTCCTTTTTGCTGATGCACTAGAGTTTGATTTCACTGGAAACTATCTTATGTATGACGCATTCAATAGGATAGAAAGTTCTTTTGGAAATCCTATCGAATACTGGGATATTGGGTTTATAAATGTGTTTAATACTAATTCCGGCACATTTACAACTGGTCAGGATATACAGAAACTGTTTTCTCAACTACCAGAGGGAGATCAAGTCGCAAATCCAACATTTTCTAAAAATAGTGATTATATCATTGCGTTTGATGGCTTTATTGATGGAGAACTATCTGTTTTCGGAAGTAATATCG
>CAXBGT010000072.1:0-23041 GCA_963975265.1 uncultured Saprospirales bacterium
TTCTGCCCAGATAGGCCTTCATTGCTGTATGCGACTCATGTTCTAGATCTGGATAACGATCTACAATAGCCTCTGCATAGTATCTGGCCGCATTAAGGATGGCGCTGTCATGGACGATACTGCTGAGTTTGAGATCCATTATACCACTTTGCATGGTACCTTCTATATCACCTGGACCCCGAAGTCTCAGGTCGGCTTCAGCTATTTCGAATCCATTTGTGGTTCTTACCATGGTTGCGATACGTTCTCGGCTTTCTTTTGATAGTTTGTTGCCTGTCATCAGGAGGCAGTAAGATTGTTCTCCGCCACGCCCTACTCTACCTCTGAGTTGATGCAGCTGAGAAAGACCAAATCGTTCTGTATTTTCTATGATCATCACCGAGGCATTGGGGACATTAACACCTACTTCAATGACTGTTGTAGCTACCATGATCTGAGTGATTCCTGTAGTGAATCGCTCCATTTCGAACTCCTTGTCTTTGGCTTTCATTCGTCCGTGAAGGATGCTCATCTGATACTGTGGCATTGGGAAGAATCCTAGCAATTGTTCGTACCCATTATTAAGATCCTGAAGATCTAGTTTGGCAGATTCTTCTATCAATGGATAGACGACATAGATTTGACGCCCTTTGTCTATCTCCGCTCTCATAAAGTTGATGACTTTAGGGCGAGCAGACTCGTATTTATGAACAGTTTGAATGGACTTTCTTCCGGGTGGCATCTCATCTATCACTGATACATCGAGATCACCGTAGACTGTCATTGCTAATGTCCGAGGTATAGGTGTCGCTGTCATCACCAATACGTGAGGAGCAATGTCTTTATTTTTTTTCCATAATTTAGCTCGTTGTGCCACTCCAAATCTATGTTGCTCATCAATGATGGCCAAGCCTAGGTTTTGAAACACTACTGGGTCTTCTATGAGTGCATGAGTACCGATAAGTATATCTATTTCGCCATTGGCAAGAAGTTCTAAAGTCTTCTTTCTTCCCTTCCCCTTTACAGAACCAGTAAGGAAACCAACACTCAATCCAAGAGGTTCTGCCAATTCACTGATACCTTCATAGTGCTGCTGAGCTAAAATTTGAGTTGGCGCCATCATACATGCTTGGTAGCCATTATCTTTTGCAAGTAACATGGTCATAAAACCAACTACTGTTTTGCCACTACCTACATCTCCTTGTAACAACCGATTCATATGGATACCCCTACCCATATTTGCCCTTATCTCTTTGATTACTCTTTTCTGAGCACCTGTAAGTTCAAACTTTAGTCCTTCTTTGAAAAACTGATTGAAATATTTTCCTACTGTATCGAAGATCGCACCTTTGAGTTTTTTCTTTCTATTTTCTTTGCCAAGTAAAAGTCGGAGTTGAAGAAAGAACAATTCTTCAAATTTTAGCCGATTGATTGCTAAAGATTTCTCGGCAGCACTCTTTGGGAAATGTATCCAATGCAAAGCTTGAAATCTACTGCACAGTTTCAACTTCTCTATGAGGTATGGAGGCATATTTTCTACAACATCCGCTTCCGTAAGTTTGGCTAGAATTGTTTTGATTATTTTTCTGCGACCTTTACTATCGAGACCTCTAGCATCTAGTTTTTCTGATGAAGGATATACAGGATCAAAGGTAGATTGAAGTTGATCTGCCGCTCTCGCTCTTGCAGATTCCATTTCTGGATGAGTGATCGTTTTTTTTCCTTTGTAGATATTTACTTTACCATACACCACATAATCTTCTCCTTCTTTGAGAATACCTGTCAAGTATTTTACCCCCTGAAACCAAATCAATTCAATAAATCCTGTGCTATCTTTTAGAAGACCTTGCAGACGAAATCGATTGTTTTTCCCTTTGATTTTTTCAAAGCTAACTAATTGACCTTTTAGCTGAACGGTATCGCCATCAGTAGTTACATCCTTTATGACATGGAATTTAGTTTTATCCACATACCTAAAAGGGTAAGTACTCAATAAATCCCTGACTCGAAATACCTTCAACTCTTTTTGCATCAACTCTGCTTTCGCAGGGCCGATTCCTTTGATATGTTCTATCGTGGTATCGAGTATGTCGGGTTTGGTATCCACGATGTAAATATATATGATAGAATTTGATGAGAATGACTGATTGGCCAATTATTATGGCAAATAATTCTTTGAGATCAATGATAAGGATACTGATTCTAAGAATCAACTAGCATGCGATAGGAATGCACAATATGATAATAATTTAATTGTTTAGATGAGTAGAACTATTTTGCTGTTGATTGCTTATTCTGTTCATTTTTAAAACAAAATAAATGAAAACGGGATGCTTTTAGACATCCCGTTCCTTAGTTGCTTCTACTTTTTTAAACTTACTGCGAATCCCAATGAATTGAGATTACCTCTGGCTCTCATGTTTATGACATGAATTCGATGCTTTTGGCAATGAATTTACTCATCTCCTCACCTTTTAGCATGTTTTGATTCAACTTGGCTAGATTATGAAGATATTGAGCGAAGTCAGCCTTTTTATCTGCACTTCTCATCTTTAGTAATTTCTCTACAATCAATGGATGATTTGTATTGATTACTACATTGTGCATATCTGGCATTCCACCAAGATCCATTCCTTGCATCATTTGCATTTCCTTCATTCTACGCATGAACTCTGGCTTAGTAATCAGTACTGGATGATCATCCGGAGATAGTGGCTTCATATCTATCTGACCCCCTTGAAGATCGCCAAGAGCCGTTGTGAATAGTTCTTTCACTTTCTCTACTTCTTTGTCACTTAAGACAGACTCTTTGGTCTCATCTTTCTGAACTAAGTTATCTGGTGTATCAGAATCTACCCTTACGAATGTCACACCAGCCTCCTTATACTCCAAGTGTTGCATGAAGTGATTATCGATCACATTATCAAACTCTAACACATCGTATCCATATGCCTTAGCAGATTGGATGTAACTGTGATGTTCTTTTGGACTCGTTGTGTATAAATAGACAATCTTGTCATTCTTGTCTTTCTGAGTTGTCTCTACTTTAGCTTTGTATTCGTCTAGTGTGAAGAAAGCTCCATCAAGATTTTTAAGAAGGACAAATTTCTGAGCTTTCTCATTAAATTTCTCTTCTGAGATCATTCCGTACTTAATAAATGTACCTACTTCACTGTACTTATTTTCGAATTCTTTTCTGTCTTCTTTAAATAGTGAATTTAACTTCTCTGCTACTTTTTTAGTAATATAGGAAGTGATCTTTTTTACATTTCTATCTGATTGCAGGTAAGATCTACTTACATTCAATGGGATATCTGGACTGTCAATTACACCATGAAGGAGTGTCAAAAATTCTGGTACAATTTCTTGTACATTATCCGTAACATATACTTGATTGCTGTATAATTGAATTTTGTTTTTCTGAACTTCTACACTGTTTACTAACTTGGGGAAGTATAATACCCCTGTCAGGTTAAAAGGATAATCTATATTCAAATGGATCCAAAATAATGGTGGCTGGCTTGCTGGATGAAGCTCTGTATAGAATGCCTTATACTCCTCTTCTGTGATAGTATTGGGAGATTTCTTCCATAATGGTTCAGGATTGTTTACGATGTTGTCTACTTCTGTTTCGATGGCAGTCTTGTCGTCTCCTTCTCCTTCGTAAGTTGTCTCTGTCTTCGTACCAAACTTGATGTAGACCGGTAAAAACTTACAGTACTTATCCAATAATTGTTGGATTCTTTTTTCTTCAAGATACTCTACACTGTCGTCACTGATGTGAAGGATAATGTCCGTACCTCTAGTTGTCTTTTCTGCATCATCGATATCATATTCTGGATCTCCATCACATGTCCATCTTACCGCTCCATCTTCCTCTCTATATGACTTTGTAACCACTTCTACTTTGTCCGCTACCATAAATGCAGAGTAGAATCCCAAGCCAAAATGACCAATGATACTCGCATCATCTTTATATTTCTCTAAGAATTCTTCGGCAGAACTGAATGCCACTTGGTTCAAGTATTTTTCAACCTCTTCTTTGCTCATTCCTATACCTTTATCAGATATAGTCAAAGTTTTGGCTTCTTTATCAACAGATACCTCTATAGTTGTATCTCCAATTTCACCTTTCACTTCACCTCTAAGTGCAAGTGTTTTTATCTTAGTCGTCGCATCTACTCCATTCGAGACTAATTCTCTCAAGAATATCTCCTGATCAGAGTATAAAAACTTCTTGATGATCGGAAATATGTTTTCCGTTTGTACTGATATTTTTCCTTTAGCCATTGCTATTGATTTTTAGTTTACAGGAATAGATAGTCAAGATATGTGCCATTGGTTATAGGGTGTCAGTTTGTCATTTTATTGCTATTCTACTAGACTATTCGACCGCTTTGCTTTTGTACCGTTCGACTTTTTGACATTCGACCGCTGCGCTTTTCGACTTCTCTAAAGAAAATCAATGGCGATAATAAAATATTATTTCAAAATATTTCCCATTACATTATCCATTTTTGATTTCAAGTTGTTACTTCGATGATTCAACGACGACTACATGTTCTTAGATTATAGAAAATATATAATAGCAGCTTTCATTTTCCTTATTCCGATTTCTGCATATCAAGTTTATCATTTAAAATTTGCTTTTGATTTTGAGCAATTTTTTCCTGAAGGAGATCCTGATTTAGACTTTTTCCAAGACTTCATCAAGGAATTTAAGACGGATGATAACTTCTTATTGGTAGCAATTGATAATGAGCCTACTGTCTTTGATGAAGCATTTTTGAAAAAGTTTCATCAGTTCACACTTGAGTTAAGGGATATTCCATATGTGACTAGCGTACAGTCACTTACTACGATGGACTATCCAATAAAAACACCATTTGGAATAAATACTATTCCAATCATACACATAGATCAACCAGATAGATACGAATTCGACAAGAAAAATATTCTATCTGACAAGCGATTCGTGAATAATTACATAGCATCTGATGGGCAGTCATTGGCTATTACAGCTCGAACGATAGAAGCCATAGGTTTAGAAGAATCCAAAGAGATGATGACTGCTATCAAGGCACTTCGTGATAGATATAACTTCCAAGAAACACACTTACTAGGACGAGCATATTTTCAAGATGAATTGGTAGAAATGCAGAAAGATGAGATTACAGTGTCGACTGCGATATCAGGTATACTGATCATTTTTATACTTATGTTGATATTCAGAAAGCCAATAGGAGTATTTATTGCATTAACATCTATTAGTTTAGGCTTGCTCTATTTTATGGGTATCATTGGATTATTGGGTAGAGAATTGAATATCATGTCTGCTCTCTATCCTGTGCTCATGCTTATAGTGGGTACATCTGATGTCATACATATTATGTCAAAATATGTAGATGAACTGAGGCAGGGAAAAGATAAACGAAGTGCCATGATCGTGACTATAAAAGAAATAGGGCTGGCTACTTTATTCACTTCAGTGACGACCGCCATTGGTTTTGCGACTCTGATGACCTCGAATGTAAGGCCAATTAAGGAATTTGGAGCTAATGCAGCTCTTGGTGTCATGGTAGCATACTTTACTGTGGTACTTTTCACCACATGTGTTCTTACTTTGTTTTCCAAAAATCAGATCATGAAAGAGACTACGGAGAATGACTTCTGGAATAGACTTATGAAAAGCTGGTATGGAAAGACATTGACGCATGGTAAATTAATTGTGGGTATTTCTGTGGTATTCGTCGCTGTCTGCTTTTATGGTATGAGCAAGATCACTATGAATTATAATGTAGAGGACAATCTACCTATCAATGCCCAATTGACTGACGATTTTTTATATTTTGAAAAGAAATATAGTGGCTTTCGGCCTGTAGAATTTGCAATTACTGTCAAAGATGATGAGCTAACTGCTGATGGTTATCGTGTGCTTGCTGAAGTATCAAAAATAGAAGATAAGCTATATGAAAATCCAAATATTAAATCTATTCTCGGAATGACTACCATCTATAAAAGTATCGAGAGGATGAATGGTGGTAATCGAGCCGATGCATTTAAGTTTCCAGAGAATGAACGTGCCTTCAAAAAATCAAAAAGATTGGTAGAACGTATGGCTGGAAATGAAACTTCTGTCATGATAAGTAAAGATAAAAAGAAAACAAGAATTTCCACTCGAATAGCAGATATCGGCGCAGAAAACATTAAAGCGGAAGGAGAAGAAATTGATCGATGGATCAATGAGAATATTGACACCTCTATTATCAGTGTAAAGAGGACAGGAACTGGCTTATTAATCGATAAAAATGCAGAATACATTCGAGATAATCTGTTACAAGGTCTTCTTATAGCATTGATTTTAGTAAGTCTACTGATGGCGTTGCTTTTCCGAGATTGGAAGATGTTATTGGTCGCTCTTGTACCAAACTTTGTTCCTGTCATATTTGCGGCGGGTCTGCTTGGGTTTCTAAGTATTGAACTTGAAGCCGGTGTTTCTATCATATTTGCTGTGGTATTTGGAATTGCTGTTGATGATACGATACACTTTCTGAGTAAATATAAACTAGCCAGAGATGCGAAAAAAACGGTGGAAGAATCTATCAAAATTACTTTCGAAGAGACTGGAAAAGCGATTACCTTTACGACAATCATCTTATTCTTCGGATTTTTGGTGATGTTGTTTAGTAACCATCCACCTTCTGTGACGGTAGGTTTGTTGATATCTGTGACATTGGTGGCTGCATTGATCTGTGATTTGTTTTTATTGCCTGTATTAATGAGGAATGTATTGAAAGATTAGGTATCAATGATTGAAGGATTCAATGACTGAATGGCTCAATGCTACAATGAAACAATTTTCCTGAAGTGGATGTCGGCAAATCATTTTCAGTACTAGAAGTGCAAATAAATATCTGCGCCTTGGTTTTAATATCAAGGACATCGACAAAGCTAATATTCCGTTTCTAAGTGAGAATCCTCAAAGATTGCCAGATGCTTTGATCATGACTTTCCAGTTAAGTATTAAAGCTTTCGAAACTATACTTTGGCAACCTGAGATCAGACTTTTTAAAGTAGGCGAAAGAAACGGTCTTAATTTTTCTAGTGATCTTAAAACCTATTTCCAAACAGAACTATTGGTATAATTGCAAGAGAAGGATACTCTAACATCAAATTGCTGAACTTTAATCCAGGTTTGGATTTTAATCGTACTACAAGAATATTCACATGTGCACTTAATCTGGGATAGGGAAGCTCACTTGCTGGATCCCAAAATCTAGAGTTTGGTTTGGGTATAGATTCTGTGATTGATTTACTACCTTTATTGTGTAACAATAGCCTACTTTAATGCAGAAAAAAGCAAATGACAAACATTTCATTAAGAAACCATCATATATTGGTGGGATAAAAGCATTAAGAGAATTCATAGCCAAGGAAATAAAATATCCTGAGTCGGCCCTTGAAAATAAAATCGAAGGAACGGTATATCTTAAATACGAAGTTGATTATAGAGGAACGGTTGTATCTTCTCGTGTGCTCAGTCACTTAGGATATGGCTGCGATGAAGAAGCACAACGAATAGTGTCAAAGCTAAAATTCTATGTAGGCAAAAATCCAAGGAAGTTGAAAATTAAGTTTAGTAAGTCGATAAAGATCAACTTTCGATTGCCAAAGAAAAAAGTGATAGAGGCTCCAACACAACCAAAACTGGTGGTACATAATGCTCCCAAGCAGGTTGAAAAAATAGTGTATACAGTTACTTCTTCTCCAAAAAAGTCCGCTAAAAAATCTGATTCAGGAGGATATAGCTACACAATTAAGTACTGAAGTTCTATTCCTCGAAGTTACGATAGATAATAGTTACTTTAGCTGCAATTATTGAACTTGAGTAAGAAAAAATTCCCTATGAAATATCCTGTCTTCTTCTTTTTTCTTTTAATGTTGATCACAAGCTGTTCTACCAAAAAGGTAATACCTAATGAAGACGACATCTTATCTATCAGAGCCAACGATCTAGCACAGAAGTTTATCATCGTAGACGGCCATGTAGATCTACCCTACCGTCTTAAAGTGAGAAATTTCAGATTGGAAAAAGAATATGTTGGTATACCCGTACAGTCAGAAAAAGGTGATTTTGATTTTGTAAGAGCTAGAAAAGGAGGTCTTGATGCTCCGTTCATGTCAATCTACCTTCCTGCTTCACAACAGAAAGAAGCTGGTGCATCGAAAGCGCTTGCAGATACGCTGATAAACATGATAGAATATATCGCAAAAGAGAATGCCGATAAATTCATGATTGCTCATAATCCTCAAGATGTAGAAAAAGCATTTGCCGCTGGTAAAGTTGCGTTACCAATGGGTATGGAAAATGGGTCAGGATTAGAAAATGACCTTGCAAATGTGGCTTACTTTAATAAAAGAGGCATTTCATATATCACATTGACACATTCTAAGGTGAATTTGATTTGTGACTCTTCGTATGATACTATTCGGACATGGAATGGACTAAGTCCGTTTGGTGAAGAAGTGGTCAAGGAAATGAATCGTGTAGGTATCATGGTTGACATTTCTCATGTCTCTGACAGCACTTTCTGGGATGTCATGAAGACTACTGCCTTACCCGTCATAGCTTCTCATTCCTCTGTGAGGAAATTTGTTCCAGGTTTTGAACGGAATATGGCGGATGATATGATAACCGAAATGGGAAGAAATGGTGGCGTTATCATGGTTAATTTTGGATCAACTTTTATAGATGGGAATATTACTATAGAAAGAGATAAAAGAAGAGATGTGTTAAGAAAACTTCTCGATGATAAGAATGTAATAGATGATAGTGACGAAGGAAAAGCGATCATAACTAAGTTCGAATCAGAATATCCAAATATCTACAGTGATGTCCAAAAAGTGGTAGATCATATAGACC
Organism: uncultured Saprospirales bacterium; assembly: GCA_963975265.1. Classification (GTDB taxonomy): domain Bacteria; phylum Bacteroidota; class Bacteroidia; order Chitinophagales; family Saprospiraceae; genus CAJXUU01. Next base: position 8,903 of record CAXBGT010000072.1, read on the forward strand.
ATATAGTCAAACTAGCCGGAGTAGATCATGTGGGATTTGGCTCTGATTATGATGGTGTAGGTGATAGTCTGCCTACTGGTCTCAAAGATGTATCAGATTACCCTAACCTTCTCAAAGAGTTACTAAAGAGAGGATATTCTGAAGAGGATATTTCTAAAATTTGTTATAAAAACTTATTCAGAGTTTGGAATGCGGTGGAGCGTGCAGGAATATAACATTTGATCAAGAAGTGATTAAAAATCATAACATTAACTTGAAGTATTTTCGCAAATATCCTTAATCTTTAATAGTGCAATAGGCCATGTTTCATTAAAGAACTGGACATAATCATCCATGGCTGAAGCTTCTATGATTAACTCAGTTGTATTTTCTCTCTGGTTGAATATGTACTTTTCATAAGTAGAATCTAGACCTAAAACTTTCTCTCCTTTATCAAATAAAATACCGTTTTCTAACGTACCATACGGCTGAATATATATTAATTCGTTAGGTATAAATTCCTCTATTCTACAGACCAACCCACAAAGCTCTCCCTTCTCATTAAAACACTTAAAAATAACGGATTCTCCTTTCTCCCATTTACCTTCGAATGAGCTATCTGTACTGAAAACAGACATCCATTCTAAAAGATGAATAGGATCTACCATTGTATCAAAAACATGTTCGGCAGTAGCATTAATTTCAGTTTTGAAGGTTAGCTTTTTCATATGACCTAGTATTTAATTATCTGAATATAATTGCCATTATCATCATCAAATACAGCTTCATATCCCCAGTCTGTCTTGGTTAGCTCTTTTTTGAATTTCACTCCTTTTGATTTTAATTCTTTGACAGTTGCAGCTATATCTTCAGAGCTAAAAGAAATAATGGGATATCCCATTTCATAAATTTTCTTTTTAAATTCTTTTGCGATTGGAATACCTCCAGGTTCTGTAGGCTCTAGGAGAATAGTAGCTCCATCTCTAGCAAGAGGAGACTTTACTATTGCTATATAGTTTTCAGGATCGAACATTACTTCTTCGAATCCCAATATTTCAGTGTAATATCGAAATGCCTTTACTGGATCTTCGACCATCACGCTGACCATTGCGACCTTCATGGGATGTTTGTTCTGTGCCACAATATTGGATGTTACGAGAGTGCCTATAATGAGTGCAGTAAGATGTTTCATATCTTTCAAAGTTAAATAATTCTTCAATAGCTGAAAGGCTACATAGAATTATTTAATTATGACTTCACCGGTCGAAATCCATAAATGAATTACGATGATGACAGAGGTTATAATTTCAATCGAATTCTATGTTCTATCAATTTCAAAACTAACAAACTAAAAAACAAGGCAAAAGAAAGATAACACATCGGTGTGCCATTCTCTGTCGTCGGACAATCTAAAGATCCAAGAAGGTTTCCTGCAGAACCAACCGTAGCAATAGTAAGTGAAATTATGACTCCTCGGTAAAACAATCAATTCTTGTCACTCAATAAATTGGAATGAGACATAAGGGCAAAAAGAAGACAAGTCATTATGACATAACAGGTAGGTACTCCAACTATTTTGGGACAAACGTCTCAATCAAAAATTCATTTTGCACCAAATTAAATGCTCCATATATTCCAAACATGACTACCATCCAGATCAGGATAGAAATCGATATTGCTATTGCCTATCTACTCATATAGTTATCAGATGAACCTTATCTATCGCAGGGTTTTCTATGGCTTTCTCTTTCCCAGAAGGAAATACTATATTAACAGATTGTACACTTACTGCCTTACCGAGTCCAAAGGTCAAGGTTGCTGTCTGATCACTGCTCAATCCTTCGCCAATCGTATAAGTATCAGATAAAATATTTCAAGCTGCAAGTGTGACAGTAACTCTAGCGCCTGCGTAATCTGCATTTCCTGGAAATCTAATTCCTAGGAAATGGTGATCTCCTCCATTATTTATATGTGCTTGCATATTTCCATCGATATTTACATAGATCAAGTTAGAATATCCATCTTGGTTGAAGTCACTGCCCAATGGCGTAATCGCATACTTAATATTCACGACGCCAGGTTGTTCTTCTACTGCAGCAAATGTACCATCAGCTCGATGAAACAAAAAACTACAAGGCAGCTTAAATAGCTTAAGTGGAGGAAAATCTACATAATTCTCAGCCACAACCTTGTACCCGCTAATTATTTACTTGAATAATTAGAAAACAGGGAGTTCAAGATCCCGTTAAAACTGCTTGTTTACGTGATCAAAATTTGATGAGGCTGTCAATTGACATGATACTGATTACATGGCTTCCATCGATCAGATCACTTAGAGTATACACACCTTAGAGACACAAAGATTCACTTTCGATAATCGCCTTGATCTTTATTGCTTTTTCAAAATGATCAAACTTGTGTATCCTAATCCACCATTCTGCAACTTCCATAAGCAACTCAGGTTTGTCGTTTTTATTTGCAAAAAAAGCATAAAAAGAAAGCCCTACATTCTCTCCCTTCTTTGCTATTTTATTGTCACAAACTTGAATGATCTTTTGAATGATATTTTTATTCATATTTATTATTGATAGGATTAATTGGTCTCATCAAATTCAAATTTTATTTTCTAGTCAATCTTTGTGAAAACGCATGACTTCAATAATCCCTATCGTTTTTCTAACTCCACGACCACTTCGTTCTTACGATTAAACACTTCGAAAGGCGCGTTGTAACCTAAAAAATGGAATTTTTTCGTATAACTAATACCCTCAGACTCCAACGCAGTTATAAGTTTTTTCTTGTATTTGTCGATTTTGGCATCATCAGACCAACCGCCGAAGGTGATCGCAGCCATCGTTTTTGCTGGTTCTTCTCTAAATTCTACCTGCGACTGATCAGGTTTTGGAAGAGAATTTTTATCGAACTTCTTAGGAACCATAAACATCATGGTCATAGTATCATCTAATGACATGGAGACTGGTGAGGTCATAGCGATTTGTTCTTTCGTTTCATTCCCTCCGAATATATAGCCTGCAAGGATAGAGAATCCTTTACTTGAGCCTTCTTTGTATTCGTTGGTAGAAAGTTTGACGGAAGTGAATAGACTAGCTTCGTAACTTCGTATTTCAAAAGCGTCATATTTCTTATCCACAACATATGGATATCCTTCAATATTGCTTTGACTTTTTGCAGCATACAATTGAACTGCGATAAAAATCACTAAAATTATGCTGAATATCACTAGAATTACTTTCATCATTTGCCGTTTTGTTTGAACTTACTTTCGACCCAAACAATTAACAAATTCACATAGTATTAGTTTATGCAAATTCCTCAATAGACTCAGTTTTCTTCGATCCACACTTCACCCTATCTTAATCTACTTAGAAGTCTTTAGTTAAAAACTTCAGCACTTGGATACCAGATACCAAATCACTCAACAATTTCATAGTCAATACCTAATTTCCGCAATGCTCTAAACGCAGAACTGGTATTATCATCTCCCAACTCGATATCCACAGGATCCCCATCTAGTATTATACCTGTGAGTTCGCTGGCCGTGTAATCGTCTACATCAATAGCGATCTCTGCGATACAACGAGAGATTGCTCTTCTATCTGGTTTTGCAGCATCGCATGATAGTAAGTTTAATTTCATGATTTTATTTTTTAAGTAAATCTTGTGTCAGTTCAACATTTAAGGTCTAAAGATACTGGAATATTAGGATACTTCTTGTTAACAAATCAAGTTTGCCTGATTGAAGAATAAATGAAGTGTACCCTAGTAAACAAATTATGTAATTGAGAAAAGTAGTTATTGTTGAGGTAGTTTTCTAATGCTGTGGTCTTGGCATAAAAATGGGCTTAACTAGTAAATGTCTATTAATAAATAACCTAAACTTTATTTTGGTGAAGTACATATTTTCAAATATATACTCATTTCTCAGAAAAACCTTATACCTTCTCAAACCCTTACTCCAACCCAATCTTCAGCATTCTTATCAATTGATGTGACTCTTTCAATTGTAAAAATGGATACTCTACTTTGCTAAGAAAAAGGCCATTCGGAAAGGCAGGCACCTTCTCTTTCCTCACTGTTTCTTGAACTAATATCTTTTTAAACTCTTCTAGAGTCATTTTACCTGTCCCAACTTCTAACAAGAAGAATATGCACAACCTCACCATTCCTCGAAGAAAACGATTGCCTGTGATTGTAAAACGCAATCGTCCTTGTTCTTCATTGACGAACAATTCGCAGTTGCTTATTTGACACAATGTATTATTGTATAGATCTGGTTGCTTGCACAACGGCCTGAAGTCTTCAGTTCCAAAGATAAGCGTCGCAGCATCTCTCATCAGATCGAAGTCTAAAATCAAATCTTCATAGAAAGAACTGTACCTCATGAGTACCGGATCTTTCTTCCAATGAATGAAATAGTCGTATGTACGCGACACTGCATTGTACCTGCAATTTTGGTTTTCGTCGACCTCGAATATTTCAAAAATTACGATGTCGTCGGGTAAGTTTTTGTTCAGTCGAAATTTTAGATCGAAAGCTGGAGCTTCATCAAGATTGATCTGCATGATGTATTGACTGGCGTGGACCCCCGCATCGGTACGTCCACAACCATATACAGTCATTTCCTGCTTGAAGATCTGAGAAAGCTTTTGCTCTACCACTTCTTGGACGGTTTTTGGCGTGTTCTTTTGTCTTTGCCAACCTCGGTAGTTGCTACCGTTGTATGCTAGTTGTAGGAAGTACCGCATTTATGTTATACTATTTCATATAGGTAATGAAACAAAGATATGTAGTAGCGCTGATATAAAAGATTGATATGAATGATGAGTTTCTTGTAAAACACAGATTAGGTAGAAAACTATCGTATAATTGAAAAACACACTACTTTGATTTCTTCCCATTTTGAGGTAGAATAAATATGATATGACAATATTTTATAGTTTGTTGCAATCCGTTATTAGCATAATCGCTCATCACTTACAAATTTATATAGAAGATACTTTCCAAAAGACGGGAGATAGGGTTTGTTTCGCAATAGATTTTTAACTCTAGCCCTTTTTTGCTAAAAAGTGCTTATCCAAAAAATCATAGACTAGATGAAATTGTTCTAAGGGTGCCGTATGTCCACCATCTAAGATAACGTGTTGATTATAGTACTCAAAATTGTTCTTTTTTAGTCTTTCCATTATTCTGTTTGACATCGATGTGGCTGGCCATTGATCATCATTTTTACCAGACATAATCAAAATAGGACCATTTATATTTTCTACTTGGATTTCGGCTTTTTTTACCGCTTCTTCATCTTCGATCATCATAGAATGCGCCGTGTATAGATCCCCTTTCAACGCAGGTGAGATTGTTTTTAAAAGTGCTGGCACATATGGGACCTCCTTGTTTTTATAGGTCCACGAAGAGGTGTTAGCAGACCAAGTAATTGCAGGAAAGCTCACATTAGAGGTAGACATTGCAATAACTGCATTAAAATGATTAAATCTACTCGCTAAATTCAAGACCAACTCGCCCCCTTTTGAGCCACCAATCAGCGCTATTTTTGATGCATCTATTTTTGGGTTTTTGGCAATATTTAGGATGGTATCTGAAATTGCATCTAACGAGATACGGTCGAGACTTTCTGGTGCACCATTTGATTTAAAATAACCTATGGCCAGTACTGCATACCCCTTCATTATTAAACTATCTCTTTTTTCTTTCATATAATCCCTAGCCCAATCATTACCTCCACCTCCACCTCCGAAAGCAACGATTAAAGGTTGACCTTCAGAACGCCCTAAATATAATTTTGTATCTACAACTCCATTTTGCTCTGACAGGCTAGGCACATATGTGAACAGAAAAACAATTCCCGTGATTAAGATTAATAGGATGATTAATAAGATTCTTTTTTTCATGACCTTTTTCTTCAGTTATTGATGTCATTTAGATTGAATCACAAAACTACTGAAGAAAGTTGTGGCAACTTTTGATCTATATCAAATAATCACTTTTTCGATCTTATTCTACTCAATGTTTCCTGGGTTATTCCTAAATATGAAGCAACCATTCCCAGAGGGATACGATGATAAATGTCAGAATAGGTCTCTTGAAAATGGTGGTACTTCTCTTTGGCAGATGTAAAACGCATAGATGTAATACGTTCCATTAAATGCCCAAAAATACTCCCCATTGATAGGCGAGCATATCTCTCCATTTCTGGAAAATTATCGAACAGATATAAAAGGTCGTTTATGAGAATAACGTGAGCTTCTGTATTTTCAATTGCATCAATATAGTAGATATCTGTTTCCTTTTGTATAAAACTTTTAGGAGAATTTACCCATTCATTTACTCCGCAAAAATATTCACTAATTTCCTTTCCATCTTTTATGAAATAAGTTCGTAAAATACCTTTATGGATGAAATAACTTTCTTTACAGACGCGGTTTGCATCTAATACGAGTTCCCCCTTTTTGAAATCGATAGGTTTTAATCGTTTTGCAAGTTCAAATTTCAAATCTTCTGAAAGGGAAATGAATGTTTCAAAGTGCTTGAATATGGGTTCAGTTATTTCAATATTTTTCAATGACCACTATTTTTTTAACTTGATGATACTTTATTTATCGTTCATTGTAGACTAATAATATTCACAGGTAAGTCTTACGATACAAATAGACCCAATTGATAGCTCCTAATCTCCTAATTCCTTCTCAATTTTTCCTATCAAATCTATTCTTGCCAATGTAATTGTATCTGATTTTCTTCCAACGACTTCCAAGAGTCTCATTGATGCTTCAAACCATTTTTCACCATTCCCATCGACAGCCTTTTCATGCATCCCTATTTCGAATATATAGCTAGCTAGTTGATCTAGGTGAATATCTGTAAGATTATTAGAATCAATGTATTCCTCCAATTCGTTTGCTTCTAATCGAGCCAACATTGGTATATCTAAATCAAGATCTGATCGTAGTTTAGTGTTTGTAATTTGGATGGCTTCACTTATACTGCCTATTGTTTTTAAGCCAATGAAATTGGCTATTAGTTTCCCTATAGCTAGGCCTAATTGTTCGATTTCTTCCTTTATGATGTCTCTTTGTTGCATTTATTGGTCTTTAATAAAATTCTCAATTAGGTATTCAACCTTTCAATAATCTGAAATAATGCTATTCTAGACTCCTTCATAACTGGTAAAAACGGCCATATGTGCGGCATTCCCTTTCCTTCAACAACCTCAATGTTAACCTTCGCTTTCTTCATTTTCTGAACTGCCAATAACTGATCAGGATATGTAATATCGTGCTCCGCCAATAATAGTATAGTAGTCGGAAATCTATCAAAACTACCATTGATTGGTGAGATCAATACGTTTGCTAAATCTCCATTCTCAGCACACAATTTCTTTGCACTGTGCACACCAATTTTTGATAGCATTGGATCTTTCGATTCTATTTTATCTATTTCAGGATTTGAGAGCGTAGCATCCATAACTGGAGAAACAAGGATGACTTTAGTTGGTAATTCCATATTTCTAAGGATTAGCCTTTGAGTCAATGACGTAACTAATGTTCCCCCTACAGAATCACCAATCAATGAAATTAGATTTGCATCATATTGCTCAAGAGCCGTTTCATAAATCAAGTCTATATTTTCAGATATCTCCGTAATCTTATTCTCTGGAGCTTTCGGGTAATCGCACATCCAGATCGTATGATTGGTTTGTTTGGAAATTTCTTTGATAGTGTCCCAATGGTGCTTCGCAGGACCAGAAATAAAAGCACCTCCATGTACAAATATTAATAACCTTTCTGATGATTTATCTTGACCTATCTCAGTGATCAAAGAATTCGAGATTCTAAAATTTTTTATATTTTTTTGCTTAAAAAACTTACCTTTTGGATCATGAACATCTTCCTTTCGGATCTTCTTGAAGTCTATTGGGTCTTTTCTGAAATCCCTCTTTATTCCTTTTAGTTTGATGACAAATATGGTGAGGTAGTATGTTAGACTATGTTTCATTGTTTAGTTTATCTATCGATAATGATAGGCTAATTATTACATCCTAGTTTAGCAGCCTTTATATAAACCGCAACATCCTTTAAGTTACTATGATAGTGAAGTATTTTCTTTTTGCAATATTATTGCTTCTATTCTCATATTATCCGCTTTGTTCTGAACATGTTTAGAATCCTCGAGTAGTACTGTTTTTTTCAAAGATGAAAAAATTTTTGAAGCTCTTTTTAGCATTTTCTCACCAGGAAACAAAATATCCATTTTTGCCGCTATCAATGTTATTGGGGTATTAATTTCCTTTGCTTCTGCCTTACTGATTACTGGAACAGGAGTGAAGTCCATATTAAAATTCAGAAAAACCTTGGAAAGATACTTTATAGCAAATTCATCTCTATCAGTAAATACTTCACTGAGGAATTTCTCTACAAATTTCATTTTTCTGGTTATCATGTACCTCTTCATAGGAATAAAAACCTTGAATAATGCCTTTAAGGGATTTCCATTTACGATGTAGGCGGGGGCAGATAGATACACCTCTTTGATTCTATCTTCATTATTAATTAGTGTCTTTAAAATCACTAAACCTCCAAAGGAAAAACCCACAAGTATTACGTTATCTAAATTTAGTGACTCAAGAATTTCATTTATCCATTTTCCATACGAATCATCTTTCATACTCAATCTTGTTTCCGCACTTTTATTAGGTTGAGCAAGCACATCAATTGCAAACACTTGAAAATGCGCTGATAAGCTTGGATAAGTTTCCAAACTAATTGGAGCGCACCCATTTGATCCATGTATTATAATTAAAGGTGGACTTGATGAGCTGCCAGTAATAATGATATTGGTTTTTCCATAACTGGAATCAATGATTCTATATTGATAATCAATATTTAATTCAGTTAGTTTTTCATCATAAAGGCTTAGAATCTCATTTTTTCCTGATGGTGATTTAAAAAGGGACGGCATGCTCGTTTTAGTTTAATGTGGTTACTATTTATCTGTTTTCGTATACTTTTCTGAGTCAGATATCAACGCTTTCAGCTTCTTAACAACAGTTTCTAGTGGCTCAACCTTAGGTGTATTTTTTTGGTATGAATCCATCAATGTTTCCGAAATAACTATCTTCATAATATTGCTTTGATCCTCCAATTCCCTGTGTAATATTTCGATCAGATTTGCAATTTCGCTATGCTGACTAATCATGTTTTTATATTCACTATTAGAATTTGACAAAAAACTTAGTATCCTTTTTCTTTTCACTGAATCTTTAATCAGCTGAGCGTAATTATTTGCTGAAGCATAATATAAATTATTGTAGTCAATAAATTCTCTAATTTTTGCTAAGCTGTCTTGCTTGATATCATTAAAATTTACAATTTCATTTTCTAGTAATCTTAGTTTTGGGTCCTTTTCTACTGCTTGATCATATAAGTGTCTTACGATATCACGACTCCTAATCTTACTGTATTTTATTCTATCTGTTTTTTGGTTTTGAAGCTCCTCAGTGTTAGAAAAATCAATTGCTTGAGGTTCGGTTTTCTCATCACATGAGAGTAAAACTACGAACGATATATAGATCAAGTATTTACTCATTTCTTGCTTTTTTTTAATGTATGTGCTAAATTGTTGTGTCCTTCTTTTAGAGAGGTGCAACGATATATCTAGAGGAGATAAAATATTCATTTTCTGATATAAAGTGCTTTTTACCAAAACTTTCATTTTTCGAAATGATGTTATCAGAATCTCATGATAGTGCAACATGTATTCAACAGTAAACTCCCTTATATTATTATCCCTTACTAGTCAAATTTATTTCTAATCAAACAGTCCATTTTCTTTGTTGACTTCCCTTTTTGCATCTTCAGTCATATACATAGTTTTACAAGAAGGGCACCATAAGACATATTCAAAATAGTAAGTTTGATGGGGTTTAATTTTTTTGTTTTCCTTTCTATTCTTTTTTACTACTGAGTCACCACATTTCCTGCAATTATCGCCTTCCTTTTCTATTTTGGTGTTATTTTTTTTATTAGAATAAACATGGGCACGAGTTCCTTCTGTAGTATCATTTTCTTTAGGTTCATATCCTATATCCTCTAGTACTTCTTTTGAATTTATGCCCATATTTGCTAGTGTATCGCATCTCTCATTTTCAGTATGTCCTGCATGTCCTTTGACCCAATTAAATTCAACATTGTGCTCTGCAATAGCACTTAATAATCGATCCCATAAGTCACTATTTACAGCTTTTTGTTTCTTTGTTCTTTGCCAACCGTTGCTCTTCCATTTTGCCGCCCAACCCTTGGTTATTCCATCAATTACATATTGCGAATCAGTAAATACTTGAACATTAGATTTAGTCTTTAATTGTTCGAGACCAAAGATTACTCCCATTAATTCCATGCGGTTATTTGTTGATAACTCATATCCTCTATAAAATTCCTTTTGTTTTCCTTTATAACCCAGTATGACTCCAAAGCCACTTTTTCCAGGATTTGGTTCAGCTCCTCCATCAGAGTGCAGTTCAATATTTGGTATTTCAGTCCATGTTTTCATTTCTGGTATTTATTAAGGCTGACGTTTTATTGATATCCAAGCTGTGTGATAGATTAAATATTGATGTAGTTCTTCAAAATTTTCTATTCGTTTCGGCTCTCTGATTTCAGCAAAGACCTTTCTCTGGATTATATGTTCACTCCTTACTTTCATTTATGGTAGTTATCGACGTCCCTGTGATATGGAGCGGACGCAGCGATAGCAAGTCTGATCTCATATCACTTGTTATGAGCTGGCCATCTTCATTTATACGATTATGTAAATATCCTTTTTCAAAATCAAATTTCCTAATGATAAACCCGATTCATTAATGTTTCAAGTTCTACCTTAGATATCTCTTTTTCTTGCATACTTCTTAGTTCACTTTCTTCAACTATATGAATTGTTGGATAATCTGAGCTTTTCATGTTTTCTCTATATTCAACCAAACACTTCAAATTTATAGTTTCTGGAAAATACGGTATTAGATTGTCATACAGTTTCCCACTTATTTTTCCGCCTCTTTCACTTTTATATTCTTCACTAAATTTAATGAATTCTTTTGCATCACACTCTACCCAAGTTTGATAGAAAAAGTCCTCTTCGAACTCAGTTCCAATTGAAATTTGAGCTGGAATTACAACTTTAGATTTGTCGATCATATAAAGTCCATCAGATTCTACAACTCTTTCAGGGTTATTTTCCAACATTTGACTTATTTTTTGGCTCAGCTCAGCTTTTATACCGAAATACATTTCATGTTTTTTACCGCAAATTGAACAATCGTATTTCATTTATTTATTTTTAGCAGCTTGCTCATAACTCGCATAAATGTGGAGTCTTTGTTCACATACCCTTCACATTCCTACTTAAAGCTAATAAACACCAAAATAACCAAAAATAACTAAACTAGTATACATATTTACCTAATCAATTGAAATACAGCTATATATGCTAACACAATTAATAATTTTATCCAAATATATCCGGATATATTCATATATAACCGTGTATATCCATTTAAACTACGGCTATCCCTTCCTTCTCCCCTCATATTTGCATCGACAACAAAATTAAACAGCCACATGGCAATTGAGGTGCAAAAGAAATCACTTCAAATTTTTATTTATCACTCATCCCGCTAAACATATAGGGATATAAAAATTACACATTATGAATACATTAAAAAACTCAGTTAACTTAATCGGAAACCTCGGGAAAGAAGTAGAAATCAAAGATCTCGATTCAGGAGGAAAAAGAGCCAAAATCGTAATCGCTACCAATGACTATTACAAAAACAATAAAGGCGAGGCAGTAACAGAAACACAATGGCACAATCTTGTCGCTTGGGGCAAAACAGCTGAACTGATGGCAACCGTATTATCAAAAGGAAGTGAGGTAGCAATCCAGGGAAAACTGATGCATAGAAGCTATGAAGACAAAGACGGAATCACTAGATACACTTCAGAAGTGAAAGTGAACGAATTCATGAAAGTATCTCGTCAAGAAAAAGAAGCAGCGCCGTTTTAGCTGAAGGAGAAATGCATAAAATGGTATGACAACAGGACATACAGATATTGCATAGCAACTAACCACAATATTGACTTTTTGGCCAAGGCTTTAATGCTTACTTAGTCTTAAAGCTATCTATTGTTATTAATTAGAAACCTAAATCTGAATCTCTTAGATTCAGGTTTAGGTTTCTTGATTAATTGCTTTATTGATTTCAATTTTTAGATACTTATTTTAATCCTCAACTATGCATGCGGTACTAGATGTAGCCCAATTGAATTGGGATTGCCTTTGGCTTGGAGGTAATAGCGTAAACTTCCGCTTATTACTTTGACTACGGTACTAGATGTAGCCCAATTGAATTGGGATTGCCTTTGGCTTGGAGGTAATAGCGTAAACTTCCGCTTATTACTTTGACTACGGTACTAGATGTAGCCCAATTGAATTGAGCTTGCCTGTGGCTTAGAGTTAATGGTATAAATTTCAGCTCACAATTATACCGAGAATAGTAGATGTATCCCAATTGAATTGGGATTGCTTTTGGCTCTATTCTTTGGTCACAATCTCCATTTCTACTTGCTTGCTCTCCATATCCGCACTCAGGATTCTCACCCTCAGTTTCTGACCCATTGTGATTACCGATCTTGTTTTTCGTCCTGTAGCTTTAAGTCTGCTTTCTGCCAAGTCATATGGCTCATCCAAAGTATTGAATCCTACCATACCTTCTACTAGAGAATCGGCCAACTTAATAAACATTCCACGATCAATCATTCCAGAAACTACTCCGTCAAATTCTTCTCCAATATGACCTTTTATATACTCTACTTGCTTATATTTCACAGATTCCCGCTCCGCATTGGTAGCGTTTCTCTCTTGCATTGATATATGCTTGCACTTTGCTTCTAGTTCCGCTTTGTTGGTACGAAAGTCTTTCTTCAGGTTCTTATCCAAATATCTATGGACCAATACATCACTATATCGTCTGATCGGAGAAGTGAAGTGGGTATAATAATCGAACGCCAGTCCGTAATGACCAATATTATCAGTGGTATACTCGGCCTTACTCATTGTACGGATTGCCAATGGCTCAAGCATTTTGAGCTGCTCATTTGTTTTGGCAGCTTCGTATAATCCATTAAATGATTTTGCTATCTCCCTTGGTGTATTCATGTTCATGAGATAGCCTAACTCCTTTGCAAACAATGCAAAATCAGCCAACTTATCTGGATTCGGTAAATCGTGTACTCTATATACAAATGGTACTTCTGGCTGAGGTTTTTTAGCAATGTATTTAGCAACTGACTTATTGGCCAACAACATAAAATCCTCAATCATCATGTGCGCTTCCTTACGCTGTTTGACATACATGCCTATCGGCTTCCCCTCTTCGTCTAACTCAAACTTAATCTCATCAGATTCAAATGATATTGCACCATTTTTATATTTGTCTTTTCTTAGTTTCAGAGCTACTTCATTCATCTTCATAATCTCATCTGCGTAGTCCCCCTTTCCCGTTTCAATTACCTCCTGAGCTTCTTCATAAGAGAATCTTCGATCAGAGTGTATCACAGTTCTACCGAACCAAGTCTCTAAAATCTTAAAGTTTCTATCAAATATAAATGAGGCTGTGAAAGTGTATCTATCTTCATGAGGATTCAGAGAACAGAGATCATTACTCAATTTCTCTGGCAACATCGGAAGCACTCTATCTACGAGGTAAACAGAAGTTGATCTATTTAATGCTTCCAAGTCCAAAGGACTACCTTCTGGCACATAATGTGTCACATCGGCGATATGAACTCCCACTTCAAACTTCCCATCTTCCAATTCTTCGATGGATAATGCATCGTCAAAATCTCTAGCGGTCTCTGGATCTATAGTAAATGTAGTAATATTTCTAAAGTCTCTTCTTTTAGCTACTTCCTCTTCGAGAACTCCTGGCTGTATGTCTTTTACTTGGTTAAGCACTTCTGGTGGGAAATCGAGATCAAATCCGTTGCTCAATAATATGCCTTGCATCGCAATATCATTTTCACTGGCCTCACTCATTACTGCCGTCACCTTACCCCATAGTCCTTTGTTCTG
>CAXBGT010000073.1:0-22994 GCA_963975265.1 uncultured Saprospirales bacterium
TCAGTTAAATTTACAAAGTTTTTAACTGTCTCGTTTTTGGGGAAGGTTACAAATGATTCTTCTGAGACATCTAGAGATAGATATGGTATAGTTATAAAACTTCCGCGACCACAAAAATACTTCCAGCAACTACCACGATATCAGCTTTATTAGCTGAGCTAAGCGCACTTCTATATGCAGCGGCCACTGAAGGGTATTCTAGTCCATTGAAACCATTCTGTGTTGCTAAATCTTGAAGTACATCTGTTGCCATGCCTCTAGGAATGTCTGCTTTTGCAAAGTAGTAAATTGCTTCTTTTGGTAAGATATCAAAGATGGTGTCAAGATCTTTGTCGGCAGCTGTGCCATAAACAAAATGTATATTTTGATATTTACTGTTTATTATTTCTTCCACTAATAGTGCAATTCCAGCCTCATTATGCGCACTGTCAAATATGACTAAAGGCTTATGCTGAATGATCATCCAACGTCCTATGTAGTAAGTAAGTCTATTTATATTTTCTAAACCATATGCAATTTTGTGAGGATCAAGTTTAAATTGCGCTTTTAGTGTCCAAAGTGAAAACAAAGCAGTTACAAGATTTTTCAACTGAAACGGGTTAGTCATTGTTGTCGTAAAGTCTACGTTCCAATCACTCTCATCTATGCTAAAATGGAATGTTCCTTTATCTTTTTTAACTATCTTGGATGCCAGGTCCGCTTGATATATTTTGCTTTGTGTTTCGCTTGTTTTATTTGTGAAAACTTTGTTTATCTCATCTTGATATTCACCAATAATTACAGGGATTCCATTTTTTATAATCCCAGCTTTTTCACCTGCTATTTGGTCTAAAGTATCGCCAAGCATAGATTGATGATCTAGACTTATATTAGTTATTATTGATAATAAAGGGTTGATAATATTAGTGCTGTCAAGTCTACCTCCCAGGCCCGTCTCGATAATGGCTAAGTCAACATTCTGATTTGCGAAATGAGCAAATGCCATTGCTACTGTAATTTCGAAAAAGGAAGGTTGGATTCTTAAGAATTCCTCTTTGTGATCTTCGACAAAACTTATTACTTCCTCTTCTGATATGAATTCACCGTTAATCTTGATTCGTTCTCTGTAATCTTTATAATGTGGGGAGGTATATAAACCTACTCTGAATCCATTTGCTTGGAGGCCTGCAGCAATGATATGGGAGGTTGATCCTTTTCCATTTGTACCAGCTATATGAATAGATTTAAATTTATCTTGTGGATTACCAAGTAATTTACAGAGTGCAATAATATTATCCAAATTTTTTTTGAATGCAGATACGCCTTGCCTTTGATACATTGGCAATTGACTAAATAGAAAATCTTGAACTTCCTGATATGTCATATTAATAATTAGAATTATTGTGTAAAGATAATCTCAAAAACCAATATTGATTCTATCTTGTTCAATAGAAATGAAAAGTGAAATGCATTTTGATTATATTATTTTAGGAAGTGGTGCTGCCGGATTAAGTCTTGCTCATAGAATGGCTAACGATTGTTATTTTGATAATAAATCAATTGCAATCATTGACAAAGAAGAAAAGAATAAAAATGATCGTACTTGGTGTTATTGGGAAATTGGCGAAGGGTATTTTGATTCTATTGTGAAAAAAAAATGGGATGAGATTCAGTTCTATTCTAAAACGCTAGATAAACGACAGAATGTAAATCCTTACCAATATAAAATGATCGCAGGATTAGATTTTTATGATTATACGGTACCATTCATCGAGCAAAAAGAAAATTTTACATTTATCTATGACACTATAGAATCAGTAGACGAATCTAATGTTAAAGCAATAGTTCAAACCAGTAAAGAATCTTATTCCGCGGATCAAGTTTTCAAGAGTTATCCATCCGTAAGTAAAGTCAATCAGGAAGAACATATATACTTGGACCAGCACTTTAAAGGCTATTTTATTGAAACCCAAAAGCCGACTTTTGACCCTTCTTGTGCTACTTTTATGGACTTTAGAATTGACCAAAAAGGGGATGCGAGATTTCTCTATGTATTGCCTGAATCGGAGACTAAGGCGCTTGTAGAAGTGGCACTATTTTCCAATAATCTATTAAGTCAAAAGGACTATAATTTAATATTGACAGACTATATAGTTGATTTTCTTGACATTAGTAACTACGATATTCTGGAAGAAGAGTTTGGTATCATTCCGATGACTACTTACCCATTTAAAAACCACAATACTGAGCATGTTTTTCATATTGGAACAGGTGGCGGTTTGGTGAAGCCTAGTTCAGGATTTGCTTTTTCCAGAATTCAAAAGCATAGTGATCAACTTATCAACTGCATTAAAGATAACAGCCCTCTATCAAACAGCTATCACGGGTTGCACGGAAGGCACACATTTTACGATAAAGTAATGTTGCATGCAATGATAGAAAATGGTGTTTCAGGAGAAGATATATTCACAGATTTATTTTCAAAAAAAACTGCCAGTCAGATTTTTAAGTTTTTAGACCATGAAACATCATTCTTAGAAGATATTGGCATATTTAGTGCTCCGCCAATGCTTCCATTCACAAAGTCTTTCTTTTCAGTATTGGGCAAGTAAATAAAGGATAGAAATAAAGAACGGAAGAAAAACATAAGCAGTGCCTATTGTTAATCTTCCGTATGTCGTCTTCTATGAATATTAGTATCCCGGGAAGGAAACAATCATAAAACAGAGTAATACCCCTAGCATGGTGCACGCCAACCATAGCCTAGCGTCTAGCCAGACGTGCTCGTCTTTTTGTTGTGCCATAATGAGTTTTTTCTCTCTCAATAAGTAAATCGCTTGAGTATCGATTACAAATCAAAAAATAGTTTGGTTATTAATTTCAACAGTAAGTTATTTGCCATAATGATGCCATCAGGTTTTTTTACCATATGTTATCTATACCCTTTTTTGATTTATTGATGAGGTAGAATTTGTTTGTGTTTTTTCAATAACCTGTTGTGCTCTAGAAATGAATCGTTTTTACATTATGATTTATTACATATGAATCATAGTACAAATTAAAATATTTGAAAAATACCTAAAAGGAAAAAAGGATGAGTTCATAATTGAATCTAAATGAAAGAAATGTCTCTGAAAAGAATTACATATTAGATCGTAAAAAGAATTCTTGCATTATTAAACCTTAATTGAGTAGGTTTGTTCAAAAGATATAGGTAATGGTTAAACAGTTTAGGTTTTAAGGAGAGTAAAATTAAGAAATAGGAAATAAGTATGATCAAAGTAGGAGATAAAATACCAGATTTTACATCAACAACAGAAGACGGTACTGTTGTAACGCATGAAACAATGAAGGGTACTAAGCATATATTATTTTTTTATCCTAAGGATGATTCTCCTGGTTGTACAAAAGAAGCATGCAGTATCAGAGACAATTACAAGTACTTCTCGAATAATGATTATGTAGTGTACGGTGTGAGTCCAGATAAAGAAAAGAAACACCAGAAATTTATTGATAAATTTGAATTTCAGTATTCTCTTTTAGCGGATGTTGAGAAAGAAATGATCAATGCATTTGGATTGTGGGGACCTAAGAAATTTATGGGTAGAGAAATAGTTGGGGTTTATAGAACCACTGTTGTAATAAATGAAGAAGGAGTCGTAACCAATATAATAGATAAGGTAAAAACCAAAGTGCATGGCGAGCAACTTATTGAAGAATTAAAACTTACTAAGACTAGATCTTTGGTGAACTAGAATATATAGAAATGAATACCGCGGCCAATCTCATTATAAATGGAATGTCTTCTGCCATGTAATCTTCAATTAACCAATCACGTGCATCTCCTTCTCTTTCAGTGTAGATAATAAGATCACCGTTGACTGATTTTCTATTCTCCCATTGGTCTAATATATTTCCATATTTAGAATTTATTGTAAATTGTTTATCACCAAGTTTAATTTTCCATTGGGTGGGATCGTTGGGCCAAGTTCTTGTTATTGTCACCACTTCACCATCCTGTCTAAGCTCCCAGAAAGCTGGATTGTTGGCAAACTTCTGAACTATATCACCATCATATTCTCCAATTGAATATTGCCAAGCGGTAAAGTCATCACCTAATCCCCAGGTCAATTCAAGGTTTCCAGAAATGAATGTGGTAGAATCTATCTCGATTTCTACATTCCATTCTCGAAATGAGTCATCATTTTCAGTGTTGATTGCAATAATATATTGAGCATTTAATTGGCTAAATATAAGATATGTAAAAATAAATATGAAAATTCTCTTCATCGATATAAAAACGGTGATTAAGGGCTGAAGGTAACAAAAAACCATTATAGAACCTTTTAACCTTCCTGTATTGCTTCTCCTTAATTAGCAATTTCAGGTTGTTTGTTGATTTTGGACTAAAATTTTTCTTGATCCAGTTTTTATCAAATTGTCAATATCCATGAAAGTTGCCATTTGTTGATGAATCATTTCAATATACAATATCTCTTTCATGCGGTTATTTGTCTTTTCTATTTTACTATTATTTTTCATTCTCTAATTTTTTTTGTCAAAATTAACTTTTCTATTCTTGTTTGTTGTTCTTGGATGACCTTCAAAGCTACCATAGAAAAACCAGCATAATCCATAGTATAGCTATCTGTAGGAATATCATAATGCACTAATTCAGGGAATATCTCTTTTACTTCTTGAGCCATCACACCAATCGATCTCTGATTAGATTTTTGGGCTTTAAATTTGTAAGAATTTATTTTGGTTGCCATAAGCAATGGAAGAACACTGCCGACTAATCTTATATCTGACTTTAACCTTTTATCACTAGGAGTAGTATATGCTCCGGTCACTTGATCAAATTTTCCTACGATTGTAGTCCCTCCACCATTGGCATTATTGAACAATCTGAGATCTCCAGTGGTTGGCTTACATAGATTCTCCAATTATCATTCGAATTATCATTTTGTATCCGTACTCCACAAGAACTACTATTATTGCTATGAACAAATTCAGAGAAATTTCCCTCAAAGCGCGCTTCTTCGGTTGCGTAAAGAGTTCCATTCACTGTCGTATTTCCATTTGTTATAAATGAACCATTGACTTCTAGAATATCAGAAGAAAAGTTGCCTTCAATAAGAGGTGTGCTTGTGCTAGAATTATCAATAAAAAGTTTATTACTAACTGTCTCGCCATATCCAGCCTTATAACCAATGAAGACATTACATGACTTGCCATGTGAAGAAGGACCACTACCAGCTTGATAACCAATGTACACCGAATTACTAGCAAGAGTATCCCGTGAGCCAGCTTCGAAACCAATTGCTACTGACCTACTTACTTCTTTAGAATTATTAAATGTACCTGATCCTACAGCAACATTATAATCCCCATTTGTATTGTTCAATGCAAAATAGCCAATAGCTGTATTGTCCGAGAATGCAAGCCCACCTGATAGAGAGAACGACCCAACACTGACATTTCTTGTTCCAGTCCTATTAGATTTTTGGAAAAAAAAACCGAGAGCTACATTATAATTTGCTTCTGCTCCTATTATTCCAAGATCTTTTAAAGCCTCTACACCAATGGCTGTATTAGAGCTAGAAATTTGGTCATTACTCAATGCATATGAACCCATGGCAATATTACCTTCACCAATTTGATTGTTAACTAAAGCTTCAGAACCAATTGCAACATTGTCCCATTTGGTATTAAACCACATCGCACTAGTACCAATTGCAGTATTTCTATAACCTGAACTATTACTCATCACACCAGCACCAATTCCTATACAATCTGTTGAACCAACAATGAACTCTCCTGCTCCATCGCCTATATAAATTTCAGACTGAGAAGTTACTGATAACATTTTGCCCGCGTCTTCGCCGATTGCAATTGACTTGCCATTAAAACTAAAATTCTTTGGAGAGAAACTGTAGGTGATACCAGTATTTGTTTGAATACTTGTATTCTGAGAAAGAATTGGATTAATAAAAAAAATTGAGGGCAATATTGTTAACAAACATATTTGTTTCATTTCAAAGTATTTTTGATTGGTACAAATATGGTAAGGTTGTGTCACCTATGTTCTCACCTGTTCGGGTGATATTATAGTAAAGATTATTAATTGAAAATAAAAAAGGGAGAGTAATCAGATGCATCGAAATGTAGAAGAGTTTAGAAATGACACAATGCTCTTTATAAAAAGATTGTCATCCAATAAATTTATCCTCAACTTGATCAACAGCTATATAACCAAAACCTCTAATGAAAACTCTTGCAAATGAAAATAACTGTTGGACAAGAATGCCAAAAATAACAATGAGCCAAGAAGGTGCTCCTCGATCTCCCATAATAAGATAGTATATAAATGCTAGTAGTAAATGGGCTCCTAGGAGCAGATAGCCTATAGATAGTAACTCGAATAAGTGATTTCTTACGGAGGTAAAACCTGAATTAATTGACTTCCAAAAAGAGGCACCATTAATGTAATTATATCTTGTGGAAATACTAAAACTCCACACCACGACTAACCAAATAGAAAATCCAATTGCTAAAGCAATCAATGACAAAACAAATGGCTTTTCTGATGAAAAAGTAGTTAAAGGATCTCCTACAATAGCTCTAAATGGTAATCCAACTACTACTAAAAATAGTATTATCAGTACAATTGAAAACAGTGCAATTCCAAAAAATGGAAGTAAATATTTAGTTCCGTTTTTTATTTGAGATTTAAATCCCACTTCTCCTCTATTAATATTGAATAATAACCCACCTTGAAGCAAAATGCTTATAATTAAGTAAATAGGAATTAGGATTGTTACCCAAGATATAATACTAGAGAAAACATCATCATTACTGTTGATCATATCCATAATTACAGTACGATCAAACCCATTAGCTAGGTGCTCTAATGCCATTGAATTCCCGAGATTATCATTAATAGTGCAGTAGAATATACATCCTATTAGCAAACCAAAAATCAACTGACATATATAAATACATATCACCTCACTTTTATGAGTCAACGTTCTATTCCATATATTTTTAAGTCGTTGTAACATTCGATTTTGTTAAAATAAAAAACTTGCATATTCTAAAATAGTCTGCATCCAATTAGTCGATTTAGCTGCATACTTTATGATAGGCTTTTTATTAGGATCATAGGTAAGACTATTATTGTTGAAGTTGATGTCAAGGGCTATTGTATTGTTTGGGTCTATGTTTACTGCCTTAATTTTAACGCCAGGTTCGAATTCGATTATTTTTTCACCAAGAGTACCATCCCATTCCATATATGCCACGGATTCGTTTTCATAAATGATTTCAACAGAAACAGGAAACTGCAATCCACCGTTTTGTGATAATACTATTTTTGTGTTATTACCAGAATTTGAGTCAGTATTTTCAATACTTACTACTTCATAATCACATATTTCAGTTCCATGAAGACACTGTTCAAAAAAATAATTGAGATCAAAATCTTTGTATACATCTGACAATACCTCAGTAGCTATCCTTCTGAAATCAGCTTCTTTTGGATGTTTGAATTTATAGGACTGATAGTATGTCTGGATGACTTTATCCATAGCGGGACGACCAACTAAACCTTCTAGTGTTTTGAGCATTGACGAGGTCTTAGCATAAATCAATCCTTTATAGGGGCCTTTTATTTCCCAACCTGGCTTAGCGATTGGTCCAAGACTACTATGATCTAGTTTTGTGTATTCAAGTCTTGAGTTCTCAGCATTTCCCGACCTGAATCCAAGTACATTAAAAAATGATAATTTTTTTCCATGAAAATGATCTGTAATTCGGTCTTCATAATAAGTAACAAAACCTTCGTCGAGCCATGCTTCTTCTTTCTCGTTGGATGCTAAAGTAGCCATGAAATACATATGTACAAATTCATGTATTACCAGAGACTCCACGGACCTTATACTCTTTGGGATTCCATAGAATGATGCGGCAGTAATCATCATAGGGTATTCCATGAATCCGCTATTAAGTGCATGTACAGGTGGATCAACAACAGTTATTTTGGGGTAAGGATAAGGTCCTACATTTTCATTCATGTATTCTAGTCCATGTTCGATTGCTTGGCGATATCTATCTGCAAAAGCACTATGTACCGGCGGCATAAGAATCTCAATGTCGACACCTTGAAAGCTTGATTTATAAACATCAAATTCTGAATAGACCACAAACCCAAAGTCAATAAGGTCATGTGCTTGGAGTTCTACAGTTTGTCTATTATTTTCTTTTGATTCTGAAATC
The DNA here is from genome assembly GCA_963975265.1 of uncultured Saprospirales bacterium. Classification (GTDB taxonomy): domain Bacteria; phylum Bacteroidota; class Bacteroidia; order Chitinophagales; family Saprospiraceae; genus CAJXUU01. The sequence goes on from CAXBGT010000073.1 coordinate 8,257, forward strand.
CTACATCCTGATCCTCCAATCTGTAAATGGCTGGAAGCAGAAATAGTAACTTTATAATCTCCAAAGTCAGCAAAAAATTCTGTCCCTGGAACAAATTGATGACTGTTCCATCCCCAGGTTCCATATTTATCTTGCTCATAAACACATACTTGAGGAAACCAATGTACAAATAGAAAAAAGTCCTTTTGACTGTATCCTGATCGAGCAATGGTCTTTGGCATTTTGGTTGTGAAATCCATTTCATACGTGCCAGTTTTTCCGGGGAGAAGTAGATTCTCAAGGGGTATTTCTAAGATCGAATGATCATTTATATTACCATCATCGGGTTGGATAAATTGTGCAGATTTCACAAGATCAACTCCGTCAACATTCAACATTTTGTCAATAGAAATATGCCCCCATTCTTCAGCAGAACGATCCGCAATATCTCTACCAAATATTTTGCCTCCACTATTTCTCAAGTAACTCGATTTCATATCCTTGAACGCATTCATATACATATAGAAGCGCAAAGATTTAATAGTGTCAGGAGAAGTATTTTTCCATCGTAACGTTTGATGACAATTGACTACTTTTCCTTTATGATCAAGGTCTACTGTAATATCGTAATTGGCTATTTTTAGAGATTGATTTTTATTATATTCAGAATCACACTGCGCAGCGAGTAGTGAATGGATAAAGAGTAGAAAAAATATGTAGCTCAATCGGATCAAATGATATCGTTTGGGGGTAAAAATATTGATTCTGTGTCAATTATATCATTTATCGATAGTTTTCATTTATTTTGTTGACATTGATCAAACAAACCTAAGGATTATCGATACAAAAATGCCATTATATATCAATTGTGACATGGGAGAATGGGATGCTCCGCATTTGATAAATCAAGATCAGTTGATCATGTCTCACATTGATATGTGTAATATTGCTTGTGGAGGTCATGCTGGATCTGCCCAAATCATGGCTCAGACAATAGAACTTGCCATTGCAGAAGATGTGTTTGTCGGTGCACATCCTGGGTATTCGGATAGGGTTAATTTTGGCAGATCTTATATAGATTTATCAGATATAGATTTAAAGGATACTTTACAATCTCAGATTGATTTATTTTTAAATGTAATTGATACATTTGAGATAAATCCATATCACATAAAACCTCATGGTGCATTGTATCATGCATGCAATCAAATGGAAAAAGAAATGAGTGTGCTAATCAACCTTATGAAAGAGCAGTATTCTTATTTGAAATTAATAGTTTTTCCAAATAGTATTCTTCATCAAACGGCTCTCAAAGAAGGATTAGATATTATGGTTGAATCATTCATTGATAGATCATACACATTGAACTTAAATTTAGCTTCTAGAAATATGCATGGATCTGTCATCACTTCAGTTGTGCAAGCTAATGCACAATACCAAAATCTGTCAAATGAGAGCGTTATCACACAAGATGGAATTACAGCGCAATTGGTTTCGCAAACAGCATGTATACATGGCGATAATCCGAATGTTTTGGAAATACTAGAATCAATTCATTCATGAGTAAGTTTGATATACAAGTAAGCCAGATGGGGGAGAGTGCGATTCTAATTGAATGGCCTCAGAGAATTGATGAATCTATTCTTGAAGATGTAATATCTTTTAAAAATTTAGTGCTAAAGAGTCAATCGAATAAGTTAGTCAATCACACTCCTGCCTATTCTTCCTTGCTATTACAATATGATCAAAGTCTTAATTTTGAAACAATGAGACGAGAATTATTGGAGCTGTACCAATTGTCTAATACCTCTATTAATATACGAACAAAGGAATGGCATATCCCAGTTTGTTATCATGCTTCATTGGCATTGGATTTAGAATCATTTATCTCAAAAAGCATCAGTCACAAAGATTTGATCCAATTACATACAGGCGGAATTTATCGAGTATACATGATTGGCTTCTTACCCGGGTTTCTCTACCTAGGAGGCTTACCTGAGCAGCTTCATCTTCCAAGAAAACTAACTCCAGATCTTAAAATCCCAAAAGGAGCAATAGCAATTGGTGGACAGCAAACTGGAATCTATCCGATGGTAAGCCCGGGAGGATGGCATGTCATTGGACAAACTCCTCTTAGTCTATTTGATATAAATTCTGATACCCCAACGCCGATCCGTCAAGGAGATATGGTTAAGTTTTATGAGATTGATATGAAAACCTATGAAGTATTGAAATCTGATAAATAACTATAATTTATCTTCAAATATCATATAGTTGTCAAAATCATAAAGCGGTTCAAGCAGTTCAGCTAAGCAAGCGGTTTAGCACAAAGAACGTTTTTCGTTCTTTATAAAAAGGATGTTACCTTTGAGGGCATTAAATCTTTTAAGAGAAATGGGAAGAAGAAATAAGCTGAAAAAATTCAACGAATTGCTATCGTTTACCAATGTATACGAAAACTACGATCCTACTAATCCTAGGTTGATGGTCAATGAAACTACTGAGGTGGATCTGAAAGGCAGATGGATATCAGACCACTTTAAAAATGAAAACCCCTTAGTACTTGAACTAGCATGCGGGAGAGGAGAATATACGCTTGCTTTAGGAGAAGCCAATCCTAATGTCAATTATATGGGACTAGATGTAAAAGGAGCTAGAATCTGGCAGGGTGCCACAAGAGCAACCGCTCAAAAACTGAATAACGTAGCATTTCTCAGAACAAGAATCGAGCAAATTGGCCTTTTTTTTGGCGAGGATGAAGTAGACGAAATCTGGATTACATTTCCAGACCCATTCTTAAGGGAAAGTAAAGAAAATAGAAGATTGACTTCCCTACCATTTTTAGAAAGATTCAAACCAATATTAAAAACTGGAGGGATCATAAATCTTAAAACGGACGATCCTACTTTGTATGAATTTACACAGGAAACATTTTCTGCTTGCGATTTTTTAGATGTGATTTATGACAAGGACGATATCTACAATGAGCCATTGGATTTTCCAGAGTTGGAATATAAAACCTACTATGAGAAAATGCATTTAGAGAAAGGGAGAAAAATCAAATTTATTCAAGCAAAATTAAAAAAGTAAGGAGTCATGGATATAGCAATATTTACGTTTAATGATTTTTCAGAAAATACATACTTATTATATGATGATAGTGGCGAATGTATCATTTTTGATCCAGGATGTAATAATGAAGAAGAACGAAAAACATTAGTTGATGTCATTGATTCAAACAACCTTACACCTGTTAAATTAATCAATACACACTGCCATATTGATCATGTTTTGGGCAATAAGTTTGTCTCAGAAAAATATGGACTACCGCTTATAAGTCATGAAGGTGAGAAGCAAACTTTAGCAATGCAACCACAGATTAGCTCTATGTACGGTGTTCCTTATGACCCAAGTCCAGAAATTACAGAAACTTTAGAAGAAGGTGATATTGTGAAGTTTGGCAATACCGAATTGAAGGTCTTATTCACACCAGGTCATTCTCCAGCGTCTATTTCTTTTTATTGTGCTGAAGCAGGTGTTGTGATAGGTGGTGATGTATTATTTCAAGGTAGTATAGGGAGGACCGATCTTCCTGGCGGTAATTTTGATACATTAGCCAAGAGCATCCGAACAAAGTTTTATACTCTTCCAGATGAGACGGTTGTTTATAGTGGACATGGCCCATCTACAACAGTAGGAGAAGAGAAGAAGACTAATCCGTTTGTGAAAGGTTAAGGGAATTTTTGAATTGTCGAATTACAGTAAATGTATATTGGATTCAAAACTTTTTATTTCTGCTTCAGTCCCCTGATAGATTCTGGTTTTATATGTATTCAAAATAGTGTTTATTTCAAAATTCAGTTCTTGGAAAACTTGGAATAACACTAGGAATACTTGTGGTTAAGGAATCTGTGAAAAATTTAACCTGAATATTATTATACAGTAGTATTACTACTTATTGGTAATACTATTGATATGTTGATATACTTCTGGTGAAAAACCTCACCTTGCATTTAAGCCATGATGGCATATTCAATCCTTTAATCGCCGAGACACGGAATGCCAATGTAACAAAAACTCCAACGGGGTGTAACTTCTATAGCGATGGGTTTGAGCCCATCGTATTTATTCGATCAACAATCTAGTCCTGTAGGGACGAAATTATAGAAACCGTCAAAGGTTAATAATAGATAAATCCTTTTTTTGTTCGCATGCTCATATTTAGTCTGCCTTTTACTATCTTGTAAATTATTCAATATACATTAAAAAGTCACTCCCGTGAAGCCTGTATTCCATCCTGACACAATATTAAATCTAAAAGAAATGATCGATGCAGTAATGCATTCAGGTCAAGACAACACAGATATATCAGAAATTATTGATGATGTAGAAAAGTCACTCAAGTCCTACCAAGACAATAAAGAAAACAAGATCTTCTTATTTGGGTCTGCTGCATTGGTAGTCATTTTTGCTTTGATTCTATTGTATACGACAAAGACGTCTTGGCCACTTATATTTATTGTCGTTTGGATTGGTGGATTTATGTACTATAGAGTACATGAAAAAGGATTAGAACTCAATACGCTTCAAATGAAAAGCTTGATTAATCAACAAAGTCCTATTCCCAAAATGGACTACCTCATCAGTGGTATTGATCTTAAAACAGGAAGAAAAGAAGCGCTTAAAATATACATGTCAATTATGCTTTCTTCTTCAGTCATGATGGCACACATGCTATTCGTAGATTCCTCTGTGACGATTAACATGTTTCTTCTTATTGGCGCTATTATCGTGTCCTATTTCTTTTGGAATAACTTTTATAAGGAGGACATCTCAGAGTTGAATGAGATTAGAGATCAGATTGAGGAATTAAAGAGTCAGTTGATCTTGGGGCGGGTTTATGAGTAATATATCAAAAATTGAATTGAAGATATTGTTACTTTCGATATTTAATATACATGAAGGTGAAGAACTTTCGTCCGAATTTCTATGACCAAATGAAATATCTGGCAGGGTATTTTTCAAGAACTTGGTCTTTCACTCACCTGAATTATTACTATAAGTAAAAAATGGAAGTAACATATCTCTCTAAGCCCATACTTTACACCCCTCCGTACAATTCTTACAAATCTCAATCTGATCACGGCCTACGAGCAAACTTTTACGAAACTGATCATACTCCTTACCGTGCCAAATATCTTGGAAAGTATTATGATTAAGATCTCCCAGTCGATGGTCCGCATCTTTATCAAAGCAACATGGAAGAACTAAGCCGTTCCAACTGATAACACATGCGTGCCACAGCTTCCAGCAGTGATTGAGCATTTCGTTTTTGACACCGTAGGTACCGTCACCTTTTTTGTGGTATCGACTATACTTTTCAATTGTTGGGATGAGATCATTTCCATTTTTGTAATCATAGACTTGTGCAGTCTTGAGCTTTACTTCATCGACGCCTATCTCTTCCGCTAGTCTGTAGATATCTGGTATCTGATGTTCGTTAGGCTTCACAACTAAAAACTGAAAAATAATATGAGGTGTACTAGACTTAAGCTTTTTTTTCCACTTCACTACATTCCTAGCACCTGCCAGTACGTTTTCTAATTTCCCTTCTTTTCTATAGTTTTCATATACTTCTTGGGTTGTACCATCTACCGATATGATCATACGATCTAGACCTGATTCTATTGTCTTTTTTGCATTCGCATCATTGAGGAAGTGTCCATTGGTGGAGGTGATGGTGTATATCCCTTTTTTATTGGCATATGCGACCATATCTAAGAAGTTAGGATTGATATAAGGCTCTCCTTGAAAATAGAAGATCAAGTAAATCAAATCCTTGTAAATCTCATCGATCGTTTTGGTGAAGAAGTCTTGTTTTAGATTACCTGTTTCTCTGGTAAATGACCGCAGACCGCTTGGGCACTCAGGACATCTTAGATTACAAGCTGTAGTTGGCTCGATCGATACTGTCATTGGGCTACCCCATTGCGTAGGCTTTCTTCTCCACTTCGTTACATAGAACGAAGTAAGCAGCTGACCTGCATTGAACAGTCGGCGGGGAGTAAGCTTACGAATAAAATTGAAGGAATCCTTCCAGTATATTTTCATCTAAAGATATCTCTCATTGAATAGATCAAGGTGATGTTGTGCATGTCCTGCCATGATGTAGATGAGTGCTCGCACAGAAGTTTCTGTCTCACTTGCTATACCTACTTGACCAATCTGTGCGTCCGTAAACTTACTAATCATGCTCAATGTAGCTCGACGCTGATAAGTAAGTTCTTCTAGGATATCCCATGGAGTGATGTGGCTGAAATCATTATTGCGAATATAGTCATCTTGATTGAATCCTGCTAAAGGTGTTTTATCACCACGGCTGATTCTAAGTGCTCGATAAGCAAATATCTGCTCTGTATCTATCAAATGAACAAGTGATTCTCTGATGCTCCATTTGCCTTCTGCATATCTATAGTCCATCCGCTCACTATTCTGCTTGATGAAGTCAGTATATTTTTCAATTTGATCATTGAGCACTGAGATAGGATTGCCGGCTACTTTATTGATGTAGCCATTATAATAGGCTCCTGATTCTCCGGGTTGAGGTTTAGAAATTTCTCTTGGCATGAATTGCTATTTGTTTACTGAGGTAAATATAGGTAAGTATTGATTAATGACGATATACTTAATAATTAAACGCAGTAAACTTCGGCTTAATGGATTTTTTGGACTTGTAAAATGAGTAATTAATTTTGACTATTGATTGCAGCTAAATAGTCCTGTATCGGAATCATGTAATATTCTTTCTACAAATTGACTTTCTATTTTTTTCTGTCGAATCGATAAAGAAGAGTTCTTCATGTTCCATGAGAGAGTTTTCCATGGCATCCACTTTTATATCAAGATATGACATCTTCGTGAAATCGGAAAGAATAGATTGGTGTCTGATTCTTGCAACCAGTACATATTATCATAGAAACAAAGTAGTAATATATGTATTACTTAGTTGGATTGGATCTTATATGAAAAATAGAAACAATGATTGTTTCAGGATTGGTATCAAAGTGATGCACCTATCTAAAAGACCAATCATACTGATCAATCTCCGACAAACACGCAATAAGCAGATCAATCGTATGCTGAATATCATCCTTATGAGCCATCTCGATTACTTGATGCAAATATCGAGTAGGAATTGAAATTGCACCTGCTATAGATCCTCCCTGAGCGTGTCTTTGGATACCAGCAGTATCAGTTCCACCAGCTGTCAATACCTCCATTTGGTACGGGATCTTATGATTCTCGGCAAGTTCTCTCATGAAATTAACCATTCTGTAATCACAGATTGTAGCTCCATCCATCACTTTTACCGCAGTTCCATAACCAAGTTTAGTGACCATTTCATGATTTGCAGCTCCAGGCAAATCGTAGGCTAAAGTAACGTCTAATGCTATACCAAAATCAGGATTGATTCCTGATGCAGCAGCTATCGCACCTCTTACACCGACTTCTTCTTGGACAGTAAATACTGCATAAATATCGTAGGGTACAGTCTTATTTTGCAATTCTCGTAATGCTTCGATCAATATAAAAACTGAAACTCTGTTGTCTAGAGATTTAGAATTCACACAATCACCCATTTCGATCAACTCTCGTTCTCTAGTGATTGTATCTCCAATCCTAATCAATTGGTGCACCTTTTCAGCAGGCATACCCGTATCGATGAAAAAATCAGTTGACTTAGGACCTTTACTTTTTTCCTCTGCCGTAAGTACATGAATAGGTTTTGTGCCCATTACACCTATTACATCTTCTCGGCCGTGTATGATAACTCGTTGTGCTGTCAAGGTTTTTGGATCAAATCCTCCAAGCGTATGAAATCTTACAAATCCTTCCTTATCCACATCGGTCACGATAAAGCTGATCTCATCCATATGAGCTGCAACCATTATTTTCTTATCAGAAGTCCCTTTTTTGAGAGCGATTACATTACCCATCGCATCAGTTCGTACTTCGTCTACTAGTGGAGTCACTAGATCTATTATATATTGTCTTATTCTTTGTTCGTAACCTGGAGCACCAGGAATTTTACACACTTTACTTAGTAGTTCTACATTGATCATATGGGATCGCGTCATTTTGGTTTCAGCGTATAAAGGTATGATTTATTTTTGTGATGTGATAATGCAGATTAAGAATATGAATTGCTTATCGTTTTATACCACGAATGTGTGAAGTAGGTAGAGGGATTGGTTTGCAAATGCGGGATAAAAGGGGAAAGTAGGATTGTAGAGGTTGTATTATGATTGGGATGTTGTTTTTGTCGCGTAGAGGCGCGGATTTCGTAGAGGGATTGGTTTGCAATTAAGAGAGAAAAGGAGAAAATGGAACTTTAATTGGTTACAAAGCCTCAGTCCTGTGCCAATAATCGATGTTTGTAACATCGATTATATATGATTATCAAAAAAGATTTTCTACCTAAAACCTAATGCCTGAAGCTCAATACCTAACATCTTAAATCTTAGAAATCTTAGGACATTCCAATCTGCCAAAATACTTCGTCAAACTAAAACTGATAAAAGTATATCTATCGTTGTCAGAACTGTTTCCTCTTTGCCTGCCTTCGATTGCGATACCATCTTGTAGCGTACGATCAGATAGTGATACAGCTGTAGCTCCTCTAACAGCATCTAACCTTGCTAGGTCTGGAAACGTCGTGCTAACATCATCTAAATAATCAGTAAAAACTCTACGCACAGTAAATTCTGCAGCAAAAGTAAGATCGCTACTCACATCCCACTTGAATCCAGCTCCTAATGTATAACCTGCACTCATTAGAAAATATTCCTCTCCTATATCTTGTCCCTCTGTACCAAATTCTTGAAGAGAATAGGTAACACCGTCGAGCTCAGCCTTTGGGTTGTATTTAAAAAGAGAAAAACCTGCAAAAACAAATGGAGTATAGGTCTCAAATTTTGAACCTCTAATGTGATCTAAAAAATTAAATTCAATTCCAGTAGTCAGATCATATATATTTGAATAAAAGCTAAGGTTTCTTCCTTGGTTGAAATTATTATCAGAATCAGCATCATTAGCGGAGATTCTGCCATAATTAAGACTACCTCTGAGAGCGACTCGAGAATTGAAGTTCCACTTGCCTAATAAACCACCAGCAAGACCTGGAGATTTGAAGTTTATTTTATTATTCAGGTCGCCATAATATAGACTTGTGCCTAGCCATCCGCCAACTTCCCAGCCCTTTTGAGCTTGGGATATAGATAAAAAAGTCATAAACATAAACGCTACAAGTGTAGTTCTCAACATATTAATTTTGCTTAGCTCGATTATTAACGGCTGGAGTGAATAGTTTGGTATGATTTACTTATGGAAATGCCCGTCAATAGTCACATTTGTCCTAATCGGCTGCAAAAATATGATACTTACTTATAAATCTGCTATCTCACTCTTATCTATTTTACAAAAATCCATGTACTTTTGACGACTACGAAAATTAACAAGAAACTATGCAATATTTTAAACATCTAATATTACTTACATTTTCACTGATCATTTTTTCTTGTGGGAGCGATACATCTTCCTCTGATTCGTCAGGAATCGAAAGACCTCATACACCATTTGTGTTTCGATCTGTCCTAGATAAGAATCCCAGAATGATAACTTTTGCTCTTACAGATGAGGTATGGGCTGCTTACAGTACTAACACTTGTGGCTTGTATAAAGCATGGCAGGGGAATGTCAATTTTGAAGGAACAGTGTGGACGGATACACATGGACCGCAACCAACAACCATTGGAAATGCTTACATGGAAAATGATGTGAAAGATATTTGGAAGCTGACCAATGCAAAAGGCGCTGATATGAAAGCGACAATAAACTATAAAGGCCATAGGTATGTAGGCGATGGAGCTGAGATGATGTATGAACTATCGGCAGTAGGTTTAGACAATCCTATACAAATAACGGAGCACCCCGAGGCTAGTATTACAGATAGTAATCAACCAGGTTTTGAAAGGCTATTCACAACTAAGAACGTACCTGAAGGGTTCACTGTTCACTTTACATTCAATACGAATAGTATCATAATGGAAGGTAATATTGATACAGATGGTACATTGACCGTTAACAATAAAAAAGAAGTTTTGCATGGTAAAATAAATGCGCTTGAATTAAATGGAACTTTAGCACTTAATAGTAATGCTTCGACAAAATTTAATACCACATTTTTGGCCAACCCACTGATTATAAATCCTCTTAATTTAGGTTTAGAAGAAGAGGAAGCGGAAGAAGGAGAGGTGCTTCATCCTGGTGCTAGATTAATTGCAAAAAGTGATTGTAAGACTTGTCATAATAAGAAAGTAAAAACAATAGGTCCGGCTTACTTATCTGTAGCAAAGAAATATAGAACTACAGCGGACAATATCAAGTTGCTAGCTTCTAAAGTCAAGGGTGGCGGAACAGGGATATGGGGAAACCAAATCATGAATGCACATCCAGATGTTTCAGATGCTGACTTGGAGTCAATGGTATCATATGTCTTATCATTAGATGCTGCAGATGAAGCTAGAGCTGGAGTAGCTCCTGAGATTGCACAAGGGAAAACATCTTTTTCACCAGTCAATGACTTAAAGAGTAGTGACCTGATTCCTGGATGCGTTACTGCAATATATCCCTGGAAAAATTTAGGAAACAAGATTCCAAAAGTATCTTCTAGTAACAAAGCGAGTATGGCAGGGGTAATGGCCAATTTTGATAATGTCGGAGGAAGTGATTTTGCAAATTTAGAAAATGATTTTGTTCTTATTGCGAATGGCTATCTGGATATTACAAAAAGTCAAAAGTACGCTTTCCGTACTTGGAGTGATGATGGAAGTGTGTTGTATATCAATGATGAAAAATTCGTAGATAATGACGGCATGCATGGTGTAGAGTACAAAGAAAATATGGCTTACCTTGAAAAAGGAATTTATAAATTCAGGTTAGAATTTATGCAAGGAAGTGGTGGAAGGTTCCTTTCACTAAACTGGAAACCAGAGGATTCGGATCTATGGGCAATAGTCCCCCGAAGTGCTATAGGTCACATGAAAGTACAACAATCTATTATAGGAGATAAAACTCTTCCAATGGCAAATCTGATCAAAATACCAGGTGATAAATCAGCACTTGAGGGAGTGCATCCAGCATTTACACTAACGCAAGCAAGACCTGATGATTTCGAACCTAAGGTAGGAGGGATAGATTTCATGAGTGATGGCAAGATGGTAGTTAGTACTTGGGATCCTAATGGGTCTGTATATGTGGTAGAAAACCACGCCAGTGGTGATCCTTCAAAAATGACAGCTAAATTGATTGCACATGGACTGGCTGAGCCTCTTGGATTGAAAGTAGTAGATGATCGAATCTTTGTAATGCAAAAACAAGAAATCACTGAACTTGTCGATACTGATAAGGATGGAGTTACGGATGAATATAGAACGCTATGTAAGGATTGGACAGTGTCAGCAAACTTTCACGAATTTGGATTCGGACTAGAAGAAAAAGATGGATATCTATACGCAGCACTCGCTACGGCAATCGAGCCAGGAGGAGCTAGCGCAGTACAAGTAGCGAATAGAGGTTCTGTATTAAAAGTGAATATCGAAACTGGTGAAAGAGAATTTATTGCGCATGGTCTTCGTACTCCGAATGGGGTAGGTCTAGGTTATGGTGGATCGATCTATATAGCGGATAATCAAGGAGATTGGTTGCCAGCATCTAAAATAGTAGAAGTAACTGACGGTGCATTTTTTGGGTCAAGATCTGTTGACTTTGAAGGTACCGCTGGTTTAAAAGAAAAACCTCCTGTCGTGTGGCTTCCACAAGACGAGATAGGGAACTCACCTAGTACACCACTATCTCTTAATGTAGGTCCATACAAAAATCAAATGATCCACGGTGAAGTAACCAACGGTGGAGTGAAGAGAGTATTCGTAGAAGAAGTAGAAGGAGTAAAGCAAGGAGCATTATTCAGATTTACGCAAGGTATGGAAGCGGGTGTAAATAGAATCAGATGGTCGCCAGATGGGGCATTATATATAGGTGGCATTGGAGCTCCAGGTAATTGGCAAGCAAATCAAGGCCTTAATTGGTTCGGTCTTCAAAGGCTTGAATACAATGGAAAAACTGCTTTTGAAATGTTGGCAGTTAGAGTAAAATCCAATGGTATGGAAATCGAATTTACAGAGCCACTCCAAGAAGGAGATGGATGGCAGCCAGAATCATACGAGGTGTCACAATGGTATTACAAGCCGACGGCAGATTATGGAGGGCCTAAATTGGATGAGAGAGATCTAAAAGTAAAATCTGCTACAGTATCTGAAGATAGAAAGAAAGTTTTTATTGAACTAGATGGAATGAAAGAAGGGCATGTAGTTTATATAAGATTAAGAAATAAGTTTATAAGCAGTACAGGTCAGTCACTTTGGTCGCCAGAATGCTGGTATACATTGAATAAAATATCTAAAAATAATCCGGGAATTGTTAAAGCTGCCCCATTCACTATTGCAAATAATACACTTACACCCGTAGAAAAGGCACAAGGATGGGAATTGTTATTTGATGGTAAAAAGATTGATCATTTTAGAAACTTTAAAAAACAAACTGTTGGCACTGGTTGGATCGTTGATAATGGAACGATTCATTTAAATGCTCAACCTAGAAGTGATGGCAGTTGGCAAGCTGAGGATGGTGGAGATCTAATCACAGATAAAGCTTATGAAAACTTTGATCTGAAACTAGAATGGAAAATTGGTAATTGTGGTAACTCAGGTATAATATTTAATGCTGTTGAAGATGATAAGTATGATCATGTTTGGCAGACAGGACCTGAGATGCAAATACTAGATAATAGTTGCCATCCAGATACTAAATATGAAACACACAGAGCTGGTGACTTATATGATATGATTACTACCAAATACATCACAGTCAATCCTGCAGGGCAATGGAACCAGATAAGAATAGTATCCAATAAAGGAAAAGTGAAATTCTATCAAAATGGATATGAAGTGGTTAATTTTGAGATGCATAATGAAAAATGGATGGATATGATTGCCAACAGTAAATTTAATGGTGAGAAAGATCCAGATATGATTGATTTTGGAAAGGCAAAAAAAGGTCATATTGCTCTTCAAGATCATGGAGATAAAGTGTGGTATAGGAATATTAAGATAAAAGTGTTATAGTATTGCTTGCTGTAGGCAAACGCACTAAGTCGAGCATTTTGTTGTAGCTTGGCTTGCTCGGATAGTACAAACCTGCGGGACGAAGTGCGAAGAGGGCATTTGTAGGTTTTTAGACCGTTTTACTTTTTGATTGTCTGACTTTTTAAGAAGTTAAAAACGAAAACAGATCAGAGAAATGCCCGAGCTATGACTAAATATAATGTCAACCTTCAAGAAAGACACAATTTAAAATAAATAGATATCGAAAACAAAGAGAATATCAAACTGGAAAATCCATGGCAATATCTCGAATTTTCGACTTCTCAAAATCTAATAAAATATGGGATTACTAAAAGGAAAAACAGCCCTCATTACTGGTGGGTCAAGAGGAATAGGAGAAGCACTTGTCAAGGCAATGGCCGCTGAAGGTGCAGATGTAGCCTTTACATATCATTCTTCTGAGGAGAGTGCTATGAGAGTGGTGAAAGAAGCTTCAGCTGGAGGACAAAAAATAAAAGCTTATAAATCAGATGCAGCGGATTACAAACAAGCGGAACAATTGATAAAAGATGTGACATCAGAATTTGACAGCTTAGATATTTTGATCAATAATGCAGGGATCACCAAAGATAACCTTATGCTCAGGATGGGTGAAGATCAGTGGGATCAGGTGATAGAGGTGAATCTGAAATCAGTGTTTAACCTTACGAAGCATGCAATGAGACCAATGCTGAAACAAAGATCAGGATCTATTATCAATATGAGTTCAGTGGTTGGAGTGTTTGGAAATGCTGGGCAAGCGAATTATGCGGCATCAAAAGCAGGTATCATAGGATTCAGTAAGTCTATTGCAAAAGAAGTAGGATCAAGAGGAATCAGATGTAATGCAGTAGCACCAGGATTCATCGAGACGGATATGACGCATGCACTTACAGAAGAGCAACAAAAAGCGTATGTAAACAGTATACCACTTAAGAGACTTGGGTCAGGAAAAGATATTGCTGATGCCTGTATTTTCCTTGGCTCGGATATGAGTACGTATGTTACTGGTCAGGTGATTAGCGTTTGTGGTGGGTTGAATACTTAGGAGAACACATTATAATTGCGAATATGAAACATACCACAATACTCTTTTTTACATTAATAATACTTAGCTCTTCCTGTTCCAAAAAACTGAAGACGATTAATCTATCTGCTCCTTTAGAAGTTGATGAAATTGCTGTCGTGAAGTCTGATCAAAAAGAAGAATGTAATTGTATAGACCCTACCGCCTATATACTAGATGATAGGTTTCCTGAATATCAAGATTTGAAGATTGTAATGGTCAATTTTCATTATCCAAATGCTTCAAATATGCAGTATAATTGGACTGGTAAAGATGCAGTCACTTTTTCTGAAAAATTGATTAGTGCTTGTAATTATCAACTGATAAATAATATCAAAATGAATCTCCCAGAAGGGAATAATACGCCTGTGTATGATGCAGGGTATAGGCTCGAATTGGCAGAAGATAAAAACACAGAATCGGGTATGGCTGTG
>CAXBGT010000074.1:0-22533 GCA_963975265.1 uncultured Saprospirales bacterium
TCGGGGTCATAAAAAAGATGTTTTTGCATAAAAACGCCTTATCACAAAAAAGATCCGATTTCCGACCTTTAGGTTGGAAAAATTTTGGCTAATGCTCCATCCGCTTGCGGTGGGGTAGTCAAAATTTAGGATCTTTTTTACTGCCAACATTTTTATCTTTAAGCGGATTATTAATAGGGTAGTAATTGATACACCGATCATAGCCATATTTTTTAGATAGTAACTATCAAAAACAGCAATAGAATAATATGAAACTTTCATCAGCAGCAAGAGACGTATATTCCCAAATAGGCCAAAAAGATACTAAACTTGGGGATCTACGAAAAATTGCGAAAGTAATAAAGAAAGACCATGAATTAGCATTAGAATTATGGTCTACTGGCGAGTTCATGCCGCGACTATTTGCAATTCTAATCATGGATAAAAAGCTGGTCACTCAAGAATTCATTGATCAAATTGATAAGAACATACAGCAGCACGATTTTGAAGAGAGGAATCAATTGATCGATTGGTTGATGGCAAATCAACTAACAAAGGATAAGCGGACAATAACTTATATTAACTCTTGGGAGAAAAATCCATCAGTAATGAAAAGGCGAATTTTCTGGTATTATCAGGCAAGATTAAGATGGATGGGAAACACGAGTCACTCAAACACTGAAGACTTATTGAGCCAAATAGAAAGGAACTTGATGGGAGAAAAACCAGAAGTTCAGTGGGCAATGAACTATACCGCTGGGCAAATAGGCAAGTGGCAAGAAAAATATCGAGCCAGATGTATATCCATAGGAGAAGAAACTGGTCTTTACAAAGATGAGATAGTCCCAAGAGGCTGCACCCCAAGCTATCTTCCACAATTTATTTCAATTGAAGTTGCCAAATTAAGTAAACAGTGAGACTAGAAAAGGCAAGAAAAGGCAAACAGATATAGAAATCTTTAAGAGTGCAATGAGTGTTAAAAATGCTACATGGGTAATTGAATGATAGTACAATAGCTAGTATCTCACTCTTCATAATGTAGTGAGCCTCAAATGCAGAAGACCAGAATCAAGTTTACATTAGTGTTATCTAATTTCATATCTTCTTAAATCCATGGTTCAAAAAGTCTGCGTATATAGTATTGAAGAACTTAATCTTCACCTAATAAATCACAATCCGGATAATGAACAGTAAACAAATCGTAACAAATGTAATAATTGGAATCTCTGTACTATTTATTTCTTGTTCTAAACAAGTGAGTATAATACAAGACCCAATAGAGGAATCGGAGACTATCAACAATGGCGCTATTAGTTACTTAGCACTAGGAGATTCTTACACAATAGGAGAAGGGGTTGAAGAGTCCCGAAGATGGCCCAATCAATTAGCTGTGAAATTGGCAGAAAACAATATAAGTGTTGGCCAGTCTAAGATCATCGCTAAGACAGGTTGGACAACAAGAAATCTTACTGATGCTATAGAAGGTGCAGATCTAAGTAATCTTGAAGGAGAGCTCTTAGTATCTCTGCTGATAGGGGTTAATAACCAATACCAAAAATTAGATTTCAATGCCTTCAAAACGGAATTTGATCTGCTTGTGGATAAGAGTATGCAATTAGCTGTAACATCAGATCGAGTTTTTGTAGTCTCAATTCCCGATTATGGGGTTACGCCATTTGGCAGTAACAACAGCGTTCAAATCGGGCAAGACATAGACATGTACAACCAATATATGTCAAATAAGTGTGAGCAACTCAAAATTCCTTTTGTCGACATAACTGAGATTTCTAGAGAACTAGGGGACTCTGCAGATGCATTAGCTTCTGATAAATTGCACCCAAGCGGATATCAATATGAAAAGTGGGTAGATGAAATTTTTCCTGTTG
The DNA here is from genome assembly GCA_963975265.1 of uncultured Saprospirales bacterium. Classification (GTDB taxonomy): domain Bacteria; phylum Bacteroidota; class Bacteroidia; order Chitinophagales; family Saprospiraceae; genus CAJXUU01. The sequence continues at coordinate 1,866 of CAXBGT010000074.1, forward strand.
TAATTAAGCTATTATCTGAATAGATCATATTAGTTTCTCTACAAAAATCCTAATTGAGGAAATAATGAATGTGACTTTCTTACTACCTTAGCATAGTACAAGATCAACTACCCCACCAATGAAAAAACGACCAATATCAAAAGAGATCATTCTGGACGGCCAAAAATTGACTCCAGCAGAAGTTGTAAGCATAGGACAAAATAAAGCCAAAGTTTCCATTTCCAAGTCAGCTGCAAAGCGAGTAGATTCAGGTTATCGTCTATTGATCAAAGCTGCTGAAGCTGGACAAAAAATATATGGATTGACTGTTGGAGTAGGCGAAAATAAAGATAGACCCGTCTTGAAAGATGGAAAGCTTACAAAGGAAGCCATCGCATATTCAAAATCATTCAATAGAGCGCTCATTCGAGTCACTTCAGCGGGTGTAGGACCAGAAATGGAAAAGGAAGTGGTTAGAGGAATTATGTCTTCTCGCTTGAATTCTATTTTATATGGTTCGACTGGGGCAAGACTAAAAGTGGCTAAGTTGTATCGAGATTTTCTGAATCATGATATTGTACCTATTATTCCAGGAAGGGGATCTATGGGTGAAGCTGACATAACACTTATCATACACATCGGTTTAGCTATGATAGGAGAAGGGAAGGTTAATTATAAGGGCAAAGGGATGTCTGCTGAAAAGGCAATGAAGCATGCAGGACTTACTCCACTTGATCCTTGGGCAAAGGATGCGCTAGCGATTATGAGCTCAAACGGATATTCTGAGACACTGGCTGCATTTTGTTTGATTGAGCTACAGCATTTATTGAAGGTGAGTAAGCTGGTGTTTTGTCTGAATCTGGAGGCGCTGAATGGAAACATAACGCCTTTTTTGGAGCATTCAAATAGCGTAAGACCCTTTCCAGAAGTCAATAAAATCTCGAAAGATTATCGTAAGATTCTTAAAGGCAGCTATTTATGGTCGGCAGATCAAAAGAGACATCTTCAAGATCCGTTAAGTTACCGAACAGCGGCCTACACGATAGGTGCAGTTGAAAGTACTTTAGCGGAGCTCACCGAGCAAATGGCTATACAATTAAATTCTTCTGATGATAATCCCATGGTGTTATTGGATGTAAATTCTCCTTCAAAAAACGAAGAGGAAACCAAACACTACATTACAAAATCAGCTGGTGATAAATTATTCGGAGCAGTCATTCCTACCGCCAATTTTTCACCTTGGCCTTGGGTACTTTCTTTTGAGAAACTGGGAATTGCTTTGGGACACTTTTCTATAGCTTCGGCGCAAAGAACCATAAAACTAAGCGATCCACGATTTACAGATTTGTCAAGATTTCTTGGAACGAAGAAGAGTTTTCATGCCTTCGGAGCAGTCCAAAAAGTATTCGTCTCTTTAGCCGCTGAAAATAAGGCATTGGCTTATCCTGTTTCTATGGATTTTTTTGCTGTTGCTGGTGATATAGAAGATATGGGTACGAATGGCCCCAGAGTGGTACGCAGGAATCGAAAAATGATCGATAACTGTTATTATATTCTCGGTTTGGAGCTCATGCATGCCGCACAAGCTATCGATCTTAGGATCCAAGCAAATCCTCATCTTAAGTTGGCACCAACTACAAAATCCTTTCTTAAGGCTTTTCGTAAAAAAGTAGATTTTATGAAAGAAGATAGAGTGTTGACTACAGATATCGAACGGTCGTATTTGTTTTTAAAAAGCTTTTGATTTTTTAATAATGTATGATCCCAAACTAATAAATATGGTTTCAGTTGCTACTTTTATCAAAGATAGAATCGCTGGTTAAAGTAAATCTCTCTGGACCAGAAGCCATTGTTAACCTGCGACACTTTGGTTAGAATCGGAGGAATAATGGTAAAAGTGATCAGTTTTTCTTGTGATAATGCAGTTTTTTACGTACACTAATAGCCGAGCGAGGGGCTACTATCACTTTTTTGTTAGCTTTACGAAAGCCTTTTATCGATAGCTAAGCTAGAGGAATAATAATCCAGAACGAAAACAAAACTTATGGCAATCCAGAACGTACCCGAAATATTCACAAATATCGACATAGCTAAATTAGATCTTTTTGTTTATGATTTTAAGATGTCGGGCGATGCTTTTAAAAGTAAAGTAAACCTGAATTTGCACATGTTTAGTTTTTTGCAAAAAGGAAAAAAGCATGTACATTTCTTAGAATCATCTGTTGACATAAGTAGTAAACAATCTATACTCATAAAACGAGGAAATTGTCTATGGTCCGAAATGGTGGACAATGATGAAGAATACTACTGCAAACTCCTTTTTTTTTCAGAAAATAGACTGAGAGATTTCTTAAAAAAACACAATCACTGCACTAATGAGGTAGAAGAAACACCCCCTTATTTTATTCTAGAGAATGATGATTATATTATTTCTTATCTAAATTCACTTTCGACAATTTCTGATGCTCCTAAGGACTTTAAGGAAAATATCCTCTCTGTTAAATTTGAAGAGTTAATGTTGTATTTGATAAATAAATATGGCAAGGCATTCGAGTCTTATTTGCAATCATTAACGACAGATGATATTTCTACTTTTAGAACAATTATTGAAAAGAAAGTATTCTCTAATCTGAAAATTGAAGAAATAGCTTTTTTATGCCATATGAGCCTTTCTACTTTCAAACGGAAATTTATCAAAGAATATAAAACCACTCCAGGAAAGTGGTTGCAGAATAAACGATTGCAAAGAGCCAAAGAATTACTAGATGACGAAAACGTAAAACCATCTGATATCTACTTAGATTTTGGCTACAAAAATCTTTCAAACTTTAGTGCAGCTTTTAAAAACAAGTTTGGGAAGAGCCCCAGTTTAATTAATGAGGTTATTTTATAAGTTTGAAACTTATTTTCTGGTAGTTACTGAATAGACGTGTCGCTAAAACACGCTGAGACTAGCTAAGAAATTAAGTACTCTTAGAGCTGCTGAATTTCCATAGTTAAGGGATAGATATAGAGAGATAATAATCATGTTAATATTCTTAGAGTTAGTTACTGAAAGAGTTCAGAATTAACAGTATCTCACCATTTTGACCTTTTATCATAAACAACTGACCTTTTTTCATAACTTTCATTGTGCTGTCTTGGCTATATTTGTTATTATAAAATTTGTTACTATGAAAATTGTTACTATGAAAATTGTTACTATGAAAATTGTTATTAAACAAATCTAGTAGGTAAGTAGTTGGATAGCAACAAATTATGTAGTAACTGGGACTGATAAAGCAGATTAAAGAATACCCACATTCACGCTCACACCAACTATCACTATAAATTTGAGCAAAGGTAGCTTTCGAAAGGAAGCTACCTTTTTTTGCTTGAAGTTGGTGGTAATTCTTTAACCTTTTATAATGGTGAGTGAGGGCGTCATTGCTTTTGGACTTTAGGATATATTCTTATTTTCTCTTAATATATAAGAATTATACTTTTGTGTAAAGAGAACTTTGGATTTAATGATCCTATCACCTGGTGAAAATGGCTTTCATTTTATTTAGAGTAAATATAGTTGCCATTTGCAAGGTATCAAATCGGATTTGTTTTTAAACACACACACACACACATATCTTTGTTGATATTAAGCAGCATTGTTCTAAAGATATTGTAGCTTGTGGGTGAAATAAATCAAGCTGTTCAAAGCAAATAAATATTTACATGAGCTAAAATGGACGATATAACCATCAGTAAATTAATTCCAGTAATACTTCTATTTGTATTAGGTGTACTAGAATCTATCGGCGGTCTTTACTTCGAAGATAAAAGAACCAAAAACGACTTCACGATAGAGTTATTGAGTTTGGTCACCTTGCCAACTTTGATTCAACCTAGTATATTTTTATTGGTGTTATGGGGGATGTCTTCGTTTTATCCAGGACTAGAAGATTACCTTGTTTCTGTTTCTATCTGGTGGCATATACTTGCTTTTCTAATATTAGATGATATGACACAATACTGGTGGCACAGACTTTCTCATGTCAGCAGACGAATGTGGAAGTTGCATCGTCCTCATCACGTGGTTGAGGAAATGGGTGTTCTTGTAACATACAGAAATGCTATTCTTTATTATGCTCTTATGCCAGGTATTTGGTTTTCGGCTTTGCTTGTTTATTTGGGAATGGGGTATATCTATCTATTTTATCTGCCTATCAAGTTGGTCGTGATATTACTGGCGCATAGTGAGACAAAGTGGGACAGATTCTTATACCGATATAAAATACTAAGCCCTCTTGCTTGGATTGTCGAGCGAAGTATATCAACACCTAGTACACACTTCGCCCATCATGGGTTGACAGCCGAAGACGGAGTATCTCATCCTAATGGTAATTTTGGAAATCTACTTTTTATCTGGGATATTATTTTCGGTACAGCCAAAATCACCAGGAAATACCCAACAAAATTTGGCGCTTGGAATCAAATAAAAGAGCCATGGTATGTTCAGCTTTTCTTTCCTATTCTGAGATCTAAAGATGAGAAGAGTGAGTTGCATTCTATCAGGACAAATCATGATTATGATCCATCTAAAGATTATCAGTCATTTTCTAAATGATTTTTGGTTAATGATGATTGGAAATTTAATTGATTAAATCATAATAGTAGCGTATTTACTTTTAGAAATTAATAAGAAATAAAAGTGGTTTTGACAGCGTATTCTAATTGGGCTCAGTCAAAATATACGGCAATTTCCATCTCGTCATTCCTCTTTCAAGGAAGGACTAATCAAGTGGTTCGGGCTGCTGTAATATGTGAATGATATTAAAGGCTGAGCCATTCGCCAATGACCTTGATCGGAGAGAAATCAATGGAGAGGAGGTCAACATCTAGATGGTAGGACACCCGTCAGCGTTTTGGCTTATTTCTCTATGCAATCTATAACGCGCAATAATTCAGATGTTAAATTTCATGTCCTAGACTGACTAACGAAAAGGTCAAATCAAAAGGATCATTTGGTATTTTTTATAAAAACTATTTTAACTGAATTCAGGTCTGAATAGAAAAAATATTACTTTTGCACCTTCAAAAATTTCATTACACAGGAGAGCTACTTGCTTTTCTATTAGAATAAATAAATAATATGTCAGATATTAAACTAGAAACAAACGAAGAGTTAGCTTCTTACGGAGTAGGTTTACAAATGGGTGGACAATTAAAAGAAGCGTTCAAAGGGGTTTCATTAGATGCAGCGATTGCGGGTATAAATAATGCATTCAAGGGGGAACCTATGGCGGCAAGCGATGAGGCAATCGGTGCAGCATTTAGAGTAATTCAAGAACGACTAGAAGGTGAGAAAGCCGAGCAATCAAAAGCAGCTTCTGGTGAAGGTGAAGCATTTTTAGCTGCAAATGCAAAGAAAGAAGGTGTGCAGACCACTAGTTCAGGATTGCAGTATGAAGTTATTACGGCAGGAGACGGTGAAAAACCTACAGCCTCATCAACAGTGCGTACACATTACAGAGGTACTTTGATTGATGGTACTGAGTTTGATAGTTCTTATAGTCGAAATCAGCCTACAGAGTTTCCAGTGAACGGAGTTATTGCTGGATGGACGGAGGCTTTACAGCTAATGCCTGTAGGAAGTAAGTGGAAATTATATATTCCTTACCAACTTGCATATGGAGATCGTGGTGCAGGTGGAGCAATAGGACCTTACCAAGCTCTAGTTTTTGAGATAGAGTTAATAGCAATCGTTAGCTAATAAAATACGCTATTGTTCGATTATGCCTAGAGATAATGTTCTAAATAGATGCGTTTTCAGTGTGAAAGCGTATCTATTTTGTTTTGATGCAAATGGGATACAAAATTTTATGATGACTTTAGTGAGGACATCGTTTGAAGTGCACAGATCACTTATCCGATTATTTTGACAGAGATGTAATTTAACAATTGAACAAACTTTTCAACTGTTCAACAATTAAGAAGAACAAGACAGCATACTACATCCAACTTTATTCCTGGCCCATTCAGGACGCTTTGAAAACCATTGTTGATACATAGGTTGTTCACTGTAGGGAGATTTTAGCATAAGATAGAAACTTTTGATTAATGAATAATCACCTTTATCTGCCTTGTCGATAGCGAGTTGTGCCATGTAGTTTCTCAAGACGTATTTAGGATTCACAGCATTCATAGATTTCTTTCTGATTTCATCAATAGTATTTTCTGATTGAAGTCGCATTGTATATTTAGTTAGCCAGTCATTCCAGAGTTTTTTGAAAACATCTGTTATTTCTTCGGGTTTATAAAATGCATCTGCAATTGTTGTCATAACATCTGTGATCGTATTGTCTTGTTTTAAATTTGCTAGATTTCGGAAGAATATGGTCATATCTGTTTCTGTAACTTGAAGTAGATTTTCTAACTCGTCTATGATTACTTGGTCCTCCTCTTTTTCCGTTTGAAGGCCTAACTTATTTCGCATCATTGATAAATATCTAGATCGATATTTACCTTTATATTCATCTAAGATTTCTTGTAATGGCTGTGCTTCTCCGATTATTGGTACCAGAGCACTACCAAGTTGTGCCAGATTCCAAAGTGCTACCCCTGGTTGCTTTGCATAGCTGTACCTATGATGTTGACTGTCAGTTGTATTAGGAGTCCAATTATCATCGTAACCTTCCAGCCATCCGTATGGCCCATAATCTATTGTCAATCCAAGAATGGAGAGATTATCGGTATTCATCACACCATGCACAAATCCTACTCTTTGCCAATGAATTACCATCTCCAAAGTGCGATTAAGTACTTCTTCGAAAAATTGGATGTAGCCGCTTTTTGTTCCCTCTTCGATATGAGAGAAAAAATGACGGATCGTATAGTCTGTCAAGAGTTTTAGATTCTTTTCATCTTTTCTAGAAGTAAATATTTGAAAATTCCCAAAACGGATAAATGAAGGAGCAACTCTGCAAACTACAGCACCTTTTTCATAATCAGGATGACCATCATACATGACATCCCTAAGGACGTCATCACCCGTTAGCATCAAAGATAAGGATCTAGTAGTGGGAACTCCAAGGTGATGCATGGCTTCGCTGCATAGATGCTCACGAATAGAAGATCTTAATACTGCAAGTCCATCCGCTGTACGAGAGTAGGGAGTTGCACCTGAGCCTTTGAGCTGAAGTGCCCATCTTTTGTTCTCTACTACTAATTCAGTAAGGTTGATAGCTCTACCGTCTCCAAGTTGTCCTGCCCAGTGCCCGAACTGATGGCCTCCATAGCACATAGCATATGGAGAAGTACCTTGGATAACTTTTTTACCGGAGAATATATTCAAGAATTCTAGAGATAACTTATCCTGCTCTGTGATTCCTAAAGCTTCTAGCATCTCACTAGACACATGAATAATCTGTGGATTGGAGGGGGTTCGAGGTGTGACATTAGAATAACATGACTCGATGACTTGCCTAGGGTAGTTTTCAAGAATAGGGTCAGCTGGTAACTCTTTATTGAATGTTTCGTTGATCTTTAGTTTCACAGGTATTCTTTATAGCAATATTTTATGTTTAATACAAACAAAAATAGATAAAGTTGGTTGTGAAATTAGAATAAACAGCCAACAATGGGCTAACTTTAGGAAAACAGCTAAATCTATTGTGAGAAATTATTCAGTAGCTCTACGGCCCTTCAGAGCAGATACACAAGTTAATCTTTGATAATTTTCAGGCTGAGAATTGACCCATTTTCATCCATGAGTACTGCTACATACATGCCAGACTGAAGTTTTGAAGTGTCGATGTCGAACAGATACGACCCCGCAGATAATTCTCTATTAACGACAGTTTCTATGGTTCTGCCGCTCATGTCAATAATAGCAACTTTGATTTTTTCTGCTTGGATAAGATCCACTGACAGCTTAGAATAATTTTGTACTGGATTCTTAGACAGACCGAAAATAACCCGACCATTGTCAATATCTGTAATACCAACATTATTTAAGGAAACGAAAATCACACTGGATCCCATTGGTATTCCTAGGACCATATTATCTTTATCAAAACCAATATCTGCGGGTTTGTTTAGTGTCGGAGTATTGATTACTTCAGAGGTTGTGAAATCATGATTAAATTTAGTGATTTGCGCGGGTGACCAAGATGATATATAGAAGTTGCCTTCAGTATCCTCGTCTATCCCATCTATATTGTTGAGGTTAGTATTCACTGCAGTTGTGATTATCTTTGTTGTTAAATCAATCGCTTTAATTTTTGCATTTGATTGCCAAGTCACATAAAGAAGCCTATTGTTTTCTCCATCATATAATATGCCGTTTGGAGTTTCGATCGTGTTGCTAATATATTTTTCGTATGTCGGTTGATTCATATTAGAAACATCAACTTTATAAATCTCTCTATTGCTGAAATCCGTGGCATATAAAGTAGATTCGCCATCATTGGTTAGACCATTTAGAAATCCTGCACCGTCAATTTCTAATTCAAAGAGGGTTTCTTTTGTGATTAAATCGATTGCTTTCAGTTTACTTCCTGTCAGCCCATATAAAACTTTTCCTATCACTTCTAAGCCGTATGAAGTTCCTTCACTGCTGAATACGGATTTATTTCCCAAACCATCATCTGCTATTATGTTAATTCCATTTGATACCAACCACTGTTCGTTGATAGGGTCCCATTCTACACTTTCTGCGGCAGTATAATTTTGACCATAAATAGTGCATGCCGCGAATGTGAATATCAGAATGGAAATAAGTTTCATAAGCACTTTTTGTATTAGAAATTTTCGTAAAAAAACTATTAAATTAATTGCAGAAGTACAAAGAAAATCAATAATTTTTGATCGCGAAACCTTGAAGGTAAAGTTTGTGGTTATTTTGTCTTAAAGGGGGAATCAGACAGGTGAGTTTTTAATTAAAACTGAAAAAGATTTGAAATTCATCACTTTCAACGCTGAAATTTTATTTCTTTGAGACTCGGATATTTGACTCTGCCTATTCTTTCAAAACACAACGCATGTACACAAAAAAAGTATTTCCTCTAACAGGAATGATTTCTTGGACATTGAAGTATATCATGTTATTTCTCTTGATTTCCTTTATACCAGTTTTTTTGTTCGATATTTTAGATTGGAAATGGCTTCATCTTCCTTGGCTTCCAATAGGATTATTAGGTACAGCAGTTGCGTTTATCCAAGGTTTTAAGAATAATGCATCATATGATAGATTATGGGAGGCACGTAAAATTTGGGGAGGTATTGTCAATACATCTCGAACATGGACGATTATGATCAAAGACTTTATTTCGAATGATCATGCTACGGATAAGTTGTCTTCTTCGGAGTTGAAAACAATTGTAAAAGTGATAGTCATGAGACATGTGGCGTGGATGACTGCCTTGAGGTATCAGATGAGGAAACCGAAACCATGGGAAGAAAATCTTGATTCCAAAAGAATTAAGAAGTTTAGAGATAAAAATTATGCATTGCTTGAGTCTGACATACCTAAAAACGATGCGATATCGCCTTATTTAACTAGCAATGAATTGGCAGAACTCAAGGAGAAAGGTAATTGGGCTTCTCAAATACTAGGACTTCAATCTTCTCATATTAAAGAGCTAAAGGGGCAAGGTTTGATAGAAGATTTTCGACATATGGAATTGATGAATGTGCTTAAAGAACTGTATACACTTCAAGGGAAATCCGAACGGATTAAGAACTTTCCATACCCAAGACAATTTGCTACATTGAATCAATATTTTATCTGGATATTTATCATTCTTCTTCCTTTTGGAGTGATGGATGCATTCCAAGACATAGGACAAGGATTTGTCAGTGAAATGATGGATCACCAACATGAGCATGATGCAGGTTTTTTTCATTTTATATATGATGTGTTAGGGAATCACTTTGTTTGGTTATCAGTACCATTCAGTGCTTTGATTTCATGGGTGTTCTATACACTAGAGATGATAGGGGAGAGTACAGAGAATCCATTTGAGGGCGGTATTAATGATGTACCCATTACAGATATTCGTCAATTAATTGACGATGAGGGAATTCCAGAGGCGTATGTGTGGGATAATAATATTGTGTTGTAGATCATACACTTCAGAGGCAGAAATTGATGGCATTTCGGATTTTAGAATAAACTGAGGTGTGCTCAAATAGGGATGGCGAATCCCGATAGTGTGATCTCTATATCATAACTTTAATTTCGCTATTGTTGCTCAGAGAAGAAAGGTTCATGCTTAAAATATGGCGGACATTAGTTGTTGTATGCTAAAGAGTATTCCGACTTTAGAGCTAATTTCTACCTTCTATTTCACTCTATTCCGCACAGCGACTTAGGTTTAAAGACTTGTTTGTAACCCTATCCACTTAATTAGAAGCAAATTAGAGGTAATCATTTCTATTTACTAGAACTGATACAATGTTCACTATTAGATCTCTATTGTTATTGGGAGAGGGGCCCATCAAAAGATTAGGATAATAAGGAGCGGTTACCAATTAAAAGTGCCAAATCTTTGCGTAAACTCTATAGATGTTTGATGTATTATATCATTATTATTGGTGTTGTCAAAAGCTGTTCTCCAGGAAATACCATCTAGATAGTCTGTGTTACTCATTTGCATTGAATAGCCAATCCCTATATATCCATTTTTACTTACCTTAAAAACCAATGCTTGCATTTGGACCATATTGAAAGAAAGTTCCAGCTTGATCCATTCTACTTTCGAATGTATTGTCAAATAGGTCAGGATGGTAGATCGGCTCTGTAGCTTTAAAAGAAGGTGGAGGTAAATCATAGATTTCATTCTCAGCATTAAACAGATTTATAGGTGCTGGCTTTGGATAAACCTGCTTGAAATCCAACTTTCAAAAATATGTCGTCATGGCTTAAGTACATCTTATATGAAAGTCCCAAATTTGAAGATAAGATGTTTGTAGAATGATATGGAGCGTAAATCGCATCTTCATAAGTGTCATAAAAACTTTCGACAAGACCACCACCACTGCTTCTGTGTTGCCAAATATTGTATTGTTCCAACCCTTTTACATTACCATATCCTAGACTTGCGCCAAAATAGAAGTTGTTTTTTAGTTGATACTCCATCGAAACATCAACAAAATTTATACTTCCTAGTCCACACAATATATCGACATCTCCATCTAACCACATACTGCCTGTACCTATAGCTACATCAATTTGACCTTGCATCAAAAAAGGGAAGAGGAAGGAAATGATAGATAATCTAAATCGGTCATTCATAGTTGTAATTGTTTAAAGAATGCTTTGGTAAGATAGTTAAAACAATTGTAAATATTTTCTTTAGAGGCATGCATATTGTATTAAGCCAAGACACGAATCTATAGGTAATTTTTTCATCAAAAATAAAAAGAGGATCACTCCAATTAAGTAGCAATCCTCTCCATTTTTCTAAAAGTCTCGAAATCTTGATCTCTGCGACCTTACAATAATCCCAATTGTGTCTTTACCACTTCCTCAAGATTATTTCTAGGGTTGATATAGGCTATATTACCATCTTTTCCAATCAAAAATGTCTTTGGAATACTCTTTACTCCATAAGTAGCAGCAGGAGCAGACTCCCATTTTTTCAGATCACTTACATGACCATCCCAGATAAGATTATCTTTTTCTATTGCACCGAGCCATCTTTCTTTTTGCCTGTCCATTTGCATTTTGATTTGATCTTCACCACTATATCTTGCTTTAGTTCTACTGTCTAATCCATCAAGTGACACAGAGAACACATCGAACCCTTTATCCTTATATCTCTTATATACGTCCACTACGTGAGGGTTTGCTTTTCTACAAGGTCCACACCAGCTAGCCCAAAAGTCAAGCAATACAACTTTTCCTTTCATGTCAGATAATGATCTTGTTTTACCATCAACACCAGGTAGCGAGATATTCGGTGCTGGTTCGCCTACTTTTATTTTTTCTGACGCTAGTTGTGAAGCATATTGCCTTTCTACCGTTTTTACTTGTGCGGCGAATGTTCTAGTTAATTCTAAATCAGGGTAAGTCGATGTCAATTTTGCGGCTACGGCTTTATGTACATCAAGAAATTCCGCACGCATTTGAAACACCTTTGAAGACACTTGGTATCCTATCAACGGATCTAAGTCATTCATAGCTTTATCTCTCAAACTCTTGGTATCTATTTTTTTAGCCATAAAAGACGAGATCAGTGTAAGGTATTCTTCAGTTAATGGAGCACCCTTTACAGTATAGGTAAGGTCACCGAAACTTTTCATATCGCCTTCAATAACAACAGCTTTTTCTGTGCCATTGAGTAATATTTCAGCAGCTTTTGCCCCAGCCCTTATCCGATAAGTTCCTGCCTTGAGCTTTTGAGGAAATGTAAAAGTGAAGTTACCATTGCCATCTGCCTTTGTATTGAATATGCCTTCACTAGCATTGTCAGGCAAAGTTCTATCGAAATGAACGGACATGTCATTCGCATCACTTACCTTGCCAGATATGACTAATCCAGCTGTAGGAGCAGTCTTACAAGACACTACTAAAAGTGCTATAATCGCTAATAAACTCAATCTATATATTCTCATAAGTATCTTACTTTTTTATTCAGAATGTAAATATCAATCAACTTCTCCATCAAAAAAAATGTAGGCTGTGATTTTAATAATATTTAACAAAGATAGAATTTGTTGGTTCATTGCTAAATTTTGTAGCTAAAAAGTTGATTTAGGTTGTATTATGTATGGGAAAAAAATAGGCTGCAAGATTCTCAGAGGTCAGAAAATAGCAGTTCTGCTATTCGACGTTCGACATTTAGACGTTTGGCTATTATAGTTATCTTGTATTCAGCCTACGATTTTCCGTCGTAAAATATAAGATGAAGCCTTTAATCCTCAAAAGCTATATCTACAAATCGATATTTCTCCAATTCAACATTCAGCAATTCAATAATTCAATAACTCAATAACTTTTCCCCGCTTTAGTTGCTCAACAAAAGAATCTAAGTAAATTTGCCGACCAACTTGATACCTGTGGCGAAACAATCTGAGATAAAGGCAAAAATGAAGAAAGTGACTCCTTTGATGGAGCAGTACTTTAACCTTAAAAGCAAGCACCCTGATGCAATCTTGCTCTTTAGAGTAGGTGATTTCTATGAGACATTCGGAGAAGATGCTGTAAAAGCCTCAGACGTCTTAGGTATCGTTCTCACAGCTAGAAATAACGGAGGTGTTGATATCGAATTGGCAGGTTTCCCATATCATAGTGTAGATGTCTATTTGCCTAAACTTGTAAGAGCAGGATTTCGTGTGGCCATTTGTGAACAATTAGAAAAGCCAAGTAAAGAGAAAAAGATTGTTGCTAGAGGAGTTACCGATGTCATTACTCCTGGACTTACAATCGATGATAGTATTCTTGATCGAAAGAATAATAATTATTTAGCTTCTATTCATTTTGGACCAAAAAATCACCACGGAGTTGCATTCATTGATATTTCGACGGGAGAATTTTTATTAAGTGAAGGGTCACTTGAAGGAGTAGAAAAACTGATTCATAGTTTTGGACCTGCAGAGATTATTTATTCCAAATCGCATGGAAAAATCTTCAATTCAAATTTTGGAGATAAATATTACAGTTATCCGCTGGATGAATGGATCTATCAATATGATTACTGTAGAGAGCAACTTCTAGAAAAATTCGAAGTGCCAAATTTGAAAGGCTTTGGTGTTGAAAAATTGGATCAAGGACAGATTGCTGCAGGATCAGCACTACATTATTTATCAAGCACACAGAATAACAACCTCAAACATATAAGAAGTATCAATCGGATACAATCTGAGGAATATGTATGGTTGGATCGGTTCACTATTAGAAATTTGGAATTAGTATCGACCGTACACGAAACCGGAATCCCGTTGATTCAAGTATTGGATAAGACAGTATCTCCAATGGGTGCAAGGATGTTGAGGAAATGGGTCTTGTTGCCTTTGATGTCTGAGACTGCGATAGAGGCAAGATTAGATATGGTGAGCCATTTCTATGAAGCGAGTGAGGCTACTGATGCATTGGAAACGATATTAAGAAAAATGGGTGATTTGGAGCGTTTGGCTTCCAAAATTTCAATGATGAAAGTGGCACCTAGAGAGTTGATCCAATTGAAAAGAGCACTCACTAATATCGCGCCACTCAAAGAATTGCTGGTAAACACAAAGAATGAACACCTCTTAATATTAGCGGACAAACTTCACCTTTGTGAAACCGTAAGAGATAAAATAGAAAAAGCCATTACAGAAGAGCCACCCTCTATGGTGAGTAAAGGGGGGACATTCAAAGATGGTTACAATGCTGAATTGGATGATTATACTAACGTGGTAAGAAACGCAAAAGAACTACTACTTGGCATTCAACAAAGAGAAGCTGCGAAAACGGGGATAACCAATCTGAAAATAGGTTTTAATAATGTATTTGGTTATTATCTCGAGGTAACCAATAAGTATAAAGGTCAAGATCTAATTCCAGATGACTGGGTACGAAAACAGACGTTGACAAATGCGGAGAGATATATCACAGACGAATTAAAACAACTAGAAACTAAGATCTTAGGAGCGGAAGAGAAAATCAGTGGAATAGAAGAAGCACTTTATCATGAGTTGATTTTGTCTATCATCGAATATTTGGATCCAATCCAATCTAATGCTGCTTTGATTGCCAATGTGGATTGCCTGCTGTCTTTTGCAAGAGTGGCCCAAAAATATAAATATTCCAGACCAATAGTCAATAATGGAACTGAAATTGATATTAAAAATGGTCGACATCCAGTTATCGAGCAACATATGAAACTCGATGAAACTTATGTGCCCAATGATATATTTCTTAGTAATTCTGACACGCAAGTAATGATGATTACGGGACCCAACATGTCTGGTAAGTCAGCGATCTTGAGACAGACTGCCTTGATCTGTCTTATGGCTCAAATGGGATCCTACGTTCCTGCAGAATATGCGGAAATTGGCATCATCGATAAGCTATTCACGAGAGTAGGAGCAAGTGATAATATATCTAGTGGTGAGTCAACATTTATGTTAGAAATGAACGAGACCGCCAGTATTATGAATAATATTTCTGATCGTAGTTTGATACTTTTGGACGAAATAGGAAGAGGAACTTCTACTTACGATGGAATCTCAATCGCTTGGTCATTGGCTGAATATCTACACAATAATAAAGGCGCACGACCTAAAACGCTATTTGCTACACACTACCATGAGTTAAATGAATTGGCAAACAAATATACAAGAGTCAAAAACTTCAATGTAGCTACGAAGGAAGTGGGGCAGAAAGTGATTTTTTTAAGGAAATTAGTTGAAGGAGGTAGCAACCATAGTTTTGGTATTCATGTAGCTCGTATGGCAGGAATGCCTAAAGAAATACTGAAGAGAGCTTATGAGATTCTCAAACAGTTGGAACAAAAGACAGTTACGAATCAAGACGGAATTCAGAATCCTGACCTTACTGACCAAGTAGCTGCCATTGAACCAGACCCATATCAATTAAGCATTTTTGAGACAGTTGACCCTCTTGCTGGAAAGCTTAAAGCAGCACTTGAAGATGTACAACTTAATAGTATGACTCCTATTGAGTGTATGATGAAGTTGAACGAGTTGAAGGGGATGCTGGAAGAGTAAAGTGTTGATTTTTTTGACAGCAACGTTTTTCGATGTTTAGACATTTATGGTTATTTTTTTTGAATTCATGAACACAAATTTTAGGTACAGTCGTCGTTTTGACCTATCAAATAAAGGCAGGAGGGAGGATTTTATTTCAGCCAGTCCGATTAACTCCTCTTAGTATAAATTAACATCTTGCCCTTGAAGGGGAAGACAGGAGAAAGGGTATGAGCCCAGCAATTAAAGCAATCGACGTATTAGTAAAACAATTACTCCATTTCAATTTGAGTTTTATTTCTCAATATCGATACCACTCCAAATAATGGCCCAATCAATAACAACCAGTACACATAGTTAGAATCGTAATTATCTACCAAGTAAGTGAGCGTTTGGATGCTTATTATGGTGATACTAAATCCTAGACATGTAGCTATTGTCAATGCTGTACCTCGAAACTCTTGTGGAGCATTTAGAGCAACTAATGCTGAGAATAGAGGAGAATCTGCTATGACAGCCATTCCCCAAAATAGAAGTAATCCTGTAAGAGTAGTTGAATTAGAATGGTCTATGAATGGCAGAATTAGACAATAAATACCTGATGATATCAATGCAGTTATAGCAATTCGTCGATTTCCAAACTTTGAAGATAAGTGGCCACCAATAATACAACCAAAACTGCCTATTGCGATAATGATAAAGGACCATAATGGAATATTCAAAGTTGAATTTTCGGTAGAGGAACTTTGCAGTATTATTGGGATAAATGCCCAAAAAGCATACAACTCCCACATATGGCCAACATATCCAAAAGTATACGTTCTAAATTGCTTGTCCTTGAATATCGTAAAAGCTTTAGTAAGATCTAGTTTTGAAGCGGGGGCTCTAAACGGGCCGTCCGGAATCAATGAATAGACCAATACTCCTCCTAATGCCGATATGATAGAAGTGATATAAATTACATTTTGCCAATTATATTCAAAGGAACTGGAAAGAGCTTTAAGTAAATGAGGAAACGCAGTCCCCAAAACAAGTGCGGCCACTAAATAACTCAGTGATTTTCCAAGTCCCTTTTCGAAATAATCAGAAGCGATCTTCATTCCTACTGGATATATTCCTGCCAGGCAAAATCCTACTCCAAATCTAAAAGCCAGGATGCTAATCAAAGAATTAGATTCTAAGATAATTCCCAGATTAAGAATGGATCCTATAATAGAAGAAGAGAAAAATACTTTAGAAGGTGAAAAACGATCTGATACGGACAGCATCCCCATTATCAAAGTGCCTACAATGAATCCAATCTGGACAGCATTTGTCATGTATCCAATTGTATTACTTCCCAAGTTAAACTGAGTTGATAAGTCGGTCAAAACAGCATTACTTGCAAACCACATGGATGTACAACAAAACTGCGAAATCACGATAATTAATAATACAGCTGATTTTGATTTCATTTAATTTTCGTTGAGTTCCTAAAGATTACCTATTTTTAAAAATATTAATATATAAAGTGTACTCTGTTTCAATATTAATCTAGGTAAAATATAAATTATGAAAAAGCAATATGTGTTATTTGCGGTGATAATCACGACAATTATTTCATTAAATTATTCTTCTGGACCGGCCTCTTTTGTTGGACAAGGATATACTGGAGCACCTGGAGAGTCAGGGACTGTATGTGGTAATTGTCATAATAGCGGAACTTTTGGTGCGCCAACGACTGATTTGGTAATTACAGATGTTATGGGAAGTGTAGTTACGGATTATATCGCAGGAGAATCGTATCAAGTATCTCTCACAGCAGTCGCAGGATCTGGAACACCGTCAGGTTACGGTTTTCAATTGACTGTTTTAGATGGTGCTGATAATGATGTTGCAACTTTTTCTAATCCATCCTCAAATGCAAAAATATCTACTGCGGCTAATGTAGCAGGAGGAAGAACTTATGCAGAACATACTAGTGCATTTGCTTCTAATATTTTTACCTTTGATTGGGTCGCTCCAAGTGGAGGGACAGGAGATCTTACTTTTTACTATAATGTCAATCTTGTAAATGGGAACGGCGGCACATCTGGGGACAATGGTGGCCCTGGTTTTTCGAGTACAATGAGTGAAAGCATTCCAACAGTGAAAGTAATTGGTCTACTTGATATTAATAATGAGTATCAATTGCCAATGGTTGATGGTACAGTAAATCAAGTGCTTACAACTGATGGTGCTGGAAATGTAACTTGGATGGACAATGCCGCTTTTACTAGTGATTCTCCTACTGACAATGATCAAAGTCGATTTGGTGTCAATACTACTACAAACAATGATGCCAAAATAGAAATCGATATTCTTAAAAGTGAGGTAACACTGCTCAAATCAGAAATTGCAGCACTCAAAAAATTAATCGAAAAATTGACTGAGAAGTAAAACTTAAAATTAGATAGCTTGATATTTCATTTTCCTCAATTAATCTTTGTGTGATGTTTACACAAAGTGATTTCTATATTGTATGTTAGAGCCTCATTGAAAACAATATCTGTGAAAAATTATATTAAATTAAGTGTATTTTCTTTGTTTCTATTGGTCATTGCATTTGGATGTAAATCTAACAAGACTGTAAGTGTTACCAAAACTGTGGATACTTTGATTAAATATGACAGAGTAGAATCACTTATTAGGAAGATGACCTTAGAAGAGAAAGTAGGACAAATGAACCTGTACAACGGGTTCTATGATCTTACAGGACCTGCACCAAGTGATGGTGATGCTGCTCAAAAATATGATAATATCAAAGATGGACTTGTTGGCGGAATGCTCAATATACGAGGAGTGGATCAAGTACGACAAATGCAAAAGTTGGCAGTGGACAACTCAAGACTTGGCATTCCTATGATATTTGGATATGATGTGATACACGGATACAAAACACAATCTCCAATACCACTAGCTGAATCTGCTTCGTGGGATATGAAAGCTATTAAAAAATCTGCGGCCATGGCCAGCAGAGAGGCTGCAGCATCTGGGCTCAATTGGACATTCGCTCCGATGGTAGATATATCTAGAGATCCAAGATGGGGTAGAGTGATGGAAGGCGCGGGAGAAGATCCTTATTTAGGTAGTATGATCGCTAAAGCAAGAGTGGAAGGTTTTCAAGGTGATGATTTATCTGATCCTCTGACACTAGCTGCATGTGCAAAACACTTTGCAGGATATGGATTTTCTGAAGGGGGAAGAGACTATAATTCTACAGACATAAGTGGTACTACACTTCATAATATAGTAATGCCACCATTTAAGGCAGCTGTAGACGCAGGAGTAGCTACTTTTATGAATGGATTCAATGATCTTAATGGAGTGCCAGTAAATGCAAGTTCTTATTTACAAAGAGATATCTTAAAAGGAGCATGGGGTTTTGAGGGTTTTGTGGTTTCTGACTGGTGGTCAATCAAACAAACGGTTACACATGGACAATCTGCAACCGAAGAAGAAGCATCAATGAGATGTGTAAATGCGGGTTCAGATATGGACATGGAAAGTTACTACTATATTAAACACCTCCCGAAATTGGTGAGAGATGGAAAAGTGGATGAGGCTAAGATTACCGATGCCGCCAGACGAATCTTAAATATCAAATTTGAATTAGGTTTATTTGATGATCCGTACAAATACTGTAATGTTGACAGAGAAAAAGCGGAAATCGGAAGCGATAGAAATATTGCTGATGCAAGAGATATGGCCAAGAGATCTATTGTGCTGCTTCAGAATGAGAGTGGATTGCTTCCGCTTAATCGCACAAATAAGAAAGTAGCTGTAATAGGGCCAATGGTTTCTGAAAAGAATAGTCCCTTAGGGAGTTGGAGACTGGCCTCAGAGGATGGATCAGCCGTGTCTTTACAAGGCGGATTAGAGTCATATAAAGGTGTAGATTGGAGTTTTTATCAGGGAGTTAAGCTTATTGATAAACCAGCGGCATTTATTTTTGAAACATATATCAATGAAACAGATAGAACTGGCATTGATGAAGCGGTGGAGGCTGCTAAATCCGCGGATTTAGTCATCATGGCATTAGGAGAACATGGGTTTCAATCAGGAGAAGCCAGATCAAGGACGAAGCTTGGTTTGCCAGGATTACAACAAGAATTATTAGAAGCAGTACATGCAGTAAATGAAAATATTGTTTTGGTATTGTTTAATGGTAGACCATTGACGCTTCCATGGGCTAAGGATAATATTCCAACTATTTTAGAAGCATGGCAACTAGGAAACGAAAGTGGAAATGCTATAGCGGATGTAATTATGGGGGAATATAATCCTTCTGGTAAATTGCCAATGACATTCCCTAGGTCTGTAGGACAGATCCCATCTTATTACAATACTAAATCTACAGGTAGACCGGATCAACCTTCAGATAAAGATTTAGTGTTTTGGTCTCATTATTCTGATGAGACTCTTGACCCACTATATGCATTTGGACATGGACTAAGTTATACCACTTTTGAATATTCTAACCTAAAAGCTGATAAAAAAGAAAATGGATCAATCGAAGTATCTGTAAGTGTAGCCAATACAGGAGGATATGATGGTGAAGAGGTGATCCAATTGTACATTAAAGATCTCTATTGTTCTCTCACAAGGCCTATCAAAGAGTTAAAGGGATTCAGGAAAACTGAAATCAAGTCAGGGAGATCAAAATCTATTAAGTTTACTCTGACAGATAAAGAATTAGGTTATTTTGATAATGATGGTAAGTGGTTTGTAGAGACTGGAGAGTATGAGATAATGGTTGGTGGCAGTAGTGATAATGTGATTAAGGTGAAGGTGGATACTACGCCTGTAGTCGTTGTGGAAGGGAAATAAGTGATTTTTACGATTAAGACGTGCTGGAATTTCTAATGTCACCCATGCAGGGTTTTGTTTTCTTTTTCATATGTAAACGATGGATTGCAAGCGATCGCTGCAGTACTTACACCCTTACAATAGGGGTTTTCAGAAGTAAGCTCTATTTTAAAATTCTCTCGCATATTTTCTAATT
>CAXBGT010000075.1:0-22527 GCA_963975265.1 uncultured Saprospirales bacterium
GCAACGGTGCTCCTAGTGATCCAGATGACAACATAGATAATGATGACAATGGATTTGATCCAGGTATAGGAATCGGTGTGATAAGTAAGACGATTGAATTGAGATCTGCAGATGAGCCTACAAATGACGGTGATTTAGATGTTAATTCTAACCTGACACTTGATTTCGGTTTCTTTGATGATGCAACCATAGGTAACTTTGTTTGGAATGATGTTGATGCAGATGGAATTCAAGACGTAGATGACCTAGGTATAAATGGAGTAACTGTGAATCTATTTGATGCTAATAACACAGGATCACCTATAGCAACTACGGTTACAGCTGAAAGTCCTGATAACGCAACACTTCAAGGTTACTACCTTTTCGAAGGTTTAGTACCAGGTGATTACTTTGTAGAGTTTATTACTCCAGATGGTTACATTGTTACGCTTGCAAACAAAGGCTTTACAGATGAAAATGATAGTGATAGAGACAATACCAATGGATCTGGAACTACGCCTACCGTATCATTGCCAGCTGGAGAGGAGAACCTGTCATTAGATGCTGGGTTCTATTTATCTGCAAAAGTAGGAAACTATGTGTGGGTTGATGAATTGGGTGATCCTGATGGACAGGATATTCAAGATGGCGGTGATTCAGGATTGAATGGCGTAACTGTGAATCTGTACAAAACTTCAGATCTAAATACACCATTCTTGTCGATGTTGACTACAAATGGACCTGATGGGAAAGCAGGGTATTACATGTTCGAAGGAATACCTTCTGATATGTATGTCATTGAAGTTGAGAAGCCAGCTGATTATAGCTTTGTTGTGCCAAATGTTGGTGATGACAATGTTGATAGTGATATTGTTGATATATTCTTAGGAAGAACACTGGACTTCACAGTGAATACTGGAGATTGTATCGAAGATATTGATGCAGGTTTAAGACTTCCACCTTTACCAGTAGAATGGTTATATATCAGAGGCGAATGGTTACAAGACAAAGATGTGAATCAAATTTCTTGGGCTACAGCATCTGAGATTAACTCAGACTACTACATAGTGGAAAGAAGTTATGAAAATGAAGGATTTGAAGATATTGGTAAGGTTGATTCTGAAGGAAACACATTGTCAGTAACTAAATATAGCTTCGATGATGAGGATATCGATAGAAACGGAAAGTACTACTATAGATTAAGACAAGTTGACCTTGATGGAACATTCGATTATTCTGATATTGTAGTGATTACGATTGATAGAAAAGGTGACTTTAAAGCTGATGTTTATCCAAATCCAGCATTCGGATTTGTAAATATCAACATCGAAACGAGTGAATTAACAGATGTACACGCTGTAATACTTGATGTAGCTGGAAAGCTTGTTATGAATAATGTAATAAATGGAGATATTCCGGTAGGAAACACTGAAATCAGAGTTCCTTTAGAAAATCTACCAGCTGGAACATACATCGTAAGAATAACATCAGGCGAGTCTGTAGTCAATCATAAAATACTTGTACTGAATAGATAACAAGATGTAAATTGACTGAGTTTAGGTATGTAAGGGTACCAATTCAATATAAGGTCAATTCATTCTCATTGTTAGAGAGAGCACGAAAGTGTTCTCTCTTTTTTTTGCGAATGGTTGGTGGACGATAAAGGAATTAAGACAAAATGTGGTAGGCTAATTAGTTAATATTGTATTTCATTTCAATAAAGAAATATATAATCAGGGTCTATTAACTCAAAATGGCTGATTTCTGAACACCCCTATCTAAAATTCTAGTGAAGCTAGAGCAGCTCTTACACTTCCGTGTAGTATCAATAATTTGTTTGCAGTTTCATAATCGACTTCAGAGTTATCCATGACCATTTTGATCCCGCGATCTACTAATTTGTTGTTTGTTAATTGCATATCCACCATTTTGTTGTCTTTAACCCTGCCTAGCTTAATCATGATAGTAGTGCTGAGCATATTAAGCACAAGTTTTTGAGCAGTGCCAGACTTCATGCGTGTAGATCCAGTTACATATTCTGGCCCAACAACGACTTCTACAGGATATTTAGCAACCTTGCCTAAAGGTGAGCCAAGATTGCATGATATACAGCCAGTATTTATACTTCTTTTGTTACAATCTAATAAGCCATTGATAACATAAGGTGTTGTTCCAGATGCAGCGACACCAACTACAAAATCTATATCAGTAATAGTATGTTCCGATAGATCTTTCCAAGCAAGATTTATATCATCTTCCGCAAACTCAACAGCTTTACGCATAGCGCTATCACCACCAGCCATTAATCCTATTACCCAGTCATGTGGGACACCAAAAGTAGGAGGACATTCACTTGCATCAACAATCCCCAATCTTCCACTAGTGCCAGCTCCGATGTAGAATAATCGACCTCCATCTTTCATTTTGTGATATATAGCATCTGCTAATATTTCTATCTGAGGAATAGCCTTTTCGATAGCATAAGGCACAGTTTTATCTTCATTATTTATATCAGTGATAATTTCTAATGTTGATTTTTTCTCTAAGTCTCTATATTTTGAATCTGCTTCTGTAGTTCTAGTTCCCATTACAATAATTGTTTTATGTCGTTGATAGTGGAGTACCCATCTTAGGCGTTGAAATTAGCATGAGTCCAATAAAAGTAAGACTACCATTGAGGGCTAAAATCATATTTCCCCATTGGAATCCACCTATATATTGACCGGAAAGATCATTAATGATGTAGCAAAGGATTGGCGAAGCAAGACAAATTGGTAAAACCCAACTATTATTAGTTATTCTATCCGTGAGGATACTAAATAGGAATAATCCTAAAATAGGACCGTAGGTATAATTAGCGGCTATAAATAATTTAGTGATAACTGAATCATCATTGTAGGCATTGAAGGCTAATATAACCAACAATAGAACGATGCTGAATCCAACATGAACCAGCAATCTAGTATTAGTGTCCTTTTCTTTCATATTATTTTTGTCCATATTTAGAAAATCAACACAGAATATAGTGGTTAAACTAGTCAATGCCGAATCCGCACTGGAATATGCGGCAGCTATTAGTCCAAGAATAAATATAATACCAACAATAGGTGGAAGATGATCAAGGGCTATCATAGGATATAATTGATCGGCATTTTCAGGAATCATAATCCCTTTTTCTGCGGCGAAAGTATATAATAATGCTCCCAAAATTAAAAAAAGAATGTTAGCAAATATTAAGATTATTGAAAAGGTGAAAATATTCTTTTGTGCATCACCAAGTGTACGGCAAGTTAGATTTTTTTGCATCATATCTTGATCAAGACCGGTCATTACCACAGCTATCAACGCACCTCCAATAAATTGCTTGAAGAAATTGTTTGCATCGTTCCATCCATTATCTATATAAAAAATTTTTGTATAGCCTCTTTCCGAAATCATACTCCACATATCAGAGAAGTTAGCATTTAGACTATTCATAATGGCATAAATGGTCAGACCAACTGCCGCCAACATACTAATAGTCTGAAACGTGTCAGTCACTACAATGGTTTTTATTCCGCCCTTGTACGTATAGATCCATATCAAAACAATGGTGATGACAACAGTAAGAAAAAATGGTATACCCAACGGACCAGTAACAAAAATATCCAAAACCATAGACACTAGATAAAGCCTAAAGGAAGCTCCTATGACTCTCGAAAGAAGAAAAAATGCAGCTCCTGTTTTGTATGCACTTTTTCCTATTTTTTTATCTAAATATGTATAAATGGAAGTGAGGTTATATTTATAATAGATGGGCATCAAAACCAATGCAATCACAGTATAGCCTACAAGATAACCAAAGACCATCTGCATGTATGAGAAATTGATGTATTGGCCGCTATCTTTACCGATTAGACCTGGTATAGAAACAAATGTTACTCCAGAGAGACTCGCTCCTATCATTCCAATAGCTACCAATAACCAAGGAGAGTCTCTGTTTGCCGTAAAAAATGTCTTATTATCTCCTTTTCCTGCCGTAAAATATGAGATAGCGATAAGAACTAAGAAATAACCGATGATGACTGAAAGAATAAGTGTGGGTGAGAGCTGTTCCATAATTTTAATTTTTATTGGGAATTTTGTCCCAATTAGTCCATATTGCATTGCAAATGTAACAATGTGTTTTACACTTTATCATTTTTCATCATATATTCAATAAAACATGATCCACAGATTATTTGAAAATAATACAATTCTCAATCAGTTTATCGCTGAGATTAGAGATATTAGTATTCAGAAAGATAGACTCCGTTTTAGAAGAAATATGGAACGGATTGGTGAAATATTTGCCTATGAAATTAGCAAGCATCTTGATTACGAAACAACCAAGGTTGAGACACCTCTAGGCGTCTCAAAGTGTCATTTACCTAAAGACAGGATAGTCCTTACTACCATTTTAAGAGCTGGACTACCGCTTCATAATGGACTACTGTCTTATCTAGATAATGCGGATAATGGATTTATTTCTGCATATAGAAAACACCATAAAGATGGGACATTCGAAATAAGCATGCAATATGTGACGTGCCCAGATATCACTGATGCTGTAGTTGTTGTTTCAGATCCCATGTTAGCAACAGGCGCATCGATGAAAAAAGCGATAGAGGCACTATTGGAATATGGAACGCCGAGGCAAATTCATGTTGTAGTGGCAATAGCATCTTCAACAGGCTTATCTTATCTGAATCGTCTTTTTCCTAAAGTGCGCATTTGGGTAGCAGCGGAAGATGAGGAGCTCACTGCCAAATCATATATAGTACCTGGCTTAGGTGATGCGGGGGATTTAGCTTATGGTTCAAAATTGCAAGATTAAGATTCTATTTAAACAGAGATCAGTATCTTAATTACTGGATTGCTCTTCAATATCTAAATTGTCGCGCAAGAAGAATATATCAGAAAAAGAAATAATAATACGTGGAGATTATTGTTAATAACCTAAATTACAAATTATAATATTTTTAAATATAATATGAGATTTAACAAGTACGGATTTATAACATTTACAGTAATAGCAATAACATTTTACTCATGTATTACAGACAAAGAAGTCGAATCGTATAGTAACGAACTTATTCAGGTCACAGAAGACAAGCTATATCCTGCAGAGGGCCACATAATGGCAAAAAATTACCCAGAAGAGAAGTTTGCATTGAATGCATATCGATCGTCACTTGCCAATATCAAAAAGCAAAGAGAAATATCTGTGCGCTTTGGAAATTGGAAACAACAAGGTCCAGGAAACATAGGCGGAAGAGTAAATAGCATAGCTGTAAACCCCGAAGATGGTAATGAGATGCTTCTTGGCTATTCATTTGGAGGAGTATTTAAAACTAATAATAACGGAGAAACATGGGTGCCAATTTTTGATAATGAAGACATTCTCTCGATTAGTGACGTTACTTATGATCCCAACAATCCGGATAAGATATTTGTAGGGACGGGTGATTTAAATATCTCAGGATATCCTGTATCCGGGAATGGAATATTCATATCAATAGATGGAGGAAATAGTTGGGACAGAACAGGATTAACCGATGCTGGTGTTATAGCGGAAGTTGGTATCTCAAAAGCTAATTCTGAAATAGTGTATGCGGCCAGTATGGGTCTGCCATTCGAGCGAACGGCTGATAGAGGTCTATACAAGTCAATTGATGGAGGGAATAGTTGGGATCATGTGTTTTATTTAAATGACTCTACTGGAGTTATCGATATTGAAGTGCATCCTGAAGACCCTAACATTGTTTATGCGGCAACTTGGACCAGAATAAGGAATAATAGAGAATCAGTTATTCAAAGTGACCAAACTGGAGTATTTAAAACAATTGATGGAGGAATATCTTGGACAAGACTTACAAATGGTCTGCCTACTGGAGTATTAGTTAGGCCTGGACTGGCAATGTATGCAAGTAATCCTGATATAGTCTATTCCATGTTTCTTACTGATGAGTCTTCAGAAGAGTGTTCTTCAGGGTTCCGAATTGAAGGGATATACAAAACAAATGATGAGGGAGATTCTTGGGTGCAAATTCCTAGTGCAGAGGAAAATGGTCTTCCATGTGGTGTCCTAGGCGGATTTGGTTGGTACTTTGGACAAATTAGAGTAAACCCAGAAGATGAAGATGACATTCATATCTTAGGGGTTTCAATGTACAGTACTAAAGATGGGGGATTTTTATGGGAAGAAGCTACTCCTCCATGGTTTACCTATGAAGTGCATGCAGATAAACATGATCTGGTCTATAATGATGGAGAAATCATCTTAGCTACAGATGGAGGCGCATACAGACTTGAAGGAAATGAATGGGTCGATATAGAGGATATTGTATCTACACAATTTTATAGAGTGGCGACCAGTAAATTTGATGATAATTATTATGGTGGAGCCCAAGACAACGGAAGTACAGGAGGTACAGAAGCAAATGTGAATGATTGGCCCAGAATTTTTGGAGGAGACGGATTTCAAATGCTATTCCATCCAACTGATCCCAATATTTGGTACGTAGAAACTCAAAATGGGAATATCAGAGTCACTTTAAATGGTGGCGCAAACTTTATAAATGCAACAAATGGATTAGTGGGTAGTAGAAATTGGGATATGCAATTCATTATGTCTTCAGCTAATCCAGAAGTTCTATATACTGGAACAGATCGAATTTTTAGAAGTGAATCTACCGTTGAGCCTAATTGGATTTCTATTAGTGGAAACCTAACTGATACTATGGATCTGAGTTTTGCTCGAACTCATAATATTACAACATTGGATGAATCTCCTGTGAACACTGATTATCTGTACTGTGGAACCTCAGATGGTCTAGTTTGGCGAAGTCTTGACCAAGGAGGAACCTGGGAAAGAATAAATGAAGGACTCCCTAGAAGGTACATTTCAGATATTAAGACATCTAGAAGTGATGCGAATACAGTTTATGTAACGATACAAGGATACAAAGACAATGATTTTACACCCTACATATACAAGTCTATTGATAATGGTGACACTTGGGCATTCATAAATGGAAATTTACCGCAAATTGCCATCAATGATATAATACTCCCTGAAGATGACGAAGAAGACTTGAAAATTTTTGCCGCGACAGATGGTGGTGTTTATTACACTGAAGATGCTGGACTAAGTTGGATAAGATTAGGAGACGATATGCCAATAATGCCAGTATATGATCTTGCAATTGGAAATAATAATGAATTGGTGGCAGGGACTTTTGCTAGAGGTATTTATACATATGACTTAGGGCAATTGGTAAATGTCAGTAACAAAGAAATTGCTACCAGTCGTATCCAAATATATCCTACTGTGACAGAAAGTCAATTTACAATTGAAGGACTGGAGATAGGGGAGCGGGTAGATATTATTTCAAATCAAGGACTGCTCTTAGTATCTGAAGTTATTAAATCAACAAAGCAACTTATTGATATATCAACTCTTTCCACAGGACAGTATTTCGTAAGACCTTCTTATGGTAGAGCTAGTATTGTAGTAAAGATTTGATGTAACGATGATTCAGCTTGGATGTGGTTTTGATTGGAGTAAGAAGCCTTTAGGGTTAGGGCTATAAAATGGTAATCCTAGTCACAACCTAGGTTTATGGATGATCCAATATACAGTTCTGTCGGTTTTTGATCAAAAATGATAACAAAATTATCCATTGCTAGTTCATTGTTCATCTACCGAGTAGCTACAAACTTCGAAAATGATAAAAATGGCAATCCTGATTGATCAAAATTGCCATTTTTACTAAAGACATACTCAGAACGCTTTTATCTTATGACAGATATTATCTGTGTGCTCTGTTTTCTTGTTAATGGGTCAATAACTTGAATTCCATAGTTTCCAATACTAAGATTAGAAAGATCTATTTGTTTAGTATTGACTTTCGAAAGCACTCTTTGTCCAAAAGAATTGTAAATATTTACATCAAATAGTTTATCGTCTATAGTTCCGATAGTTACAATTCCAGAAGTTGGATTTGGAAAAATAACTTCACTTATTATCTGTTCTTCTGAAATGGAACTTACTGTTCCACATATTATATGAGATAAAAATTTTGCAGACTCATTTATTACCGCGACACCATTTGCTGCTATAGCAAAATAACTAACATGGAGAGGACTAGATTCTATAGTTCTTAGTTTATTTATGATACCAAGACTGTCTCCAGTTTCTTGCATGATTTTACTTCCCTCCATATAGATGATGTCAATTCCAAATACAGATGCAAATCCTTCACCATAGGGTACTGTTTCATCAAATTCATCATGTACACTATGGAATGGAGGATCATTCTCATCTATCCATGATGCGTCAGCCAATCCCCCTGAGTAATTGACAAACCCCTGTACTTCTGTACTGTACGAAAGATCGTTAGTATTGCCTTCTATTCCTCCATTTGCTTCTATGATGGCTTGAAGTCCATCATCAAATACATCTGTACTATCCAATACGGCGGTGTGATTTGCAGCAATAGCTCCAGCTGAGATTCCACTAGTGAAAATCATATTTGGATCTATTCTGAATATATTGTCTGTTGCTGCATCTTGTCTCATGTACCTTATCGATGCTTTCATGTCAGATACAGCTTTTATTACCACTTCTTGCATCTGGATACCAGATGGTGGTGGAAATAATGGACCGTCAAATAATCTATAATCAATAGCAACGGTTACATAGCCCTTCCTAGCGAAAGCTTCACATAAAAATGCAACGTCCTCTCTTGTTCCCTGAATGAAACTACCTCCAAATGCAATAACAATAACCGGTCTACTTTCTGCAATATCGTTTGCTGGTTCATAAACATCTAAGTAGAGCTCTTTAAAAGTCCCATTTATTTCAGTATTCTCACCATACTTGAGGCCCTTTGTTGAGACAACATCTGAAAAAACATCATCAATAAATCTTGTTCCATCACAAGACTGATTTTGGGTAGATGCAGAAAAGGTTATAAAAAGGATAAGAAGAATAGGTATAATTTTTTTCATAGGTAGCATTGTTAGTAGTTTATAGAACGAAATGATTTAAGAATTCTGCACTATACCGAGCTGTGATGTCCCGCAGTAAATGCGGGATTTGCAACTTGAAGTCCAATGACTGCAATACTAACAGTGATTGGTGGTGTGTCAGTTCTTGAACCACTGCAATATGGTATGAGAGGGATTGACTTGTCCTCTCAGCAAAACTAATAAAAAGAATAGCTATTTTTTAAGTTTTTCTTTATTGTCTTTAAAAAAAAATATCGACGAATGACTTACTGTTATCGTTGTATGAATATTATGTGAAGGAAATCATAATATTCTTAAAGTCAACTAATATAGGAGGTTTAAGATTCTTACTGGTTGAAAACAATAAGTAGTCATACGTTGGAGGACAGAAATTATATTATGTTATATAATAAATATGAAAAATATAAATAAGCACTTGTATATATTATAAATATTTATTTGTTAACTTGCGCTTAGTGTACAATTTACACTACTAAATTTTAAGGCTAAATTATTTACTTTACTAAAAACAATCTAAACGTATGAAAAGACTTGCCACAAATTGTTTGTCGGTACTTTCGGTACTCTTGTTTGTTGTAGTAGTGGGACATTCCCAAACTACAATATCAGGTGTAGTGTCAGATGCCAGTTCGAACGAAACCCTGATCGGTGCTAATGTACTGGTACTAGGTACATCGATCGGTACTATTACCGATATTGATGGAAGCTACTCACTGAATGTCCCTGCGGGATCTAATGTATTAGAAGTATCTTATGCAGGATACGCAAACCAATCTATTAATATTGATGGTAGAACTACTATTAATGTTGCACTAGGAGCGGGTACGCTTCTTGACGAAATCGTTGTTGTGGGTTATGGATCACAAAGCGAAAAAGAAATCACTTCATCGGTTGTTAAACTTGACAACAAAGACTTCAATAAAGGAGCGATCAGTGATCCGACGCAATTACTGCAAGGAAAAGTTGCAGGATTACAAGTATACAACAGAGGTGGAGATCCAAACGGAGCACCTACTATCAGATTGAGAGGGATCTCTACTGTAGGAGCAAACACGCAACCTTTGGTTGTTGTTGATGGCATCATCGGTGCATCGTTGAATAATGTTGATCCTAACGATATCGAAAACATCAGTGTTCTGAAAGATGGATCTGCAGCTGCGATCTACGGTTCAAGAGGTTCTTCTGGTGTTATAATAGTGACAACTAAAAAAGGTACACCTGGTGATAAGATTAAATTGACTTACAATGGTCAAGTTTCTACATCATCGGCTGTCAATTCTGTGTCTATATTAGATGCAACAGAATTTGTAGCGGCTGGCGGTACTGATTTAGGATCTCAAACTGACTGGTTGGAAGAGGTTACTAGAACAGGTTTCAGTCACTTACACGGTCTTTCTGCTTCAGGTGGAGTTGGTGCAAGTTCTAATTTCAGAATTGCAGCAAACGTAAGACAAGTTGATGGAATCCTTCAAAATTCTGGATTCGATCAATTTAATACAAGATTAAACTTCAGCACACGAGCATTAAATGATAAATTGAAAATAGACTTTAATACTTCTTATACCAAAAGAGATCAACAAAATGGTTTCAATGAAGGTCTTAGATATGCTGTGCTTTACAATCCTACAGCACCTGTACTAGGTGAAAATTCTCTTTTCCCTTTTAACTCGCCACAATTTGGCGGTTACTTTGAAACTTTAGGTTTGTTCGATAGTTTCAATCCTGCATCTGTTGTGAATCAAAATATTAACAATGGAGAGAGAAACGAATTCAACTATGGAGTTAACTTAGGTTACAGTATTTTGGATAACTTGACAGCTAACTTTAGAGTAGCAAAGCAAACAACAGATTATTCAAATAGACTTTATTATCCTACGACTTCATTGTTTAATGGTAATGCGACGAGTCCTACTAGAAAAGGATCTGCAGAGTTTTATGAAAGTAATGCTTCATTCGACTTATATGAAGCATATGCAACATACACCACAGACATAGGTGGATCTTCTAACTTGTCAGTAACTGGTGGATATTCATACCAACAAGAAGATTTTAATGACTTCTTTACGAGTCTAGGAGATTTTCCTAACAATGACTTGAACTTTTTGAATTTAATTGAAACTTCTCAGGATCTTCAAAATGCTGGTTTTATCGGAGCTAGTTCGAATATTACACCTGTTGATGGTAACAGAATTATAGCATTCTTTGGAAGGGCTAACTATACTTATGATAACGCTATTTTCTTGAATGCATCTTTAAGACAAGAAGGTTCATCTAAATTAGGAGCGGATAATAAGTGGGGTTTATTCCCTGCACTTGGAGTTGGAGTTGATTTGAACAATTATCTTGGACTTGGTGGAGTTGATCAACTAAAATTGAGAGTAGGGTATGGTGTGACTGGGTCACTTCCAGTACTTAGCGGATTGTCTCAAGAAATTAGACAATTACAGAATTTTGCTGATGGAGGAGTAGGTAATACCTTATTGAGAGCGGCAAATCCTGATTTGAAGTTTGAGGAAAAAGCTGAAACAAATATCGGTCTTGAATTTGCTACAGGAAAACTATCTGCAACTTTAGATGTATATACAAGAAATATTTCTGACTTTATTTTAGAAAGAACAGTCGATGTAGCTGTATTTGGTGTTGACAGAAGATTTGAAAATGCTGGTAAGCTGAAGACTAATGGTCTAGAACTAGCATTGAATTATGATGTTGCAACTGGAAGTAACTTTTCTTATAATACAGGTATCGTTCTTTCTACTTACAAGACTACATTGGAAGAATATGTACTAGAACAAGAAACAAGAGCGAATCTTGGTGCACCTGGACAAAATGGTACAAATGTAATTAGAGTAAAGGTAGGCGAAGAAATCGGACAGATTTGGGGACCAGTTTTCGAAAGTGTTGGTGAAGATGGAGCTCCTATTTTTGCTGATGTTAATGGTGATGGTATATTGAATACTGATCAAGGTAATGCTTTAGCTGATGACGTAGATTTTGAAGTATTAGGTAATGGTACTCCTGATTTCGAATTAGGATGGACGAATCAAATTACATTTGGGAAATGGTCAGTAAATGCATTTTTTAGAGGTGCTTTTGGTCACAGTTTAGTGAACACTTTTAGAGCTTTCTACGAGCCTAGAGTTTCATCTCAAACTTCTTATAACTTTGTTAGTACAGATAAGGCGGTAGACGGTCTAACATCTGCGCAGTTTAGTTCATTGTATGTTGAGAAAGCTGACTTTATTAAATTGGACAACCTTACTATAGGTAGAAGCTTTGACTTGAACAATAATTACTTTGACGGGTTACAATTATCATTGATATTCCAGAATCCTTTAGTTATTACTGGTTACAGTGGAGCTGATCCTGAGCCAGCATTAAATGATTCAGGACCTGCTGGTAATGGTGGTAGATCTACTGGAAATGACGTGTTATCTCCTGGACTAGATAGAAGAAATAGCTATTTTGCTCAAAGATCTGTTACACTAGGTGTTAATCTTAATTTCTAAATATAGTTGAGATAAAAATAAAATTAATTATGAACAAAAAAATAATAATGTTGCTCGGATTTGCGGTAGCTTTTACCATGAATTCTTGTACAAATTTAGAAGAAAGCCTTATCGGAGATATCACTACTGATATTAATGTAGAAGGAATCACTACTCCTGGGAGTGGCGGTGGCGGTGGTATCATGGCGGCATCTTATGGAAGCCTTAGAGATGCAGGAACTGCGAATCACGGAGGATATTACTCTGTACAAGAACTTACTACCGATGAGATGGTAATTGCTGCAAAAGGTGGTGATTGGTTTGATGGTGGTATCTTAATAGATCTACACAAACATGAGTATGATGCTGTACATCCATTCGTCAACGGAACGTGGGTTCAAAACTACGCTGCAATCAATACAGTCAATGAAGTGCTAGAAAGAGATGATCTTGATGCAAATACTATATCTCAAGCTAGAGCTTTGAGAGCTTACTACTACTGGAGGATGATGGATCTTTATGGTCGAGTAAAAATAGTAACTGAAACAACAACTGATCCACCTCAAGCAAGCAGACAAGAAGTATTTGACTTCGTAGAGAGCGAATTATTAGGAGCTCTTGGTATTACGGCTGTTTCTGCTACTATGGACCTATCGGCTAGTCCTTTAGGAACTGATAATAATTCATACTCAATCAATCAATATGGTGCGTTAGGAATTTTAGCTAAAGTATATCTTAATGCTGAGGTTTATACTGGATCAGCAAGATGGGAAGAAGCTGCAGCTGCAGCGGATTTCGTAATCAATGGAGGCGTATATGCTCTATGTGGTGACGGATGCGAAGTTGACAATTTAGGTAAGAGACCAAGTGTGGATTCTGATCCTGATAAATTATCTGGTTATGCGGCAGTATTTGCACCTAACAATGAAGGAAACCCAGAACATATCTTTGTGGTGAATTTTGATGAGGTGACTGGCCCTAATATGAATTTTACTCAAATGAACCTGCATTATTCATCTCAATTTACATGGAACTTACAAAGTCAACCATGGAATGGCTATGCTACTCTTGAGGAATTCTATAATTCTTATGAAGATGGTGATGCAAGAAAAGTTAATAACTTTTTGGTTGGTGATCAATTAGATTTTGGTGGTTCTGCAATACTAGATTATGCTTCGGATGATGAAAGTTTAGTATTGAGTTACAATCCTGTTATAAATGAAATCTTCCCTAACTCACAAAGAGAAGGTGGAGCAAGAGCCAGTAAGTTTAGTTTTAAACAATTGGGTAGAGATAACATGAGTAATGATTACCCTATCGTAAGGTTAGGAGATTTGCACCTTGTAAGAGGAGAAGCTTTGGCTAGAGATGCTGGAAATTGGAGTATGTCATTGAATGATGTAAATATGATCAGAGCAAGAGCAGGAGTTTCTGCACTATCAACTATCGATGCTGATGGTTTCTTAGCAGAGAGAGGAAGAGAAATGTTTCAGGAATGTTCTAGAAGAACTGACATGATAAGATTTGGTGTTTATAATGGTACTTGGTGGGAAAAACCAGCTTCACAAGAATTTGTGAACATTTTCCCTATACCAACAGATCAGATCACAGCGTCTGCAGGTTCACTTACTCAGAATCCAGGCTATTAAGAAAGACTGAATAATACGATTAATAAGGGCTACCTCGAAAGAAGTAGCCCTTTTTTAGTAATTCAGATATTAAATAATTGGCACTTATTTTTATTTTTCATGAGATGGTCATTGTATTGTCTAATGATATTTTATATCGAAATCTCGATTTCTCAAAATTACGATCTCTTCTATGAGATTACGATGCAAGAATATTTGAAACAGCCATGATTTAATACCCTCACAAAACACAATAGAAACAATAAATACTTACTTTTGAGTGTGCGTTTTCAGAATCTAATTTTGCTTATAATATTATTCAGCCTATTGCTCCTTTCTTGCTCAGATGAAAAGGAGGAGATGCTATTTCTATTGCGAAACGATATCGGAATTGATTTTGCAAATAATCTTACTTACACCGAAGAATTTAACCCATATACTTACCGTAACTTCTATAACGGCGGTGGAGTTGCTCTCGGCGATATCAATAATGATGGACTCATTGATATATACTTCACAGGAAATCAAGTAGAAAATAAACTTTACATAAATAAAGGCAACTGGCAGTATGAAGATATTAGCCAATCTGCAGGTGTCACATGTCCTAATGTATGGTCTTCTGGAGCCAACTTCGTAGATGTCAATTCTGATGGCTATCTTGATCTATATGTTTGCAAGGCAGGCAAGCCAGAAGGAGGAATCCGACACAACGAACTGTTTATCAATAATGGAGATTTGACATTCACTGAGGCATCGGCGGATTATGGTTTAGACATCACAGGTCTAGGGATTCATTCTGCATTTTTTGATTATGACAGAGATGGTGATCTTGATTGTTATTTATTAAATAATTCTATGCGTTCAGTGGCTGGTTTTAATCTTGATGAGGGAACAAGAGAAGTGCCAACGGATACGGGGAATAAATTACTGCAAAATAGAGATGGAAAATACTACGATGTCTCTACAGAAGCCGGTATTTATACAAGTAGCATAGGATACGGATTAGGGATAACATTGAGTGACTTTAATAATGACTTATGGCCTGATATCTATATTTCAAATGACTTCTTTGAAAAGGATTACCTATACATAAATCAGCAAGATGGTACCTTCAGAGAGGAAGGTGATAACTACATGCAATCCATGTCTTTGGGTTCTATGGGTGCGGATGCCGCTGATCTTAATAATGATGGCACCGCTGATCTGATGGTGACAGAAATGCATCCGAGTAGCACACAGACTAGAAAGACAAATGCGATTTACGACTCTTGGAAAAAATATAACCTATCTGAATCTAAGGGATATGGGCATCAACAACCAAGGAATACACTGCAAAGAAATCTTGATGATAATACCTTTTTAGAAGTAGGGCGTTTATCTGGAATTGAATCGACAGATTGGAGTTGGTCAAGCTTGATAGCGGATTACGACAATGATGGTCTGAAAGATATTTTTGTGTCTAACGGAGTGTATAAAGATTTATTGGATAGAGATTACTTAACTTTTACAGCTAACAATTCTAGGGTAAAGAGCTTAATCAATAGCCGAACAGATGCCATCAAAAGCCTAATTGATACCATGCCATCTAGAGCAGTAGCCAATTTTATGTTTAAGAATAAAGGGGACTTCCAATTCGATAACGTAACTAATGAATGGGGATTTGGAGAAAAAACCTTCAGTAATGGCTGTGCATATGCAGATCTCGACAATGATGGGGATCTTGATTTAGTAGTCAATAATGTAAATATGCCAGGTTATGTATATGAGAATACAGCTGAGAAGTTGGGACGTAACTATGTTTCTATTAAGTTGGTCGGAAAGAAGGGTAATGTGAATGGAATTGGGACTAAAGTTTTTGTAGGAAGTTGCATGAACTCTATGACCCAAGAACAATTTCCATCCAGAGGATTCGAATCCTCAATGTCAAATGTTCTGACTTTTGGACTAGGAGAATGTGATTCTGTGAATGTGGTAATTGTTACTTGGCCAAATGGAGAATCATACCGTTTCGAAATGTTAGCAATTAATCAAGTGCACACTATTAAATATCCTGAAGAATATGGTGATAGAGAGATTCAACCTGAGCCTTCAAGCTATGAAAACAATGAAGAACGACTAGCATTTACTCATAAAGAAAACAAATTCAACCACTTCGACAGAGAGCGAATTCTATACAAAATGAATACAGAAGAAGGGCCTGCGATGGTGAGTGCAGATTTTAATGGAGATCAAGTGAATGATATGTTTGTAGGAGGAGCGAAAGGACAAGCATCAAGCCTGTTTTTGTCTGATGGAGAGAAATATATAGAAACATCTCAACAGTTTTTAAACGAATCAAATTCAGAGGTGGTAGAAGTGATTGCATTTGACAGTGAAGGCGATGGAGATATGGATCTATATGTAGCGCATGGAGGTTCAGCATTTAGCCAATACTCGAACGAGTTAAATGATGTGATCTATCTGAATGATGGGAAAGGGAACTTTGAAAAGGAACAAGATGCGATACAATTTTCCAAGCGAATCAACACAGGGGGAGTAGATATTGCTGATTATGATGGAGATGGGTTGCAAGATATCTTTATTGCAAATAGAAATAGTCACCTGAGTTATGGGACAGTAGGAAGTGGATATTTATTTCATAATGACGGAGGGAATAAATTTACGGAAGTGGATACTAAAGTATTTGAAGATCTAGGGATGGTTACTAGTGTAGCGTGGATTGATGCCGATCAGGATGGTGATAGTGACCTACTTGTTGCGGGAGAGTTTATGGAGATCAAGTTATTTGTAAATCAAGAAGGGAGCTTTATTACAT
Source organism: uncultured Saprospirales bacterium (assembly GCA_963975265.1). Taxonomy (GTDB): domain Bacteria; phylum Bacteroidota; class Bacteroidia; order Chitinophagales; family Saprospiraceae; genus CAJXUU01. The sequence goes on from CAXBGT010000075.1 coordinate 16,965, forward strand.
CATCTGAAGATTTTGGACTTGCTCACACGTCAGGAATTTGGAATACAATCCTAGTCCATGATTTTAATCAAGATGGGAAGGAAGACTTCTTTGTGGGAAACGCAGGATTGAATACCTCACTCACTACTGATCACTTTCTTTGTATCAATGACTTCGATAGAAACGGTAGTACAGATCCGATATTATGCATCAATGAAAATGGAAAAGATACTCCAGTCCTAGATATGGATGAATTAATATCTCAGGTGCCAGGCGTAAAGAAGAAGTTTGTCTATTATGCAGACTATGCAAAGATGAGTATGAGTGATATTTTTGGACAGGAATTAATAGATGAAGCAAAGAAATCTGATTTGGACGTTCTAGAAAGTAGATTATATCTAAGTACTGGAAGTGGATTCGAATCTAATGAATTGCCAATAGAAGTTCAATATTCTTCTGTATTTACTGCTCATGCACTAAAGCATTCAAAGAAGAAATGGACGTGGTTAGAGAAACCACCAAAAGAGGTGCAAGTTTTGTATGTGGGTGGAAATAACTATAATGTCAAACCACAATACGGACGAGAAGACGCTTCTAGGGGATGGGAATTGGAATATCAGATAATAGATGGAAAGTTGGTGTTTGAATCGAAAGTAATTTCAATTCAGATCGAAGGTGAGATAAGAGATATTGAAAGTCTAGATGACAGTACGGTTTGTTTTGGCATAAATGATGAAAAGATAAAATGCATAAGAATTTGAGGAATTTGAGGAATTTGAACAAGTTGAACAAGGTGAATTTTTTAATTGGAATAGCATTTCTAGGAATAGCATTGGTCTCAACCCAATCCTGCAAAAGTGAGTATGAGAAGACCGTAAAATCAGAGCTTGCCTCTGGGATAACATATGATAGCCTTATATTGGATCTTAGATTGGGCCAAACTAAAAAGGAATTCTACGAGCATTGTTGGGCTTTGAATAAGTCTATGGAAATCACTGCGGGCTCAGGTAATAAGTACGCAATGTATGTTATGCCAGCGGACACCACAGATATGTATCCTGATAAGATTAATATCCATTTTTACGGTATATTCGATGAGCAAGAAGTGATGCAAGGCATGGAAATGAAAATGGGATATTATTCTTGGGCACCTTGGTTAGATCAGTTCGATTCAGATAAGCTACTTGAGAAAATGAAAGAAATAATGCTAGATGATTATCCAGGAAACGACTTTCTGGAAATCGAAGTAGGAGAAGTGACAGCGTTGGTGAAAGTAGATGGAAACAGGCAAATCAGAATGTTTCCAATAAGCCAGCAGCAGATAATGGTAAAGATAGAAGACTTAAGAACAAAGCGTATTTAGACAGGAAGATGATAATATGAGAAAGAACAAGTACTTCAAGAAGATTGGGTTAAAAACAGGAAACATTGCATCTCTGGCTTTAGTGTGCTTGTTAGTAATCAGTTGTGGAAGTGAAGCAGCAGAAGGACCATTGTTTAAACTTCTGGATAATAAATCGATAGGTATTGAATTTTCCAATGATCTGAAATATGATAAGGACTTCAATGTGTATAAATACCGTAACTTCTACAATGGAGGTGGAGTAGCCATTGGTGACGTGAATAATGACGGTTTGATGGATATCTACCTTGTATCTAATCAAGGCCAAAACAAGCTTTATCTTAACAAAGGAGATCTGAAATTTGAAGATATAACTGCTACAAGTAGAGTTGGCGGGAACAAAGCATGGTCAACAGGAGTAACTTTTGTTGATGTCAATCAAGATGAACTAATGGACATCTACGTATGTAATTCAGGTGATGTAAATGGAGATAACAAAGAGAATGAACTATTTATCAATAATGGTGACATGACCTTTACGGAATCTGCAATGAAGTATAATCTAAATGATAAAGGATATTCAACACATGCTTCTTTCTTCGATTATGATAAGGATGGTGATTTAGATGCTTATTTGCTCAATAACTCGTATCAAGCAATTGGAAGTTTCAACCTCCGAAAAAATGAAAGAATGAACCACGATACCCTCGGAGGTGATAAACTGATGCGAAATGATGGTGGCGTATTCAAAAATGTCAGTGCAGAAGCCAATATTTATAATAGTGTTATTGGTTTTGGTTTAGGTGTCACTGTAAGTGATTTCAACAATGACACATGGCAAGATATCTTTGTATCAAATGATTTCTTCGAAAGAGATTATCTATACATCAATCAAAAGGATGGTACTTTTAAAGAAGACCTGCCGAACCAGATAAACTCAACCAGTGCCGCTTCTATGGGAGCAGATGCCGCCGATATTGATAATGATGGCAACCCTGATCTATTTGTAACTGACATGCTACCATCAGAATATGAGAGGTTGAAAACAGTTACCACCTTCGACGATTGGGACAGATATAATTATAACCTTAAGAATGGATATCATCATCAGTTCACTAGGAATGTACTGCAGCGAAATAATGGGAATGGTACTTTCTCAGAAATTTCCAGATATGCAGGAGTAGAAGCTTCTGATTGGAGTTGGGGTGCACTTTTCTTTGATATGAATAACGATGGAAATAAGGATCTTTTCATAGCTAATGGCATCCTAAAAGATTTAACCAATCAAGATTATCTTCAATATATTGCCAATGAAAAAGTGGCAGAATCTATGATTCAACAAGATGGTGTTAACTACAAAGAACTAATTGATATCATTCCATCTAATAAAGTGAGAAATCAAGGTTACCTCAATAAAGGGAATTTAAAATTTGAAGCTGAGGAATCAACTGGACTCTGGGAGCCTAGTTTCTCAAATGGTGCTGCATACGGAGATTTAGATAATGACGGTGATCTTGATCTTGTGGTGAATAATATCAGCATGCAATGTTTTATATATGAGAACACCTTGAATCCTAAAAAAGCAAACTACTTAAAGTTTGATCTGAAAAGCAATGGTTCTAGTTCCAAGGCGCTTGGAGCTAAAGTGATTGTTACAGCTGGACAACATTTATATGCGTATGAAAATATGCCTACGAGAGGATTTCAATCTTCAATGGATCCTAGAATAAATGTAGGTGTTGGTACTGCAACTAGGGTGGATGTAACAATCAAATGGCCATCAGGTGGGACTTCAAATATGAAAAATGTAGCGGTCAATCAAACGCTGGTGTTAGATGAATCCGAAGGTGTCACCAATGTTCTTGATGAAGGAACACCGCACTTAGTATTTGGGAATGCAAAATCTAAAATAGATTATACAAAAACAGAAAATAGATACTCTGATTTCAACAGAGAACGGCTAATTTATCATATGAGAAGTAATGAAGGTGCACATGTCGGGCAGGGGGATTTGAATGGAGACCGTATCGATGATTTAGTATTTCCTGGAGCTATGGGAAGTGTGACAGAAATACATTTTGGGAATTCAGATGGTAGTTTCACAAAACAGAAATCTGATGAAATACTAGAACAAATAAAAGGTGCAGAGCACACAAACTGCATACTATTGGATGTAGACGGAGACAAAGATCTAGACTTATATCTTACAAGTGGAGGAGTAGAAATATCTGAATATTCTCAGTTCCTCAATGACAATTTACTAATCAATGATGGTAAGGGGCATTTTACTGCTTCAGCTACGCCACTTCCTACATCAATTGATAAGAAATCGATCAAAGCTGTTGCCTACAGTGACATAGATGAAGATGGTGACCTTGACATAGTCGTTGGTGAAAGGATCAAAATAGGTAAGTTTGGTATGCCAGCTTCTGGATTTGTAATGTTCAATGATGGCAATGGAAAATATGCAGATAGGACAAAAGATATCTGTCCAGACCTTGAAAATATAGGCATGATCACGGACATTGAATTTGCTGATATAGATCAAGATGGAGATGAGGATCTTTTTGTTGTAGGTGAATTTATGGACATACACTTATTCACCAATGAAAATGGGAAACTGGTATCTAAAATTCTTAAATCGGATATTCCACTTAAGGGATGTTGGAATGATATCAATCTTACAGACATAGATAATGATGGAGATCTAGATATCATAGCTTCTAATTTCGGCGAGAATAACAGATTCGAAGCTAGTGAAGAGCGACCTATGAAATTATTTGTTGCAGATTATGACAACAACTCTTTCCCGGAAGGAATCATGACATTCCAAGCAGAAAATGGTAAAGATTATCCATATGCGTTACGTCACAACCTTATTGATCAAATGAAAGGGCTCAAGAAAAAGTATCCAGACTTTGAGTCCTTCAAAAATGAAGACATGGTGGCTATCTTTACTGAAGAAGGAATAGATAGATCAAAAATATGGGAAGTGAATCAGCTAAAATCAGTGATACTATTAAATGATGGCAATTATACATTCTCTTCTGTAGATCTGCCTGTTGAACTTCAATTTTCATGCATGTATACATCAGAAGTATATGACTTTGATCAAGACGGAGATATGGACATTCTATTCGGAGGAAATCAATTTAGTGTGGTGCCGGAAATGGGTATTTATGATGGAAGTTTTGGTATATATCTAGAAAATCAAGGTGACAACAAGTTTGTTACTTACAAAGATGGAGCTGGATTCATGGTGCGAGGGGAGATCAGAGATTTTATTGTAGATAAGAATCAATTGATGGTAGTAAGAAGTCGAGATACTATCCAAACATTTATATTTTAAAATATTATGAGAGTAGGGGCGATATTTATTTTGACTTTGTTGATCATAGGGTGTAATTTGGAAATAAAAGACGATTCAAATTCAAGATCTTCTGTATCTAAATTGAACGCGTTGTCTTCTGAAACGTCAGGTATCACATTTGCCAATAATCTCCATCCAACAGAACAACTCAACATCATCGAGTATCTATATTACTATAATGGTGGAGGAGTAGCGGTGGGAGATCTCAATAACGATGGACTAGAAGATATCTATCTTTCTGCAAATCAGGAAAGCGATAAAGTGTACCTTAATAAGGGCGGACTAACTTTTGAGGATATAACTGAAGCATCCAAAATAGATCAGTCTACAACTTGGTCTACAGGAGTCGCGATCGATGATGTGAATGGAGATGGTCTGAATGATATTTATGTTTGCAAAGTGAGCAAAATATCAGCACCAGGTACGCATAATCTGTTGTATATTAATAATGGTGACATGACATTCACAGAGTCTTCTAAATCATATGGGCTTGATTTTAGTGGTTATTCTACTCATGCAGGATTCTTCGACTATGATCATGATGGAGACCTTGACATGTATCTGCTTAATCACTCGGTACACTCAGTACGCAGTTATGGCAAGGCGGATGTGAGAAATGTACAAGATTTGGAATCTGGAGATCGATTATTCGAAAATAAATTAAGTGATAAGGAGAAAATATTTATCGACGTAACTCAAAAAGCGGGAATATATAGCAGTGCACTAGGTTATGGTTTGGCTTTGTCAATTTCAGATATCAATAATGATGGTTGGGATGATATCTATGTTGGGAATGACTTTCACGAAAACGATTATATCTATATCAATAATAAAAACAGAACTTTTTCAGAGTCACAAGATAAATTGATTCA
>CAXBGT010000076.1:0-22316 GCA_963975265.1 uncultured Saprospirales bacterium
GCATTAGCCAAAATTTTTCCAACATAAAGGTCGGAAATCGGATCTTTTTTGTGATGAGGCGTTTTTATCCAAAAACATCTTTTTTATGAACCCGACGCAAGCATCGGAGAATTTAAGTATTAAAACGCAATGAGCGATCAGATCACTCATTGTCATAGAAGAGGTCACTATACTTTACATATAATCACTGACAGCACCTTAGCCAATTGCTAACCCACCATATACGGACTTATTGTAATATAAACACTATACTTAGTGTAAAAAAAGCCACATCTAAACGACTGAAAATTCTTGGTTTTATGGGTTAACATTCAGAGTTTTGTATCGTCTTACAAAGTGATTATTAACATAATATAATTCCATCGATGACTGGCAATCAACCGGATAATACGCCTCAAAAAAGCCTAAATTATTTAGGAATAAATTCAAGTGAAATCCATTTTAATCTTTCGGCTGCCAAGCTCATTAAGGCTTCTGTTGACCAAAAAGAAGGGATTATCACTGACAAAGGAGCACTAAGCATCACTACAGGTCGATTTACAGGCCGATCGCCAAAAGATAGGTATATTGTAAAAGATGAAATAACATCTAATACTGTAGATTGGAATAGTATCAACAAGGCGATTGATCAATCAAAATATCAAAATCTAAAAGAGAAAGTAAAGTCTTACCTCTCTCAGCAGATAATATATGTGAAAGATGGGCAGGCATGCTCAAACAATGACTACAAACTGAATGTAAGACTTGTTGCCGAAAAACCATGGAGTGCACAATTTGTGCATAATATGTTTTTAAGATTAACTGAAGCACAAATCAATGAATTTTCTGCCGATTGGCATATATTATGTGCCCCGGGTTTTACGGCTAATCCTGAAGTAGATGGAACACGCGCAAGTAATTTTTCTATCATAAATTTTAGTGAGAAAACGATAATAATTGGGGGGACGGGCTACACCGGAGAAATTAAAAAAGGTATATTCTCTGTTTTGAATTATATTCTCCCAACTGAGAAAAATGTGTTATCCATGCACTGTTCAGCGAACATTGGTAAAAAGGACGATACAGCTATATTCTTTGGTTTATCAGGAACAGGAAAAACTACACTCTCAACTGATCCAAATCGTGCTCTAATAGGAGATGATGAACATGGGTGGGCAGACGATGGCGTATTCAACTTTGAAGGTGGATGTTACGCAAAATGTATCGATTTAAGTGCAGAAAAAGAGCCTGAGATATTCGAAGCAATAAAGTCAGGAGCGATCTTAGAAAATATAGGTTTCGTTAATGAAACGAACATTCCTGATTTTACAAGTGATAGAATCACTCAAAATACAAGAGTGTCCTACCCGATCTACCATATACAAAATGCACAAACAGAAAGCAGAGGTGGAAACCCGAAGAATGTATTCTTTTTAACATGTGATGCATATGGAATATTACCTCCTGTCAGTAAATTGACCAAAGCACAAGCGATGTATCACTTCATATCTGGTTATACTGCAAAAGTAGCTGGAACTGAAGATGGAATTTCTGAACCTCAAGCTACATTTAGTGCCTGTTTCGGAGCACCTTTCTTACCGCTACATCCTACTAAGTATGCTGACATGCTAGGTAAAAAACTAGACAAGTACGAATCAAATTGTTGGTTAATTAATACTGGATGGACAGAAGGCGCATTTCCGTTAGGACATAGGATGGAATTAAAATACACAAGAGCCATCATCACAGCAATATTAAATGGAAATTTAGACAATGTCGAGTTCAATCGAACAGACATTTTTAATTTAATGGTACCGACATCATGTAATGGAGTACCTTCAAAATTACTAAACCCTAAAGATACATGGGCAGATGAAGATGCATTTAATGAACAAGCAAATCATTTAGCTGGATTATTTTTAGAAAATTTTAAGAAATACAGTGATGAAGCGAGTCCAGATATCTTGTCCGCAGCACCACAAACATTAACATCAGTCGTCATATAGTTATAGAAGACATTCTAAAACAAACATGACAAAAATCTCTTTCGATGGCCACTAGATGTATTTCTGGTGGCCTGATTTGTTTTAATGTATTTGCTAATTTAGTCTTGTAAATAGGGATATTCGCAATTAGCGAACCCCATTGTAAGGGGATGGTTTGCCCCCCTCTTCTTCTGAATTATTACGCCATTTTTGGTTTTTTATCGTAAAAGCAGTGCAAAGAAAACAAAACTATTTTTGCCGCTCGCTCAAGTGTGCAAATCCCTAAACACCAGTTTCGATTCGACCTTGATCTAAATCAAATGCGTCCTAAAGTGCAATCCCGACAAGGTCGATGCTTTTTATTTTCTGATTCTCTATAATAGAATGTGACTCTGTCGTCTTATTCTAATTTGAATGATCTTTCACAAGTTTCCTATTCAACCCAACAATGCATTTCCAGTCAGGCTATCCACCAGTCCTACTATACCTGAAATGATGTACTCGACGCCAATTGCGAGCACAATAAACCCCATAATCCGAGCTACAGCTTTAAGACCTGACTCACCCAGCACTCTAAAAAGTAGCGGTGATGATCTTAGTATAAAATAGATCAAAATTCCTGTAAAAATAATTATTCCAGCAATAACAAATCTGTTAGATAATTCTTGATATTCAGAGAAGTACCCTATTAATAATGAGATAGAACCAGGGCCTGACAACATTGGCATTGCCATAGGGGTGAAAGAGATATCTTCTTTATTCATAGCTTCTTTCCTCACTTTCTCTCCAATTCTTTTCTTTGTAGTATTTCCATTGAGCAAGGCGAAACCGGACATCATAATAACTATACCTCCTGCAATTCTTAAAGCAAAAATACTGACTCCAAAAAAGCTTAAAATATATGTACCTGCCCAAAAGAAGCTGGTCAAAATAATAATAAAGTATATACTGGTCATTAAAGACGTATGGTTCCTTTCCGCCTTTGTATGATCAGCGGTCAAGGTTAGAAATACTGGTATTGCTCCCAGTGGATTTACAACCGAAAATAACGATGCCAATATGGTTATAGCTAATGTACCCATTCTTCTTAATTAAGTCCTTTTATAAATTTAATCGCCAACTCAAGTTGTTCTTCCCGTGTCAGGTGTGTATTATCTATTTCGATAGCGTCTGCCGCCTTTCTTAAGGGAGATATTTCACGAGTAGTATCTATATGATCTCTATGTTCGAGATTCTGTTCCACTTCTCGTTTGGTTACAACTTTACCCGCTGTAATAAGTTCTTGAAATCTTCTTTTGGTCCGGACGTCTTTATCAGCAGTTATGAAAAACTTCATATCTGCATTGGGGAACACAACTGTTCCAATATCCCGGCCATCCATAACGATAGGCTTAGATGCAGCTATAGTCCTTTGTAAACTGACTAACTGCTCTCTTACCGCTCCAATCGCTGCTACTTCGCTGACATTATTTGAGATTCGCATAGATCTGATTTCGATTTCCACGTTTTCATCATTGAGGATGCAGGTATTTTTTCCATCGATGTAAGTAAAATCAATATTGATCTTGGCCAAGGCTTCCGCTACTTCCGTTGTATTATGAAGTGCAACATCATGTTTTAAGAAATAGTGGGTGACAGCACGATACATTGCCCCTGAATCAACATATACATATGAGAGTTCTTTGGCAAGTGCCTTAGCTAGTGTGCTTTTACCACATGAAGAATATCCATCAATTGCTATTGTCATTAGCTAGGTAGTTGATATTGTTAATATTATATATCGATTGATGATCCAAGGTAGTCAAATGTAAAACAGATAACTGAATTTGGGCTGCGAATAAAAAAATCTCACCAACCCGCTAAGGTGATGAGATTTCTCTTATTCTTTATTATTAAGGTAATAATTTCTAGTACTCATCCTCATTAAACAAGAAATCATCTTTTCGAGGATAATCAGGCCAGATATCTTCCATCGTTTCGTAAATCTCCCCTTCGTCTTCTAGTACCTGTAAGTTTTCAATTACTTCTAGAGGTGCACCTGATCTTACTGCATAGTCAATAAGTTCATCTCGTGTTGCAGGCCACGGAGCGTCTTCAAGTTTGTGTGCTAATTCTAGTGTCCAATACATTCTTTAAATATTTATAATCTTTCAGTTTTTGATTCTTCGTTGAAACAAAATACTGAACATATTAAGTCAAGAAATTCGTTCAAAATTCCCACAAATCTAATTTTTTTTTGATTTGTTTGGATTAGTTTTTCAAATAAGTGCGAAAATAATTCCAACTTACTGATAATGAGGCGGATTAGATAATCAACATTGCATCACCGTAACTAAAAAATTTATACTTTTCTTTGATAGCTTCTTCGTATGCATCCATGATTAAGTCTCTTCCTCCAAATGCGCAAGCCATAATAACTAGACTTGATTTAGGTAAATGGAAGTTAGTAATCATAGCATTCGCAATATTAAATTCGAATGGAGGATACACAAATAGGTTTGTCCATCCTTCCGCTGCTTTAAGATTTCTAGTTGCAGAAACTGCAGATTCTACTGTCCTCATAGATGTTGTACCTACCCCACACACTCTTTTACGAGCTTTCTTTGCTTTGTTGACTACTTTTACAGCTGGTTGCTGTATTTTGAAATACTCAGCATCCATTTTATGTTTAGATAGATCTTCTACATCAATAGATCTAAAAGTACCTAGACCAACATGAAGGGTTACATCAGCAAAATTGATCCCTTTTATTTCTAACCTCTTCATCAGCTCCTTACTAAAGTGTAGACCTGCTGTTGGAGCTGCTACTGCACCCAATTCCTTAGCGTATACAGTTTGATATCTTTCTGCATCTAAAGCTTCTGGTTCTCTATCTATATACTTTGGAAGCGGAGTGTTCCCCAAGCTCTTTAATACTTCTCTGAACTCAGCATCATCACCATCATAGAAAAATCTAATTGTTCTTCCTCTGCTGGTGGTATTATCTACTACTTCAGCTACCAAGATATTCTCATCTGGGTTGTCCTTAGGTGAGAAATACAGTTTGTTTCCTACTCTTATTTTTCTCGCTGGATCAACAAGTACATCCCAAAGTCTTGCATCAGAGTTCAACTCTCTAAGTAAGAAAACTTCGATCTTAGCACCTGTTTTTTCTTTTTGCCCGAACATTCTGGCAGGAAATACTTTTGTATTATTAAAAATGAAAGCATCGCCCTCATCAAAATAATCTAGCACATCTTTGAATTGCTTGTGTTCTATCTTTCCAGAGTCTTTATGCACAACCATTAATCGAGATTCATCTCTTAGATCAGAAGGATACTTTGCTACCAACTCTTCAGGTAGTTCAAAATTAAATTGCGAAAGTTTAGTTCTCATATTTTAATATTCTCTTTTAAAAGGCTGCAAAAATAATAATTTCACCAACAAATACACCATATAGGCAAACCATTGCTCAATTACCTTAAACACTCATCTACAATCATGCCGTTTATTTAGTACAAATCAAACTAATTTTAAGATTGGACTGACTCCAATCGTCATAACTAAGTTCCATCTGTATATGCATTGAACGATGAATATCATCCATTGATCGAAATGATTGTATGTATCACCATATTACAAAGTAAATTGTGCTAAGTTAGTTCTACAATGAAAGTATTTTTTAAAATTATATATGAATCAATGGTCCAAGCTCTCCAATCTTTGGTTGGAAATAAGCTACGGACCTTCCTATCTCTGTTAGGTATCACCATAGGTATTTTCTGTATTATCGCAGTAAAATCAGCGGTAGATTCACTTGAGCAATCTATCAAATCTGGTTTTAATGAATTGGGTAGTGATGTTCTATATGTAGATAAGATGCCGTGGGGAGAAGATCCGAATCAAAATTACTGGAAATACGCCAAAAGACCTGACGCCAGCTATGAGGATTTTGAAGTGATCTTCGAAAAATCTAAAATGGCGGAGCTCTCATCTTATACTGTTTTTACAGGAGGCAGAACCATAAAATATAAATCAAGTTCTGTATCTAATACATCAATCATGGGTTCCACCTTTGAATATCAAGAGCTCCAAAACCTTGAAATAGAAAAAGGAAGGTATTTTACGCAGCAAGAGTATGCAATGGGTGCCAACAAATTAGTATTAGGCTTTCAAACCGCTCAAGCACTATTTAACACCATTGACCCAATTGGAAAATATGTAAAACTATTTGGTCAGAAATACCAAGTCATAGGTGTACTGAAGTCAGAAGGTGATAATCCATTTAACTTTCTAAACTTTGATGAAGTGCTTTGGGTTTCCTTTCCCAATATGAAGAGATTTGTCAATACCAATGAGAATAGCAGGATAGGAAGAATGCTGAATATTAAAGCTAAAAAAGGTGTAGAGGTGCAAGACCTAAAAGGCGAAATCACAGGAATACTTCGAGCCTCTCGAAGACTAAAACCAAAAGAAGATGAGAACTTTGCACTGAATGAATTGTCCGCACTTTCGGGTGTACTAGATGCTGTTTTCGGCGTACTGAATATTGTTGGCTTACTTATTGGCTTTTTCGCTTTACTGGTAGGAATGTTTAGTGTAGCGAACATAATGTTTGTTTCTGTAAAAGAACGAACTAACATAATAGGGATAAAAAAAGCGCTTGGTGCTCAGCGTTTCATAATTCTTCTTGAATTTTTGATAGAGTCAATTATTCTGTGCCTGATAGGTGGTTTAGTCGGACTTGGTTTAGTAATAGCTGTTTTAAAAATAATATCTTCACTGATCCCCTTTGAGATGTATTTGTCTATGTACAACGTTGTATTTGGTGTATCCGCTTCAGTTATTGTTGGAATAATAAGTGGAATTATTCCCGCTATTCAGGCTAGCAAGTTGGATCCCGTGGTGGCAATGAGGGGTTGATTAGAAATAAGGGACTAACTATCCTACTTTCTCCACATACAGATTCTTCTGAAAACCAATAATGTGTTCTCTAATTGATTTAATCCTAACTGTATTCTTTGCATCCGCGATTGCTTTACATTTCAATTCTAAGAGTTCTAGGAGTTATTAATACCTTAAGTTCCAGAATGTCTGGATCAAATTATACCTACTTATGCTTAAGTACTTACACTTGGCATCTCGTAAACATGCCCCAAACCCCTAAACCCCTAAATTCAATAAATTCCTATTCAGACAATTTGCTACACCTTCTCCATTATACTCTCCAAATCCACATGATCCTCGATCAACTGAATCGCTTTCTTAACTTTCCATGGCGTATTACGATTGATTTTGACCTCAATTTTACTAATCTTGACAACACAACCGTATGTATCTAGGTGAGTCCTAATCAATGGTAGATTATTTTCTTCTATATACTTTAGTGTACTACTATCAATATTTCCTTCACCAGTAGCTACGATACCACATAGAGATGTCTCCTCGATGTTATTTAGGTTCTCTAGATTTCCTATTTTTTTTATTACACCATTTAGCGCTTTTGTTGACACAACGAGTAGCTGATCTGGCATCTTTTGCAACTTTTCTAGATCAATAAGAGACCCAGATAAAATACCCGCTACTTTATTATTATCAGAATCTGTATTATAAATGATTGTACCATCTACAGATTTTGCTATACTCCGGATTATTGGATAAGCTAGTGTTTGATCATATGGTATTACTCCAAGTAGTGGAAGGTTATTACGAACAAGCCATTTGCTTACATATTCCTTCACTTTATCGAGTTTTTCTGCTCTTACTTTATTGAGAATTACACCAATGATTGGAACCTTATTTTCTCTAAAAATGGCAATACTCATATTAAGCATATCTATTGTACTACCGATTCCTCCTTCTACCACCATGACTACTCCAGCATCTAACAACTTGGCTACACGCGCATTAGATAGGCCCGCTACACTGCCTACTCCTGGATGTCCTGTACCCTCGTAAACATTAATATCATTGTTATTGGTCATATAGCGTTTCGCTTCTAAAATGGTGTAATCTAGATCGTATTGATCAGGATTATCAAGATACCTTTCAGTAGCACCAGGGCCTAAAATTACTGGACTGTGATATTCAGGAATTAGATCAAAATGAATCAAATCTGCAAACAAGACCGTATCCTTATCTACTATGAGATTATTTACATCTAAAAACTTCTGCCCCACAGGTTTGCAATACCCAACTTTTAGACCTTTTTTCATAAAACCAGATACAAGGCCGAGTGTCGAAGTTGTTTTTCCCACGTGTTGGCTACTGGCAGCAACATAAATATTCTTGTACTTCATTATTTAGATTTTACTTTAAATATAAAATAGGTCCTGATCGTTTACTGTGAAAGTCTAAATTTCTTTTTCAGCTAAAATCACTTTTATTCAATTTTAACAAAAGCTGTCTATTTATCTCTATTTCGAAAGCCTTTGACCGTTTTCTTCGAAAGCCGGTCAATCAATTAATAGAATGTGTTACTCTTTCTATCCCTGACTTTGCTTTTTGATGCAGGCTACTCTCATATTCATCAGGTGAAATATCTAGACATTGTTCATAGAATCGTTTTGCTTGTATATGCTTCTTTTGTTCTTCCAATATAAGACCAATTTGCAAGGCAGAATTACATGCCATAAAAGACTTCGATTTTTTCCCTGCATTGATTGTCATAGAATAGAATTCTATAGCGTCAGGATAATTTTGTAATTCATGACTGATTCTACCCATCCTGTAGTGGAATTCTAGTTGATCATCGCCTGGTTCGATAAACATGTATGATTTCTTAACCAATAACACATAAGCTTTTGAGTAGTATCCGCCATCAAATAAGAGACGAGCTTTCAGCAAGGTGGGATTTGGTATTTTCTTTTCTTCACTTTCTTTGAGTGCCTGCTTATCCTCATCTACTAAATCAAATCCCTTATCCTGGCAGAGTTTCATATATTTTTTATATGCTGATATATCCTCATTGAGAGCAAGTTCATACCAAGCAAGCTTTTGGTAAGCTTCCTTCACAAAGTGGCGTCCTCTAAATTTACTTATGAAATTTAGGATGTAATCATTTGCATCTTCATCTAATGAATACAATTTGTACCTACCGTACATAAAATCAAGATATGGAAAAGGCATATAACCATTTCCACGTGGTCTCTCCTCTAATATCTTTTTGGCCTCTTCATTGTATCCATTTTTATGTGCAATGTTCGCTTTCAAAAAACAAATTAATGGACTTTTCGAATGATCTAAATTTGCATTGGTCAACAAATCATACGCTTCCTTCCTTTTATTATTCTGAAAAAACAAAATGTAGGCATAGATGGCATAAGACTCTTCTGTAAATAGAAAATTGTTGAGCTTAGCATAGGTTACGACTTCATCGATTTCCTCTGTTCCAAGTTCAATCGATCCTTTGATACCCATTAATGTTCTAACCCAACCAGGCAAACTTTCACTCAAAGCATGTATGATGCTCAAACTCTTTTTATTTGCAATGAAATTTGGGAACATTTCATTGTTTTTCTCTAATAGCTTGTATGATTTCAGCACCTCAGTAGCTGGTGTAGTTCTTTCTCCAAACTTTAATCTAGCTGTCGCCCATTGGAGGTGAACTTCAGCTATGGCAAAACGATAATAAGGACTTTCTTTATCCCCTTGCTTTATTTGATTAATTCTCAGCTCTTTATTATCAGAAAGGCGCTCGTACTCCTCTTTTTCTTCGTTGATAAAAATCGTAAAAAAATCAATATAATTTTCGACCAAATAGACCAATTTATTATTTGGATCATTCTTCTTTATTGACGCAATCTTTTTTCTGCCTTCATCAAATCGTAGTGTAGATACTAGTCGATAGGCTTCCTCCATATCTGGTGTTGATTCGAAATACCCCTGCCCTGAAGCAATTGCAGATTGGAGGAATAAAAAAAGGCTAAAAAGTGCTATTCTCAAATTATACTACTTTATTTTAATGCATGACATGACAAAAATAAAGAAAAGGAATGTAAGTGCAGCTTATACATGAAATTTAAAGATTGTCTTAGTAAGAATAAATCAAATATAACATACCTATCATTTCATTTTCTTTACGATCAATCATTTGTATATTCGCCAACCTAATCTTTTCTACCAAATGACAAACGCCAAAACAAGCATCAGTGCAGAAATACTAAAAGAAGCATATAGCTTCATGCATACAGCCAAGTCCATGGCAGAACTGTATGAAGACAATATCAAAACTGTTTCAAAATATGTACATGCTACTAGCAGAGGGCATGAAGCGATCCAGATTGCCGCAGGAATGCAGCTTACTCCAGTCGACTTCGTAGCTCCATATTATAGAGATGATGCGATGTTATTGTCCATTGGATGCACACCCTACGATCTCATGCTTCAGATACTAGCCAAAAAGGATGATCCATTCTCAGCCGGTAGAACATATTATTGTCATCCAAGTTTAAGAGATGAAGATAAACCTACAGTCCCTCACCAATCTTCAGCAACAGGAATGCAAACTATTCCCGCTACAGGTATAGCAATGGGAATCCAATACAAAGAAAAAATAGGCCTCTCCGTTAATGAATTTGGGAAAAACCCAATTGTAATTTGCTCGATAGGAGATGCTGCGATGACGGAAGGGGAGATTAGTGAAGCTTTACAAATGGCAGCACTCAAACAATTCCCTATCATCTATTTAGTCCAAGATAATGACTGGGACATATCTGCAAATGCAGCTGAGGTTAGAGCAATGGACGCTGCAGAATATGCGAAAGGGTTCCCTGGTATAGAAGCAATATCAATCGATGGCAGCGACTTTGTGACTTGTTACGAAACGATGAACAATGTCATAGAAAAATGTAGGTTAGAAAGAAGACCTTTTTTAGTACACGCAAAAGTACCACTTCTTAATCACCACACCTCTGGTGTAAGAAAAGAATGGTATAGGGATGACCTCGAAGAACATGCTAGTAGGGATCCTTACCCCAAATTGCAAAAAACACTTTCTGATTATAAAATATCAATTGAAGAAAGAGAAACAATTGAAAAGCTTGCTCTAAAAACAGTTATTAAAGCTTATAAGAAAGCACTAAAAGCGGAAGATCCACAGCCAGAAGATTTGTTCACCCATGATTTTGCTCCCACCCCTATCACTGAAGAGAAAGGAAATAGAAAACCAAAAAACGGAGAAGAGAAAGTAATGGTTGATAGTGCACTGTTGGCAGTTCAGGAATTGATGGAGGATCACCTTGAGTGTTTGCTCTATGGTCAAGATGTGGGCGCAAGACTTGGAGGTGTATTTAGAGAAGCCGCTACCTTAGCGCAGAAATTTGGAGACGAAAGAGTATTCAATACACCCATACAAGAAGCATTTATCATTGGAAGTACTGTTGGAATGTCAGCTGCAGGGTTGAAGCCTATTGTAGAAGTCCAATTTGCTGATTATATATGGCCAGGGCTAAATCAGCTATTTAGTGAAGTAAGTAGAAGTTGCTATTTGTCAAATGGTAAATTTCCAGTGAGTATGATTCTACGCGTACCTATAGGTGCATATGGAAGTGGTGGGCCTTACCACTCTAGCAGTGTGGAATCTGTACTTACCAATATACGAGGGATAAAGATAGCCTACCCTAGTAATGGTGCTGACATGAAAGGACTGATGAAAGCCGCATATTATGATCCTAATCCAGTTGTTATGCTTGAGCACAAAGGTCTATATTGGTCGAAGGTAAAAGGGACTGATATGGCGAAGACGATCATGCCCGACAAAGATTATATTTTACCATTTGGAAAAGGAAATATGATAATTGAGTCGTCCGAACTCAACAAAAAGAGCGGAAACAACGTTCTAGTCATCGCTTATGGAATGGGAGTCCACTGGGCTTACAATGCTGCCAAGGATTTAGTTGGTCATGTTGGCATTTTAGATTTACGTACATTGTATCCGCTTGATGAAGAATTAATCTTCGGAAAATCGAAAGAGTATGGTCGCATTCTAGTAGTTACAGAAGAGCCAGTTCACAATGGGTTTGCTCAAAGTATAGCTTCGAGAGTACAGCAAGAATGCTTTCGTCATCTAGATGCACCAGTGACAGTGGTAGGTGCCGAAAACATGCCAGCTATACCTCTTAATGAGACCTTAGAAAAGACAATGATCCCATCTGCAAAGAAAGTAAAAGTGGCCATAGAGTCATTATTGAATTATTAAAAAACAGTAATTAATGGAAGATAAAAGAGAGAAGTTCGCTAAAAACATGAAGAAGTGGACTAAAATAAAAGGAGAAAACAGTTGGACAATGTTCAAAGTAATCGCAGAATTCGTGGATGGATTTGAGACGATGAATAGCATTATACCTAGTATCTCGATTTTCGGATCAGCAAGAACCAAACCAGGAGAAAAATATTATGAATTGGCTACTGATATGGCTGCAAGATTAACTGAAGAAGGGTTCGGCGTTATCACAGGTGGCGGACCAGGGATTATGGAAGCTGCCAATAAAGGAGCATTCGAAAATGGTGGTACTTCTATCGGCTTAAATATTGACTTACCTTTCGAACAGTCACATAATGCCTACATCGACCCTGATAAAGTACTGAACCATAGATACTTCTTTGTAAGGAAAGTAATGTTCGTCAAATACGCTCAAGCATTTATTGTAATGCCAGGTGGATTTGGTACGCTCGACGAACTATTCGAAGTATTGACGTTAACCCAAACCAAGAAGATAAAACCAGTACCTGTTATACTCATGGGCACAGAATTTTGGGGCGGCATGAGAGAGTGGATACAAAGTTCAATGTTAGAAAATCATGGTACCATTAGCGCTAAGGATATGGATCTTATACCAATGTCAGATGATCCAGATGAGGTCATAAAATACATTAAAGATTGGTATACCGATCATCCAGAGAATTTGGAACCTAACTATAATCTGTAACAAGCAATTGATTTTAATACAAATAACGTAGGGTCATCTTTTAATTAGGATGATCTTTTTTTTATCAATTTAACATCCAGAATATAATTTACTGTCCAAAATATCGCATAATAATTTTGAAGTTCCTTAATTTATTGTGTCGAAAAATGTTAAGAGTAGCCTAGCAATGCCTATATATTTAGACAAAAAAAGACATTTCGATAACTCAAAATAATATAGTTGAATTCATACAAGTAAATAGTATTATCGAATCAAGACTGATTTTACACCCCTATTTTAAAATTTTCACATTGAATAAAAAGTATATAACCATCACTTGTGATGTTATACTTCCAAGAAAACACTCTCTTTGTATGTGAAAGTAATATGTTTTATATAGCTTAGAACTTATTGGCAAAGAGTAAAATATCAAAAGATAAATTGAAACTCATAAAATTATGTTGGTGACTTTAATATATTTATGCTAAAAAAAGAGGAGAAACTATTCGACGAAATCTTTCTTCAATTTCATTCCCTTCTATTCAGCTACGGAAAAAAAATAATTGGAGACGAATACACCACAGAGGAGTGTATCCAAGAGCTGTTTCTCTACATTTATCAAAAAGAAATAGACTTAGCTAACATAAAAAACATCAAAGCCTACCTTTTAACTTCATTCAGAAGAAGGGTACTCCTTAAGAAGAAGATACTGATCAAATTCGAAGAACTTTCTTCTATTCCCTCAGATATGCAATTTATACAAGAGGACTTTCTGATAACTAATAACTTACAAGAAGAAAGAAAAAGAACATTGGCCAGTATGCTGAATGATCTTCCCTGGCGACAACGTGAAGCTATCTACCTGAAATATTTCAATGGGCTCACAGGCAAAGAAGTGGCAAAAATTATGGGTATTCAGCCCCAAGTCGTCGCTAATATGGTATACAAAGCACTGAAAAAATTAAAATTATCAGCCTCTCGACTCCTTCTGTTTTTATTGTCTGTTTTATTATTTTCATAAAAAGTATAATACCAATGTTATAAATTCTTAACAACTCACTCTATATAAGTAAGCAAGTAACAGAATGCTTATATCACATAATCAAAAAAGCATCCTAAATAAAGATTAATGAATATTTTAGAATTAGAATTAATAGAAAAGTGGCAAGCCGACCCCAGCTTTACTAACTGGGTAAATCAAATCAACGATGTAGATATAGCCAAATGGGAGTCTTACTTTATTGCTCATCCTCAACACTTAGAATTGACAGAACTTGCCAAATTCCCTATACAACACTTCGATGCCCAGATCAAAATGACAAGTAAGCAAAAGAGCCAAGAAGCTCTAACTAAGTTACGAACCAAAATCGAATCGGAATCAATAAGTAAGAAGTCAAATATAATTCCTTTCAGGATCTCAAGTACTTGGCGAATAGTAGCTTCATTTTTGATCGTTGCAGGCGTGGGACTTTGGACGTACACTTCTTCGGGGATTGTCAATCAAGAAATCGTTTGGACTACCCTAGAGGAACAAAAAGATATCCTTCTCGAAGATGGTACAGAAGTCATACTAAATAAAAATTCCAGACTAAGCTACGTAGACAGTGATGTCAGAAATGTACAGCTAGATGGTGAAGCATTCTTTAATGTTACAAAAAAGCCAATAGACAATGAAGCATTTACTGTTACGACCAAAGATCTAGTAGTGCAAGTATTAGGCACTCAGTTCAATGTCAATACAGAGGATCAAAAGACAAGTGTCTACTTAGATGAAGGTAAAGTAAACCTTAATCTTGGCGAGAACCAAAGTCCTCCAATACAAATGGAGCCAGGATATCTGGTCAGTTATGCAAAAACACTTAATAAAGTCATCGAGAATCGAAAAGCTGACGCACTCGAGAACATAGCATGGAAAGACAAGGTTATACTATTCGAAGAAACATCACTCCAAGAAGTACTATTGGTTGTGAGTAAGGTGTACGATGTAAACTTTGAGAACATAGCTAAGAAAGGATCTGATCAAAAATTCACAGGCGGTATCCCAGTGCATGATCTAGATATAACAGTAGAGACATTAAGAGATATATTCAAATTAGACATTCAAAAAATAGAAGCAAAGTATATCATTAAATAAAAGTATGGACTTTTACAAACTAAAGCTAATCGCAATTCTTATTCTTGTGTGCTGTTGCGCTCAGGATAAAGTTGTCGCTATGTCTGCGTATGATGTGGAGCGACCGTTAGCTGAAGTTTTGAAAAATTTACAGAATCAATATGATGTTATTTTCTCTTATAATACAAAAGATGTAAAAAGTGTGTCTGTCAAATTCCTACCGGTAGAAGAAGAGGAATTAACCACGGCTATCAAAAGGGCATTATTTAATACTGGATTACGACATAAACATCTAGGGCTTAATTTCTACACGATCTACAAAGATAACGCATCCAATAATAAATCATCCAGAAATAACCAGCGACAAAATGATGTTATTGATCACATAGATGCTAATAAGCAATTAGCAAAATTCAATCAAAATTCACCCCGGCTAAACTTCAAACCAGAAAAAGAACTAGTTGGGACTGTAACTGATATTGACGGTTTCCCTCTCGTTGGCGCTTCGATATTAATCGTAGGTACAACATATGGCACAACTAGTAATGAAGAAGGAAAGTATCGGCTAAAACTCCCAAAGGATGCTAATCAGCTAGAAATTTCCTTTACTGGTTATGATTCGAAGCAATTAGAGATCCCTGAAAATGATGGGCTCGATGTACAATTAAAAGAAGGCGTATTACTATTCTCGGTTTCTGTTTTGGGCTCGAGGGGACTTCCTACGACTCATTTTGATTCTCCAGTTCCGATCGATCATGTATCTATGGACCAACTGAATAAAACTGGAGAAAATACGCTCGACCAACAACTGGCACAAATCGTCCCATCAATATACTCTGCACAACACCCCGTTTCGGATGCTGCAGCACACTTCAATCCTGTAGATCTCAAAGGGTTACTACCAAGTAGAACATTGGTACTCGTCAATGGAAAAAGAAAAAATACTAGCGCTCTGCTTTACAGCTATGTAACTGCTAGTAGAGGTGAAGTTGGAGTAGATTTGAAATCGATCATGCCAGATGCTATACAATCTGTCGAAGTATTAAGAGATGCCGCTGCAGCCCAATATGGCTCTGATGCTATTGCAGGAGTAATAAATTTAGAATTAAAAGAAAAAATAGAGCCGTTTTTTAACGCTGGATATGGCATTACGCATGAAGGCGATGGTATGAAATATCAGACATCTCTAGGGTTTTCATTGGATGTTACGGAAAGAGGATTTGCTACAGTTACACTAGGTTACTATCAGCAGCAGAGATCACAGAGGGCTGGCAAAATAACAAGTGCAGAAGCTGAAGCCCAGAATTGGGGAACATCAATTTTCTCTCTTGATGAATTCGAGCAATACCTAGATCGAAATCCAAATGCAGGCTTCCAAGTAGGCTTACCTGATATACATTTGTTTAATGCGACTATAAATGCAGGCTACAAACTTGATAACAAAAGCGATACAGAACTATACTTGTTTGGTACATTGATGAACCGGAGCGGCAGATCTCCTCAGTTTGCTAGAGGGCCATATTGGGTAACTGGCTTTGAAACTATATATCCTAACCAAGATTTCTTCTTACCTGAAATGGCACCTCAGATAGTCGACCACACACTATCCGCAGGAGTACGCCATAACTTGAATGATTGGAAAATGGATCTTAGCTCTACGTTTGGTGATAATAAAATTGATTATTTCATTAAGAATTCATATAATCAATCATTAGGAAAGAATAGCCCAAAAGACTTCTATAATGGTACACATTCATTCACGCATTTAGTTAATAATCTTGATATCAAAAAGACATTTCACCCCAAGCGCGTAAAGTCACTAACGCTTGCTATCGGTGCAGAACAGCGACTAGAGGTCTTCCAATCTAAAGAGGGAGAATTTGCCTCATATGGAGACGGAACTCCTGACCTACTGGATAGAATAGGATCCGAATCTTTCAGTGGATTACACCCCAAAGATGCTGTACGAGGTACGAGGAACAACATAGGTTTCTATTCAGAAGTATCAATAGATATATCAGAAAAATTACAAACAGGAGTCGCAGCAAGAATGGAACATTATAGTGATTTCGGAAGCAATCTAAGCTGGAAATGGAATGCACGATATAAATTGCTGCCAAAAAAGCTGAACCTAAGAGCCTCTATGAGCAATGGATTTAGAGCACCATCACTACATCAGATTTACTATGCATCTACTACCACTACACTGACACCAACAGGAATAGTGCAAAATAGGATTCTAAATAATTTAGACCCGAGTCTGGCAATGTTGGAAATTCCAAAGTTAAAACCTGAGACCTCGTTTAACCTTGGTGCAGGATTTACATATCGAATTTCTGACAAAATGAGCTTCTCTGCAGATCTTTACAAAATTAATGTACATGATAGAGTCGTATTATCTGGTCAAATAGGGATGCAGTCAAATGAAAATTCTCTTATCAATCAGTTTTTGAATAATATAGATACAGAATCAGCAGGCTTCTTTTTGAATGCTGTCAACACTTCAACTTCCGGCATCGATTTGACATTTAACTTAAATAAAATTTCACTAGGGAAAGGACATATCCAAAGTAGTATTGCTGCCAATTTCAGTAAGACAGAGGTGATGAGCGTAAACTTACCTGACTTCATAGAAGGTAATGATCTTATGGATGAAGTTTTCTCTAGAGAAGATATTTCACGATTGGAAACATGGAGGCCTAGACAAAAAATACTTTATAATATTACTTATTCTACAGGAGCAATATCAACCACGGTAGGTGTTAATTATTTCGGATCGGTAGCATACAAACATCCTAATGATCCTGCAGATGATGCTACGTACTCTCCTAAGACATTGACAAATTGGTCACTCACCTACTCCATAAGACCTAACATTAAGTGGCAAATTGGAGTACTCAATATTTTCAATGTCTATCCAGACTCTTTTGCAGAAGCTTATAATGGGGTGCCAAATGATAGAAATATTGACTTCGTAGGGAGGTTCAAATATCCATGGCAAACGATGCAGATAGGAATCGATGGAATAAGAGGATTTACAAAAGTAAATTTCACTTTTTAACAATAACAATAACCATTTAAAAACAAAAATCAACCAGGCCTAGAAAAACAATGCGTTTACAGAACGTGTAGAAAACGAAAAAACTACATATTATTTTACAAGATAACAGTCAAATCACTTAATAATGCACATTATTAGGCATGTCATTTTATTGCCTAATTGTCCCGTTGATTTAAGAGGATAGCGCTGATTTTTTTAACTATTTAAACTATTAAAAATGATTCGAAAATCAACAATTTTAACACTGCTCCTCATGGTATGTACCATAGGAATGTACGCACAAAACGTATCAGGAGTAGTAACAAGCAGTGATGGCGAGGCTATCATAGGAGGAACAGTAATGTTAGTAGGTACAGCCACAGGAACGATTACTGACGTGGACGGCAGTTTTAGTATTGCAGCAAAAGATGGTGATTTACTTCGTTTCTCTTACGCAGGATTCAGTAATGAAGAAGTAACAGTATCAGGATCTGAGCCTATCTATGTAATACTAAATGAAGGTGTAAATCTAGATGAAATCACAGTTCTAGGTTCTAGAGGTAAGCCGCGTACATCATATGATGCACCTGTCCCTGTTGATAATATCAGCGCTAGAACTTTACAACAATCTGGCAAGGGAGTACTTGACCAACAATTGATGTTCAAAGTGCCTTCTTACAATGCAACAGAGCAGCCTATATCTGATGCAGCGGCTCACTTTAGCCCTGCTGACTTGAGAGGGCTATTCCCAAGTAGAACGCTTGTATTGGTAAATGGGAAAAGAAAAAATGCAAGTGCTCTTGTATACAGTTATGTAACTCCAGGTAGAGGAGAAGTAGGAGTAGATATGAAATCAGTGCCTTCTTCAGCGATCGAAAGAGTAGAGATCTTGAGAGATGGTGCCGCAGCACAATACGGATCTGATGCCGTAGCTGGTGTGATCAACTTAGTATTAAAAAAGAAATCTGATCCATTCGTAAATCTTGGATACAATACAACTACAGAAGGTGATGGGCAGCAGTATCAAGTAGAAGCTGGATTCGGTGTAAATATCACTAAAAAGGGATATGCAAATTTCAACTTTGGATACTTCGACCAGAAGAGAACTCAACGTGCTGGAGAGATCACAAGTGTAGCGGATGAAGCCGGATACTGGGGTGTTTCTGATGATACGGATTTTAGTTTGACTGATTTGACATCATTCTTAGGAAGAGAGAAGTCTGCAGGTTTCCAAGTAGGATTACCTGACATGACGATTACTAACTTCTCTCTTAATGCAGGATATACATTAGAAGAAAAGACTGAAACAGAATTATACTTCTTCGGTACAGCAGTAAACAGAAGAGGTTCTGCTCCACAATTTGCTAGAGTACCATATTGGGTAGCTGGATTTGAGGCGATATACCCAGGTGCTGAATTCTTCTTAGCTGAAATGGCACCACAAATTGGTGATCATTCATTTACAGCAGGTTTGAAAACAATACGAGGTGGATGGAACTTTGATTTGAGTACGACAACAGGACAGAGTAGAATAGATTACTATATCGTAAACTCATTCAACCAATCTTATGCTGGTAGTAGCCCAAGTGATTTTTACAATGGTGCACACCAGTTTAGCCATATAGTGAACAACTTAGATATCTCTAAGAGTTTCGAGAGAGACAATGGTTCTGCTTTGACAACAGCATTCGGTATAGAGCAACGATCAGAAAGGTTCCAAACTGAAGCTGGCGAATTTGCTTCGTATGGTGACGGAATGAATCCTGATGCAGAAGGTGGACGTACCGGTTCAGAGTCTTTCCCTGGATTCAGACCAGAAAATGAGTCTATCAACTTCAGAAATAACATCGGTGCATATGCAGAAGTTACAGCTGACTTCACAAAAGACTTCTTATTTGGTGGAGCACTTAGATTTGAAAACTATAGTGACTTCGGGACGAACTTGAGTTGGAAATTAAATTCAAGATACCGTATTGCTGATGGTAAATTTAATATTAGAGCATCAGTTAGTAGTGGCTTCCGTGCACCTTCTTTGCACCAAATTCACTATACAGCACTGACGACTACACTTACTAGCAATGGAGTAGTACAGAATGGTATCCTTGCGAATAGCAACCCTGCACTTAGAGCATTAGGAATACCTAAATTGAACCCAGAGACCTCATTTAATCTAGGAGCTGGATTTACAGCAAGATTGTCTGATAAAATGGGATTTTCAGTTGATGCATACCGTATTAAAGTAGATGACAGAATCGTATTGTCAGGTCAAGTTACACAAACTGGGGATCCTGATTCTCCAATTGATCAAGTATTATCTAATGTAGGTGTTGGTTCTATGGGATTCTTCTTGAATGCTATATCAACTACAACTCAAGGTGTAGATGTTGTATTTAACTACAGCGGAATCGACTTAGCTGGAGGAAGATTAGGTGGTAGTGTTGCAGGTAACTTCAACCAAACAACAGTTGACGGAGACATCCAAACTTCAGACTTTATCGAAGAAAACGGATTAGTTGGAAATATTTTCACAAGAGAGGATGTATCGAGAGTAGAGACGTGGAGACCAAGAACTAAGATCGTAGCTACTGGTACTTACAAGAAGAACAAACTGTCTGGTACACTTTCATTATTATACTATGGTAAGGTAACATATCTAGCAAACAACGAAATAGATGATGCTACTTATGGAGGTAAAATGTTGACTGATCTAAGTTTCTCTTATGATTTCACTGATAAGATTTCATTGACGGTAGGATCTTCAAATTTATTTAATGTGTATCCTGATACATTTGCTGATGTATATGAAGGTGGTGCACCACAAGATAGAAACCTTGATTTCGTAGGGCGTTTCAAATATCCATGGCAGACAACTCAATTTGGTATTGATGGAAGAAGAGTCTTCAGTAAAGTGAGTTTTACTTTCTAAGAAATATTTTTTTCAATCTTAGTTTAGTTTAAATCATGAAGTCAGGTTGTCATAAATAGCAGTTGATAGCCTGGCTTCTTTTTTATTCTAATCAGATTCAAATATTCATAATAATTAATCAGGGAATTATGCATGCAAGCAAACATATTAATTCGTTGCCAGATTTTGAGAATACAACTATTGCATTTGATAGCAAATCGGATTCGGCACTTAAAAAGAGTTCATGGTTATTTTCCATGATGAACAAACCTATACTTGTCAACCTGGGATCCAAATTAGCGCTTTGGGCATTAAATAATAAGCTCCCATTCGTAGAGCTTATTACAAAGAAAACAGTATTTGACCATTTTTGTGGAGGTGAATCACTAACTGATTGTCAATTGGCGATCAGCCAATTAGCCAATCAGAATGTACAAACAGTATTGGATTATGGTGCTGAAGTTAAACAGTCCGAATCTGACTTCAATTCATCCATGGAGGAAATGCTACGAGCAATATCATTTGCTGCACAACATCAAAATGTAGCTGTAGTTAGTTTCAAGATAACAGCACTTGCAAAAATTGAGCTTCTAGAAAAAGTGCAAGCAAAACTAACACTATCAGAATCCGAGAAGGAAGCATATCAGCATATGTTGAAACGTCTGTCTTTTGTTGGGCAATCTGCCGAAGTCAATAAGGTCACTCTATTTGTAGATGCCGAAGAAAGTTGGATTCAGGGTGTGATTGACAGCTTAGTCACAAAACTACAACAACAATATAATAAAGACAGAGCAACAGTATACAACACCTTCCAAATGTATCGCCATGATAGGTTGGACTATCTGAAAGCCTCATTCAAAGAAGCACAATCGAAAGAATACATTCTGGCTGCAAAAATAGTAAGGGGCGCATACATGGAAAAAGAAAGAGCAAGAGCCTTATCAAATGGTTACCCATCCCCTATTCAAAAAGACAAAGCAGCAACTGATAAAGATTATAATCTAGCCATCCGATTCTGCGTCGAAAACTATCAACAAATAGCATCCTACAATGCTTCTCATAATCAAGAAAGCAATATGCTACAAGCAGAGCTCATGGTCTCAAATGGCATTCCTAGAAACCATTCAAACCTGAATTTCAGTCAACTCTATGGAATGAGTGATCAAATAACATTCAACCTATCTTCCATAGGATTCAACGCCACAAAGTACATGCCATACGGGCAATTAAAAGAGGTAATTCCTTATCTAATCCGACGTGCTCAAGAGAATACAGCGGTAAGCGGAGAAATGGGTCGAGAGTATCAGATGATATTAATGGAATTAACTCGGAGAAGAACCAACAGAGATAGAATACAGTAAAAAAGATCCTACAATTTTGACTACCCCACCGCAAGCGGATGGAGCAT